>JAFDYE010000829.1 GCA_018267585.1 Bacteroidota bacterium
ACAAGCACTGCCAGCAGGCCGCCGGTGATATAGGCCGCCGTACGGAATTTCTTCCAGAGCTCGGCCCGCGTATAGTCGGCGCTGAACAGCTCGTTCAGCCCCAGCGCGGCCAGTATCGGGAAGGCCAGCTGCGGGATGACCAGGGCCATCGCCGGCGCCCTGAACTTATTGTAGTACGGAAGATGATCGAAAAGGAAATAGTTGAGGCCGGCAAAGTTCTTGCCCCAGGCCAGTACGATGCCGATGACGGCCGCAACGAGCAGGCCCCATTTCAGCCAGCCCTTGACGACCACCAGCCCCAGGATCGCGAGGAAGACAATGATCGCACCCAGGTAGACCGGGCCCGACGTAAAGGGCTGCGCACCCCAGTAGGCATAGCCGTTGGCGAAACCCACGCCGCGGTCCTCGGGCAGTCCCAGCTCAGTGCTCGCCGCCTCTGCAAATTTCGAATTATCGCCGATCTGGCTGCCGCCGCTGCCCCCGCCGTAAACGTTGGGAACCACCAGCGTCATCGTCTCCCCGACGCCATAGCTCCACTGGAAAGCATAGTCCTTGCTCAGACCGCTGCGGCTTTCCTGTTTGCTGGTGTTATTGGTCAGCTCGGTCCTTCCCCCGCGCATCGTCTCCTTCGAATATTCGTTGACCGGCAGATTGCCCAGCGCGCTGGTCCCGAAGCCGATAAGCCCCGCCACGACCGCCAGGCCGACGACCATGCCCGCATCCCTGCCGTGCCCTTTCCGGATCGCGTCGACCAGGTAGAAGAGCGTGACGACCCCAAGCGAGATCAGCGTATAATAGACGATCTGGAGGTGATTGGTGCTCAGCTGCAGGGCGAAGAACAGCATCAGCAAGACCGTTCCCCATACCCACTTGCGCTGGAAGAGCATCAGCAGACCCGCCGCTATCCCGGGCGCATACATCAGCGCCATCATCTTGGTGACGTGACCCGTCACGATGATCACCGGGTCATAGGTGCTATAGGCATAGGCCAGCGCAGCAAGCACCCCTATCCAGGGATTGATGCGCATCGCGACCATGAGGATATAAAAACAGATGCAGGCAACAAAGAAGAAATTGATAGGCTGGGGTAGACCCAGCGAGATGATGCTGACAACAGGCCCCAGATGGACCGCCGGATTATCCATCGCTATCGTATAGGCCGGCATACCGCCAAAGGCGCTTTCCGTCCAGAGCGGAAAATGCCCGTGCTTCTCCTTGTACTCCATCGACTGCTGCGCCATACCTTTGTACTGCAGCATATCCGACTGATTGACGACCTTGCCTTCGAGAGCGGGCCGGCAATAAACGACGGCGACAAGAAGGAAGACGACTATGGCGATACCGTGCGGGAGCAGCTTTTTCCAGGCAATAGAATTCATATAGTTATGAAACTTAGTATTGCGCAAAATAATGTTATTTTGCCCAGAAATACGGATTTTTGGCTAAATATGCAGGTGTTAAGACTTCTCTCCCGGGTGGCATTTATTTGTAATATTTGTTTCCTCCTGGCCTCCTTTATCCAATGGCTGCCCCATCCGCCCGAAGGCTTTCTCGTCTCGCGTATCCTCGAGCTGGGCTATATCGGTAGCCTGATCTTTAACCTGGTCGTGGGGGGATCCGTCCTCTTCCTGTTCGTCATCGGAAGACTGCGCGCCGCCGCCATCCCCACCTGGCTGCTGGTCGTCAACCTGCTGTTCTTCGTTCTGCAAATCATACTCCTTATAATCTCTCAGAAATGATCCACGCGATACTAAAGGACCGTCCTACCAAACTCTTCCTCGGCTTTACGGCATTCTTCTGCTGCAACGCACTGATAGCCGAGGCCATCGGGACCAAGCTGTTCTCGCTCGAAAAGCTTTTCGGGCTGCATCCCGCTAACTTTACCCTCTTCGGACAGAGCGGTCTTGCCTTCAACCTGACCTGCGGGGTCCTCCTCTGGCCCCTCGAGTTCGTTATGACGGATATCGTCAACGAATATTACGGGCCGCGGGCGGTGAGAAGGATATCGATAACGGCCGTATGCCTGATCGCCTACGCCTTCCTGATGTACTACCTCGCCATCGCGATCCCGCCATCCGATATCTGGATCGCCAGCAGCGGCAAACAAGGCGTTGACAATATCCAACAGTCCTTCAGCGCCATCTTCGGACAGAGCAATATGATCATCGTCGGCTCTTTGGTCGCCTTCCTGGTCAGCCAGGTCGTCGACGTCACCGTATTTCACCAGATAAAAAAACGCACCGGAAACAAGCACCTCTGGCTGAGGGCCACAGGCTCTACGCTGGTCTCCCAGCTGGTGGACAGCTACATCGTGCTTTTTATCGCTTTTAGCCGCATCTTCAGCTGGCAGCAGATACTGGCATTCGGCATGATGAACTATTTCTACAAATTCACCGTAGCGATCGTCCTGACCCCTTTGATCTACCTCATCGAAGGACGGATAGAACGTTATGTAGGCCACGACACGGCCAAAGCCATGAAACTCGCCGCGATGGGCGAACAGCAGACGGACACCGCCGTTATGCTCCCGGCTCAGCCTCCGGAACCCTGATCTCCATCACATAGTCGTTCATGAAATACCCGTTGCCGATCGGAACGTCCTCCTCCCGGACCACGGCAAAGCCCATCCGTTCGTAGAACTGCCGGGCCTTGTTATGTCGGTTAACGTTGAGGCGCAGCGTAGTCGCTCCTTCCGGCCGGATGGCCTCGAAGATATACTGCAGCAGGGCCCTTCCCAGCCCCTTGCCTTGCTGACCGGTCAGCACGTACAGCTTGTGCAGCTTGCAGACTCCCGCCTCGCCCGTGGCACCCCAGGACGCAAAGCCGATGGGAGCCTCGTCCTGCTCCACGATCAGGAACTGGTGCCTTTCCTCCTGCATCTGCCTGCGCAGCGACACCGGATTGTAGAAAAGGTTGAGCATATATTTGAGCTGGTCCGCGGAAAGGATATGCCCATAGGCCTCCGGCCAGATCTGCTGCGCCAGAAAGCCGATCGAATTAATGTCTTCCAGCTGGCCCGGTCGTATCGACAGTGTTTCATCCATCATTTTCGCCTGAATTATGATTTACCGATTGTTTGTGCATCCGCAACGCCCGCATCGCCAGTCTCACAGCGATATAAAAACTGGCGAAGGCTCCGAAGGACAGCACGCCCGTAGAGAAATATTTTTCCGCCTGCCGGCTCTGCTGTAAGAACAGGAAGAAGTCAAAGCTGCCGTGGAAAAGCATCGCGACAAGAAGCCCCTGCGCCATCAGCCACCACCTCCGGCCCCTCGTAAACTTCGCTTTCCCCACCGGGTAGCCCATCAGCACCGCAAATGCGGCGTGGGCGGGTATCGCCAGAAAAGCCCGGGATACGCCCGTCTCCAGCCCGAACTTGTGTACGTACTCGACATTTTCCACGGTCGCGAACCCCATTCCGATCATCACCGCGAAGACGACCCCGTCGAAAGGCTCTTTGAAAACGGTCTTCGGATACGCATAGAACCGCAGCACGAGCCATTTGCTGCCTTCTTCGCTGAGCGCGACGATCACAAAGGCGTACCAAAGATAAGACCATATGGAATGTCGAAAAGGGTCTTCGCGGACGTCTGTGGCGACGGTCTGTACCAGCAGCGCCGGCAGGGTAGCCAGCATCCCGAGCAGAAAAGCAATGACCAGGTAACGGATCGCCCTTCTGTCGTATTTATTCAGCGAATAGATAAACAGGCAGACGGCAATGCCCGGAGCCACGGCCAGAGAGAATAATAACATCGCCTAAAAATAGATTATTTACCAATGGGATCGTCGTCAAAAGCCAGGGTCCCGGAAAATATAGATCGTTCCGTCCGGGAATTCCATCTTCTTCTGCAATGTCTTCTTCGACAGGATAAAGTCCATATCGAGCAGGTCGGTATTGTTCGCGTCATTGAACCAGACGACGATAAAATACTGCGACTTCAGCATATAGGCAATATCGTCGGGGATGTCCTTGTGCGGGATCATATCCGAATTCACGCCCGCCAGCAGCCAGAGGCCCTCGAAGGCATTAGAATAGACGGTCCCCGGATACTTGAAAAGATCCTTGTGCTCCCGGACATAGGCCATCGTCGGCGAGCTCTTCCACTGCGTCTCCGAATAACCCGGTATACCGGCATAGTGGATGCCCTCCCAATTCTCACGGTAGGTATCCACCTCACCCCAGAGGAACAGGGCGGCGCCGATCGCCACCGCGCCGATGACCGGCCATTTGCTGCGCAGCAGCGGTCTCGAAGGAAGTCCCCACCGCGGCCGCGCCCTCAGCACCGCGGGTATCCAGACGGTGCTTCCCCAGAGCCAGGGCAGGAACAGCGGCGAGAGCAGCCGGCTGTCCAGCCGCTGAAACCGGCTGACGGTCGCCGTCAACAGGATGAACACCGAATAGACCACGAAATAGGCGATAGCGATCGTATCATAGGAAAAAAAATCCTTCACCAGCACCAACCGGTACAGGAATATCCCCGTAATCAGCAGGAGAAAGAGCACCGCCATAACCGTAGCGGCGTCGTACCGGCCATTGAAGAAGGGCAGCCAGTCGCAGAAGACGGCGCCGAAATCGTGCAGGTTCTCGACAAAGGTCGTGAGCCCCTTTTCCCGATAGCCCGTAAGCGTATGGGTAAGATGCGCATTACGGTATAGGTTCAGCGCCAGCGGCAGCACGGAGACGAGGCCGTAGACAACGATATGACCGATCTTCCTTGGACCCCAGCGCAGCGCACGGTCACAGAGCATTAGCAGCCCGCCCAGCCCGATGACGCTGAGACCGGCATATCGCGTGACACAGGAAAGACCGGCGATGAGACCCATGACCAGCAGTGACCGCATCGAATGGGTCCGGAAGTACCGATAGCTAACGATCATGAAGAGCACCGACAGCAGGATGAACAGCGTCTCGCTCCAGATCATGGAATAGATCTCCAGCAGACAGGGGCTGAGAACGATAAAAAGCAGGATCGTCCATTTATACCAGCGGGAGAAGACGGAAAAGCGGTTCATCATCCAGCCGCAGAGCCAGATGACCAGGCCGAAGAGGAACCCGTCCAGCACCGGCCCGAAGACGACAGCACTCTTCCCCGTAAGGAAAACGAAGCCGCTGAGAAAGATGGGGTAGAAGGCCGGGAAATCCATCAGCGGCATATTGGTGAAATCGTTGATCGCGCCGTGGTCGCGGATGTTCTGGGCCGTGCTGATATAGACGACGCTGTCGGGTGAGATGCCGATGCCGCCATAGCTGCACAGGGCCTGGATGATGAAAAATCCGATCAGGGCCGCCAGCAGTGCGTCATAGTTGCCGGATATAAATAAAGACCTATAATTGCGCTGGACCATCATAATTGTAAAAGTATCTACGTAATTTCAATTTACCGACAAGTAATAAAAGCAACTACATGAAGTTCTTCCGCCTGGCTTTGTTCACGCTAGTGATTTTCTTCATAACGACAGGTTTGATAGCCCAGCAATTCGGTGGCAATCCCCCCTCCCTGAAATGGAAACAGCTGAACACGGACACGGCCCGGATAATATTTCCGGCAGGCCTCGACAGCGCCGCACAGCAGGTGGCCGCCATCGTACATATGCTCAGCCGGACGACCCATCATACCGTGGGACAAACGCAACGCAAGATCGACATCGTCCTGCAGAACCAGACGACCATCGCCAACGGCTATGTCGGCCTGGCCCCCTTTCGCAGCGAATTCCTGCTGACCCCCGAACAGAACAGCTTTGAGCTCGGCAGCCTGCCCTGGACCAAAATGCTGTCCATCCACGAATACCGCCACGTCCAGCAATATAATAATTTCAGGGTAGGCCTCTCCGGCGCCTTCTACTATCTGTTCGGCGAGGGCGGCCAGGCATTCGCCAACGGCCTGTCCGTACCTAACTGGTTTTGGGAAGGCGACGCCGTCTACCAGGAGACGCTGGTCAGCAACCAGGGGAGGGGACGCCAGCCCTGGTTCTTCAACAGCTATCGCAGCCTCCGGGCCGGCGACCGGCACTACTCCTGGATGAAGCTCCGCAATGGTTCGTTGCGCGACTATGTCCCCGATCACTATCCCCTCGGCTATATGCTCATCGCCTATGGGCGCGAACGCTACGGGGACGGTTTCTGGCGCAAGGTCGGCCACGACGCCGCCGCCTTTCACGGCCTTTTCTATCCCCTGCAGCGGGCCATAAAGCGCTATGCAGGGGTCTCGTTCGGTCAGTATCGCCGCGACGCGCTGGCCTGGTTCGGCGTGTCGCCGGCGCTGAAAGATGCAACACCCGCAGCCAGGCCTTCTCCTGCTTTCGAGGCCGAGGCGGACGCCTTCGCCAGGACCCACCGGCATTTTGTCGCCAACGAGGAGTTCCCCCAGCTGATCGGCTCCGACAGCATCCTCTACATAAGCAGCAGCTATCGCCGGATACCCTCCTTCGTCATTCGCGACCTTCATAACAAGAATACTACCAAAATCAAGACCCGCGCCGTCTCTCTCGACAATTATTTCTCCCTCAACAACGGCCGGGCGGTCTACGCCGCCTACGAGACCGATCCCCGGTGGGGCTGGCGCGACTACAGCGTTATCAGGGTGCTGGACCCAACAACCGGTGAGGACAGAAGGCTGACCCGCCGCAGCCGGTATTTCTCCCCCGATATCTCCACAGACGGTCAGCGTATCGTCGCCGTGCAGGAGGCGGCCGACGGATCTTGCGCGCTGCACCTGCTGGATGCGGCTACCGGCAGCCTGTTGACCCAAATACCCAACCGGGACAGTCTTTTCTACACCTACCCCAAATTCTATGCGGATAACACCATCGTAACGGCCGTACGCAACCGCAGGGGACAGATGTCGCTGGCTGCGATATCCATCGACAACGGGGAGCCGCACTATCTGCTGCCCTTCAGCTGGCAGACCATCGGCTTTCCCTCTGTAAGGGGCGATACGATCTATTTCTCGGCCTCCCGCGACGGCCAGGACCGGACCTATGCTCTGGCAGCCGGCCGGCTGTTCCGCGTGACCTTGCCGCACGGCGACCCGCTGACGGGGCAGTACCAGCTGCAGGGGTCGGCAAATGGTGAATTGGTGTGGAATACGTTTACGGCGGTAGGTTTTCATCTCGACACGGCCGCCCGCAGCGAGCTCGGCGTGGAAGAGATACCCGTCAGCCAGTGGAGCCAGCCCCTGCCGCTGCAGAATATCGATAGCCTCAGACGCGGACCTGCCGGCCTGCTCGACAGGATCACTACGGCGAACTATCCTGCCAGCCGCTACTCCCTGGGATCACACCTGATCAATTTCCACAGCTGGAGGCCCTATATCAACGACCCGGACTACACGTTCTCACTGGTCAGCGACAATATCCTCAATACCCTTGAGACTCAGCTGTTCGTGGCGTATAACCGCAACGAGAATTTCAAACAGGCGGGCGCAACAGCCAGCTATGCAGGTTGGTATCCCTGGCTCGACGCGGGTTGGACCTATACCTTCGACCGGAATGCCTTTTATGGCTCAAACAAGGTGTATTGGAACGAGAACGAATTTCGCGCGGGCCTTTCGGTACCGCTGAGCTGGACCTCGGGGCGCCATTTTACGAACTTGCAGTTTGGTTCGGATATCGTTCGTAATCAGCGGTATTACACCGGTCTGTACAAGGATTCCTTTAACACCAGGGCCTTCGCCTATATCACTCCCTTCGTAAGTCTCGTCCACCAGTCGCAGCAGGCACAGCAGCAGATCTATCCCCGCTGGGCGCAGGTGCTGAGCCTGTCCTATGACCGGGCAGTGACCAGCTTCCAGGCCAACCAATTCCTGGCCTCAGGCTTTCTCTACCTGCCGGGTATCGACTATACCCACAGCCTGCTGCTGACCGCCGCCTTCCAGCAGAGAGACAGCCTGCGCAACGCCCGTTTCTCCAACAGCTTCCCCTTTTCGCGGGGATATTCAGGTGAGAATTTCTATCAGATGTGGAAATGGTCTGCCAACTACCAGCTGCCGCTGGTGCATCCCGATTGGGGATTCGGGAATATCGTCTACTTCCTTCGGCTGCGCGCCAACCTCTTCTATGACTATACCCACGCAAAGGACTTCTATACCAACGGAGGTGTCTACAATGCTGATTTCCGGTCGTACGGCACCGAGCTGTATTTCGATACGAAATGGTGGAACGAGCTGGCGATCTCCTTTGGGATAAGATACAGCCACTTGCTCGACCAGGACTTTGAAGGTCGCGGACCCAACCAGTGGGAATTGATCCTGCCGCTCAATCTGCTGTCGCAAGGCTACAGCGCCCGGTCGATAAAGGCCGTCAACTAGATGGACGCCACCGACGATACGGCCACGATCAATTCAGCGTTGCCAGAGTCTCTTCGATCGTCCTGATCTTATCCTCCGCATCCTCCTTCTTCTTCCTTTCCAGACCAACTACCTCCGGATTCGCGTTCTGGACAAAGCGCTCATTGCTGAGCTTCTTGTTGACCGAATCGAGAAAACCCTTCAGGCGCAGCAGCTCTTTCTGCAGCTCTTCCTTCTGGTTACCGGTGTCCAGTTTCTGTTCCGTGACGATATAATATTTGTCCTTGCCCGCGACGACGGCCAGCGACCCCGCGACGGCCTCAGCAACAAAATCGATGGATTCGGCATTGACCTGGCGGGAGAGCACGGGCTGCAGACGACGGAAAATAGACTCCGACTCCGACTGGATAAAGAGCTTGACCGGCTCCTTTGGTTTTAACTGTACCTTGTTGCGTGCGTCGCGGAGGGCCGTGATGGCTTCGGTGAGGAGCCTGCCTTCGGTCAGGACCGCGGCATCGGCCGCGTCGACCGGCGCGAACTGTAAAACACAAAGATCATCGCCCTCGGCGCGTTCACCCAACAGATGGTAGATCTCTTCGGTGACAAAGGGCATATAGGGATGCAGCAGCTGCATCAGCTGCTCGAAAAATCCGACCGTGGCCCTGTAGATGCTCGCATCGATGGGCTGCTCGAAGCCCGGCTTCACCCACTCCAGGTACCAGCCGCAGAAGTCGTCCCAGATCAGCGAGTAGAGCGTTTTCAATGCTTCGCTAAGCCTGAATTCGGTGAAGGCCTGTTCGATGGTATGGCGGACCTGGGCAATGCGGCTGTTCATCCACGTGATAGCGAAGGTGTCCGTGGCGGCGGATGCCGGCGACTGGCGGCCTTCCCAGCTCTTCACCAACTTCAGCGCATTCCAGAGCTTGTTGTTGAAATTCCGGCCCTGCTCGAGCGCGGCCTCGTCGAACAGCAGGTCGTTGCCCGCCGGCGAGGCGATCATGATACCAAACCGGACTGCGTCTGCGCCGTATTTGTCGATCAGCTCCAGCAGGTCGGGCGAGTTGCCGAGGCTCTTGCTCATCTTGCGTCCCTGCTTGTCCCTCACCATGCCGGTGAAATAGACGTCGCGGAAAGGTATCCGCTCGGCCATCGGCAGCGTATCGGGGAAGCAATAAAGGCCGGCCATGATCATCCGGGCGACCCAGAAGAAGATGATGTCCTGACCCGTGACCAGCACGCTGGTGGGGTAGTAGTACCGGATATCCGGGTTGCCGGGATCGGTAACGCCTTTGAAAACTTCCATAGGCCACAGCCAGGAAGAGAACCAGGTGTCGAGCACGTCTTCATCCTGCCGCAGCTGGTCCGGGGCGAATCCGACCGGGCTGCCGGCCGTCGCGACGAACTGCGCATAGGCCTCGTCGCGCGTCGCCGCTACCTGGAAACTGCCGTCGGGCGCATACCAGGCCGGGATCTGCTGACCCCACCACAGCTGACGCGAGATACACCAGTCCTTGACGTTCTCCAGCCAGTATTTGTAAGTCGCGAGGAACTTGTCCCCCGGATGGATGCGGATATGCCCTTCGGTCACCGCACGCAAAGCCGGCTCGGCCAGCTCCTTCATCTTTACGAACCACTGTGTCGAGATCCTGGGTTCTACGACGGCGTTGGTGCGCTGCGAGAAGCCGAGGCGCGTCAGGTGCTCCTCTTCCTTCTGGAGCAGTCCGTCGGTCTTTAGCTGCTCTACGACCTTTTTACGGGCGGTGAAGCGATCCATGCCCACAAAGACCTCCGCCGCCGGGCTGAGTGTTCCGTCGGCATTAAGGGTATCGATAATGGGCAGGCCGTGTTTCAGCCCCAGGTTGTAGTCATTGATATCGTGAGCCGGCGTCACCTTCAGGGCGCCGGTGCCAAAGGCGGGATCGACGTACTCGTCAAAGATGATCGGCACAGGCCGGTTGACCAGCGGCACCAGCGCAAACGCTCCCTTCAGACCCGAATAGCGCTCGTCGTTGGGGTTGACACAGATCGCTGTATCGCCCATGATCGTCTCCGGTCGCTGGGTGGCGATAGTGATGCTCTTGCCGGTGGCCTTGCCTTTTGCATCTACGATAGGGTAGGCGACATAGTAAAGCTTCCCCTGCTCGTCGCGGTATTCGACCTCTTCGTCGCTGAGCGCCGTCTTGGCCTGCGGGTCCCAGTGGATCATACGGGCGCCGCGATAGATCAGGCCCTTGCCGAAAAGATCGATGAATATCTTTATGACAGCGTCGTAATAGTCCTTGTCCATAGTAAAGGATACCCGGTCCCAGTCGACGCTGCAGCCCAGTCTCCTGATCTGACTGTAGATAATGCCGCCATATTTGTCTTTCCACTCATAGGCGTATTCCATGAACTCGGGACGGGTCAGCTGGTTCTTGTCGATGCCCCTTTCTTTCAGCATACCCACGACCTTGGCCTCTGTAGCAATTGAGGCATGGTCGCTGCCGGGAACCCAGCAGGCGTTAAAGCCGCTCATCCGGGCCTTGCGCACGAGGATGTCCTGGACAGTCTCATTCAGCGTATGACCCATATGCAGGACGCCGGTGACGTTCGGAGGAGGGATGACAACGGTAAAAGACGGACGTCCGTCCGGGCGGCTGTGGAAATAACCCTTTTTTTGCCAGTGATCGTTCCATTTCTCCTCCGTAGCGGCCGGTATATAGTTCTTGCTGAGTTCCATCGTGTTATTTTGGGTTGGCGAAATTACGATTTTTCCGCCGCCTGCTGTCTGCGGCGACGGCAAAAAAAAATTCTCCCCGAGGGGAGAATTCCTATATTGAAATGAGCTGACGTATTTGTTATTTACGGACGTCAGCCTATGCAAACCAATATAGGTAGCTCAGGAACATGACGAGACCGATAAAGCCAACGGCTAATAATACAGTTTTCGCTGTTTCTCCAAGGTGGAAAGAGGATGTCTTTTTCATAACAAGAGAAAATTTTAGGGTGAAACCAAATTAATTAAAACTGGAGTTTCAAAGGGAATCGGAAATCAGTGTAACTAACGGTTTCTCAACGATTTGGCGAAGTGATTGGCCAGTCTGAAGGTCTGAAAATGCGTTGCTTTAAGGAGAACGAGCAGCACAAAAATAGCATTTTATTTAATATATCCAAATCAATTTCAATATTTAGAATACCGTTTGGTATTGCCGGCTAAACATAAAATGATAGGCTGTGCTGCTTTGGTGACTCCGTTACGACATCGTAAAAATGTATGCAAAGGCCATGATGGCACAGAAATACAGAAAGGCGACAACGAATGAAAGGATCGTGTTTTCCCTGGTCCGCAATGAGTGCATTTGTTCCATGGAGATTGGATTTAAGGGTTAATAAATTGCCGGGAATGCGCTGTCCGAAATTTAGCGCATTCCCGGCAAAAGCGCTAATGGTTGTAGACCTTCGCAGAACCTGCTTCGCCACGGTTCTCCTCGGTCGCGGGCTTCGCTATTGCTCGCCCGTGGACGAACCGTCTGTGGCGGTTCATAAATTGGGTAGGGTGCGGACCAATGATTCTTTTTACCTTTATCGACGCAAAAAGAAATGTACGCGATAGTCGACATAGAAACTACCGGCGGTTATGCAGCTAGTAACGCCATAACAGAAGTTGCTATTGTGTTGCACGATGGGAATCGGGAGATCAGGCGATACGAGTCCCTCGTCAGACCCGGTATGAACATCCCCCGCTATGTCCAGGCCCTTACCGGCATCTCCGACGACATGGTCGCCGGTGCGCCCTGCTTTGAAGAGATCGCAAGCCTTGTCTACGACTGGCTGAAAGACGCCGTCTTCGTCGCGCACAACGTCAATTTCGACTATTCATTTCTGAAACACCAGCTGAAGGACTGCGGCTTCGAACTCGACTCGAAGAAGCTGTGTACGGTCAGGCTCAGCCGAAAGACCTTCCCCGGCGCCCCCAGCTATAGCCTCGGCAATATCTGCCAGTACCTGGGGATCACCATACCGAACCGCCACCGCGCGGGAGGCGACGCCGACGCCACCGTGAGGCTTTTTGAACAGATCCTCAAAGCCGGCGGCCTCGAACATATCCGCGGCATGCTGAAAGGAAATAGCCGCGAACAATACCTGCCCATCAACCTTCCCGCCGGGCAGCTCGACCAGCTGCCGATGGTGCCCGGCGTATATTATTTCCACGACCAGAAAGGCAAGGTCATCTATGTCGGAAAAGCAAAGAACCTCCGCCACCGCGTGACCAGCCATTTCTCGAATAACAAGCCCGGGCGGCAAAAACAGGAGTTCCTGAGAAATATCTACTCCATCTCGCACGAGACCACGGGAACCGAGCTGATGGCGTTCCTCCTCGAATGCATCGAGATCAAGCGGCTCTGGCCCGCCTATAACCGGAGCCTCAAACGGTTCGAGCCCAGCTATGGCCTCTATATCTACGAGGACCGCAACGGCTACTCCCGCCTTATCGTCGAGAAAAGGCGGCGACAGCTGCAACCCGTCTACACGTTCTCCCTGCTGCTGGAGGGACAGACGCTATTACGTAAGCTGGTTAAGGAGTTCCGGCTCTGTCCCAAGCTTTGCTTCATCCAGCGCGACAACGACAGTTGTATCGGCCTGACCGCCGGAGAGTGCGACGGCGCCTGCGAACACAAAGAGCCGCCACAGGCGTACAATGAAAGGGTGGCAGCGGCGGTGGGCGCCCTCGTCAAAAGCCTCCCTAGCTTTACCCTCATGGACGACGGCCGTCATCCGGAAGAAAAGAGCTGTATCCTTATCGAGCAGGGGCGGATATACGGGATGGGCTACCTGCCCGCCGATGCGGCGATACGCGACGCCGAAGAGCTGAAAGGATACCTGACGAGATACCCCGAGAACGACTATATGCGAGGACTGATCTACCAGTATGCCGAACGCTGGCCCCGCAAAAGGATCAGCTGGCCCTGAACCACGAAAAAAAACCGGCCCGACAAAGTCAGACCGGCGTGTGCGTAGAGAGTAGGGGGTATAATTAATTCAACTATTTCTTTCTTCCGCCACCAAAGAAGAAGCCTGCCTTGATGCCGAGATAGCTGTTCTTGATGTCTACGTTACCGAGCGAATTGCCGCTCATATCATATACCGGTACCGAAGATTTGCTGACGAGGTTGTATTCTACGCCCATCCGGAAATGACCGAATTCGAAGCCGGCGCGCACCAGGCCGCCAAATTTAGAGGAGCTCGCCGCCGTCATGGTCGTGTTGCCCTGGTTGTTGGCTCCGGCCGACACAGCCGCCAGCGTGAATATACCCGCACCGGCGCCCACGAAAGGCCGGAAAGGAGTGTTCATAAAATAGTAGTCTCCCGTTGCAAGATAAGATCCGCTGGCCTTTACGTCACCGGAGGCCGAGGAGCCATCAGGCGCAACGGCGGCACGGGCAGTAA
>JAFDYE010000082.1 GCA_018267585.1 Bacteroidota bacterium
GGATGAGCTTTGCCCCTGCAACTGGAAGAAAGGAGAGGAAACGCTGACTGAACAGCTGAACATGAACTAATAAAAATTACCGCATGAGTGGAGTAGCGACTATATCAAATGAGACGTTTCAGAATTTGTTGATAGACCTGAATATTCCCGATTATGAGCCGTCGGCCAATGTGTTGGTTTTGGTTGCCGGAGAGTCGCGGTTTATCAAGGACCTGAAGATCAATGTAGGGAATGTGCTGAATAACAGCCAGCAACTCAACAGGAAGGAGGCCGTGCTGCTGGCCCTTGCGGTAGCTGTCAACGAGCGGTTTCCGCTGTTGCAGGAATCTTTTGCCGGGATGGCGAGGGAGGCGGGGGCTACGGACGCGGAGATTGCCGAGATCGTTGCTTGTACTTCGCTGATGAACACGAATAATGTCTTCTATCGTTTCAGGCATTTTATGAAGAAGGACTTTTATGACAACCAGCCTGCCGGCATCAAGATGAGCATTATGGCCAGTCCTGTGCTGGGCAAGGAGTTCTTTGAGCTGGTGAGCCTTGTGGTCTCTTCGATCAATGGCTGTGAGATGTGTGTCAGCTCGCACGAGCGGTCGGTATTGCAGCACGGCAGCAGCGAATCGAGGGTAATGGAAGGGGTGAAGCTGGGCGCTGTCGTGAAGGGGTTGATCGCGGTGCTGGCATAGTGACCCGGTTGTAAAGTTATATTAGAGGTCGGCTCAGGAATGAGCCGGCCTTTTTACTAACCCAAAAATGGCATACGGAAGACTGGATTCTTATGGCATTTGCGGATGGTGATCGACCATTTCGAATCCGATCTCGATGCTTCGCTGTATCTCTACGGTTACGGCGCGATCGAATAGCTGGCTCCTGCTGCATCGGTTGGTCTGGAGCGTGTGGATGGTAAAGCTCCAGCCGGGTTTTCTTCTTACCAGAAATGCGATATTGTCAAGGCTTTCCCGGTGGCGGAGGACCCGGAAAAAATTCCTGTCCTTTTCGAGGTTGATCTCGAAGAAGGAAGACATGGCGCTGACGTGTTTGTCCAGGGTTTTTCGATATAGCCGGGCTTTCTCGGTAGTATCGCCTTTGAGGCGGACGATCCTGGTGGGATATTTCTCCGTATACAGCTCGATAATCAGTATCAAAGTTGTCATCAGGAAATTGATATCCTTATTTTCATTTCGATGGCCTCGTCGGAGCTCATTCTCTTCCGAAATGTCTCCGATGTCCAGGTTATAGATATCCGGCGTCTTTTGGCGGAAGCGGACTTCCCTGGTCGTAGGCCCGGTCCCGTTGTCGCAGGTAAATTGAAAGGCGCTGAAGTCTGGCAGTGCCTTCATGGCTGTACACGATGACATGTTGACTGTTTTAGAAAGAGGATGGGCGATCGCTCTTTTGTTACCGCCCATCCGGTGAATAAATGGCTACTTATAGATCCTCTTCCGAGGCGGTCTGGTCTGTTGCGTATCAGGCTTCTCGCCACCTTCTGATCCCGGAGTCTCCGACTCGGGTCCCGGAACATCCGGCTCTTCTACGACCAAAGGTTCCGACACTACCGTCGGTTCTTCGGGCTTCGGGAACTTTTCTGCCCTGACAGCGGCCCTGGTTGCCTGCTGACTGATGACGATTGTTTTCTTTCTGGGACTGGCTTCAATAAACACCTTATCCCTCTTGTTGTTCTTGACAAAATAGACGGGATGGATATTGCCCCTTTGCAGCGACCGGATCAGCGTCTTTTTCAGCTGTTCGTCCTGCAACTCAATGATGGGATACATTTCCAGCACCTTTTCCAGGTCGTAGTTATAGCTTTCCTTGTATTCTTTGATCTTGTAGTTGCCAAAGGAGTCCTTCTCGTTGAAGTTCAGCTCGGACCAGGCCCAATATTCGACCTCCACCTTTTTATCGACCAGCTTTTTGTATACCGCCCGGCCTTCGAGAAGATTAAAGGCTTCCTTAAAGGTATACCCCCATTTCTTGAAGATATAGAAGGTTTGCTGCTTGTCCGCCTCTATTCCGTCCGAATATTGAAGCAGCGCATCATATCTTTTGAAGTAATAGTGGTCCTTTACGCCGGATCGCTCAAAGTAAAGCTTCGCCTCCATCCGGCAGTCCTCGAAATGTGCTTCTGTTATCAGCTGGAACGCCGGCTGGTCACGCAGCACCTGTTCTTTCAGCTCCTCGTTGATCGGCGCGTTCTCTCCGAAGCCAAGGTATTTCAGTCTTTCCTGGAGGTACTCCAGATTTTCTTGGTTCATAAAATTTGATTTAAAAATGATTGTTAAAGTATCCGGGCCCTTTCGAGCATGAAATTCCCCGCCAGCAGGTGCAGATGTCTGCCCCCGTTCTTTTCCAATACCTCGATCACCAGCCTTCTGCCTGCCGGTAAGGTGAACCTCGGCACGACGATCACATTGTTGTTGTGACTGAAGCCCCTCACAATGGCGCTGCTGTCATATACATAGACAGGCAGAAGCTCGCCGTATCTCACCACCGTACTCTTTCTGCCCGGCGGGGCGATAACATAAAAATGGATCCCCTCGATGTCGTAGTCCAGCGAAGACCGGTTTTTCAGACGGATGAGGAAATACAGCACCGATCCCTGGGTATAGATACCCCGGAGCTGGAGTTTCATTTTTCCGCTGCGGTCGTTGCCATAGCTGATCCATGAACCTTCCTTAATGATCCGCTCACAGGAGGTCCTGAACAGAATGATACGCCCTTCCGCATCGCGCGGATCCGCCCCTCCAGAGTGAATAGGGGGAGGGCTTTCGCTGCTGGCAGGCGGTGTCGAACGAAGGACGGTCGAAAGGAAATGCTCCATTCCTTTGTTTCTGACAACCCCGGTCTGGGCTGTTGCAGGGCTCATCTGACCGAGCAGGGTAACTCCTGCCAGGATAGCAATGATCCTTGTCATGTGAATTGTGTTTTTAAGTGAAAAATTGTTGGAGTAGGTCAGGCCTGACTACATCGCTTTGACCTGGTAAAAGTAGACTGGATGAGGACCCGAACAAAGAAAGCGGACCCTCCGGGATCGGAGAATGTTTGCGAAAGAAACTCCAATTTCGGATCGTTATTTTTTTCGTTTGTTGCGCCTGATTTCATATTGCGTACGCTTGATCCCATACAGCGTGGATTCCCTGATGCCCATCAGCGAGGCGAGGTGTTTGTTCGGCAGCCTGGCAACAAGCGACGGATATTCGGCTTCGAGCCGGGTCAGGAACTGCTCGGGCGGTCTTTTGCGCCAGGCATCCATATTCCTGCTCTGGACGTGATAGTGCTCGGTCAGCCGCAGGCGGATATCCCGGAACTCCGCATGGGACCGGGTCAGCGTCTCCAGCTGGGGCTTGTCGATCGTCCAGAGAACGCTGTCTTCGGCCGCAAGAATGCTTTCCGTGGATGGAAGACCGGAGTCAAAACTGCTCACGCAGGTGACGATATTGCCCTCTTCCATCGCCCAGGTACAGTATTGCCTGTCCGTGTCTTTGTCGTGGTCGTAGCAGCACAGCAGTCCTTTTTCGATAAAGTAAAGATTCGTGCAGACGTCCGGCCGGCTGTGCAGGTACCGGAGCCTGCGTATCTCGATCTTTCTGGCGGCATTGTACAGCGCCACCTGCAGACCATCGGTAAGTGGCGACAGGGCGCCCAGGAATGCAATGACCTCTTTCATAGGCCGGGGTAACCGCAAAGAAAGGGCCGCGTTCCCGCCGCCTGCGATCGGGCTGCGTATTGCGAAAACCCGGTGATATAGGTCAATTCGGATCCTCACTTTGTGTCAGTCCCTATCTTTGTCAATATGACCGTTCAACCGATGACCTCCCGACACGCGGAGGCCCTGGAAGAGCTGCAGCGGATCGTCTTTCCGACACTGGCAGCGCACGAGCGCCTTCGGGCCGAACAATACCTGCGCCACCTCGAGGTGTTCCCGGAAGGACAATTTGTACTGACAGCGGACGGGAAAGAGCCCGTCATAGGCATGACCA
>JAFDYE010000830.1 GCA_018267585.1 Bacteroidota bacterium
AACCACCCAATGGATAATTTTCACCCGCAAAAACAAAAAAAATCGTCCTTAAAAAAAGACGCTTTTTCTTAAACGAACTGCGTGTTTTTTGAATAGGGCTAGCACCCGGCATAGCCTTCAATGCCGTACCGGGGGTATATAATTAAACAACTTAAAGTCCTGAGTCCCCGCTAAGCTCCCGCTAGCGGGAGCTCTTCCTACGTTAATGACCTTCGTCGGACCTGCTTCGACACGGTCCTTCTCGGTCGTAACCTTCGCTATCGCTCGGTTACACCGCTAGTCGCGGCGCAAAAGCCCTACCGGGCTTTCCCTACCGGGCTTTCAGTTCATCCGCCACCGCATCCTCCCACTTCGTCCACATCACCACCGACGGATCATACCCGTCATACCCGGGATTCTGATGCAACCTCGCATACAAATTCGCGTCGATCGCCGACTGCGGTATCGGCCAGTAAATATTATTGGCTGCAATCGTATACACACGCCCCTTCACCGTCACCCTGTTCTTATTATAATAGTCACTATAATGCTGTATCCGCTGAAACCAATAATTGTTATCCGTAAGCGTCTTCACATTATACGTGTTCCCCCACTCATCCGCCTTCCCGCTCAACGCCAGACTCCACGAGATACGGCTCAGCTCCATATGCCTCCACTCCTCCATATACAACTCACGCGCCCGCTCATTCACAATATCCCCGATCCCCACCGTCGCATACAGCTGCTTGCACTTCGCCCGCATACGCACCGCATTCACGTCCGCCGTAGCCGACCCCACATCCCCCTTATAAAACTCCGCCTCGGCACGCAACAGATACGTCTCCGCCAACCGGTAACAATACCAGTCCGCAGACCCGCCCTTGTTGTTATTGCTCGCCGGATTCCCGACATGATTCGGATCCAGTGTAAAGACCTTATAGTGCGGCCAGTCGAACCAGTCACGCACCGTATCCGTACACAACAGCGTCGAGCCGTTATACAACCGCAGATTCTTCCCGTACCAGACCTTATCCGACGGGTCATTGTACTTCAGCGAATCCATCCTCGCCCAGTTGCCCACCGTGCTGTTATGCCGGAGATCCGCCGTATCCTCGATCCCATTTACCGCCCACAGATCATGCTGCGCGAAATAGGTCGGTCTGATCGGCGCAATACCCCTGCCTACAGCCGAATTAAAGTCCAGATTGGGGTTATAAGACTTGCTCGAAGTAGCATAACACTGCATGTATTTTCCCGCCGGCGACACCAGCGTGCCGATATTCCACATCGGGCCCCAGTTACGCATCGTATGCTGCTGGATAGCCGCATCCGTTCCGTCCCGGTCGGGCATCGCCAGAATAGCCTCCTTATTGGCCCAGATACATTTGTTCACCGGCCGGTGCAGATCCCAGATGACATTACGGGTGATCGGCCAGGTCGACGGGAAAGGATTCTCGAAGGTCCCGAAGGTCCCCGTCATCAACGAATAACCCTCACCGCCGATCAGTATATTCGCCTGCTCGATCGCCTTGTCCCACTGACCCGTCGCCAGATAGCACTTGATCAGCAGCTGACGGCACGCTCCCTTGCTCACCATCCCGATATACGCCATGCTCGACTGCTCGGGAACCCAGGCCACTGCCTTCTCCATATCCGAAGTGATCATATCCAGGATGGCCTCCCGCGTCGTCGTCTTATAATCCTGCTTGGGGACCGTCGGTATCTGCGTCACCAGCGGCACGTCGCCGAACTGAAAACACAACGCCAGATACCGGAAGGCCCGGTGAAAATAGGCACGGCCCAGGTACTCATGCTTCGTAGCCGAATCCAGACCCGGCACCTTCTCGATAAAAGACGGGATCGTATTGGCATACTTGACACCGTTGAACGTCTCGTCCCAGAAATATTTGATCATGTTCACATCGTCCGTGTTCTCGCCGCTGGTAGGCGTAAGACGGGTGGCGACATCGGCGAAAATATTACCGTCGTCTGTCTTGCCCGCCACCGCCAGATCCGATAGCATATACTCCGTGCTGATCGGCAGCGACAGATCCCTCGTCGACGTATAGCTCCAGTAGTCCCGCAAATGTTTGTCGCACATCGCCACGGCGGCATCGAGACCCGACTTCGTCGTGAATGTCGCTTCCGGTTCGTAAAAAGACAACGGGTCAGGCTGCAAATAGCTCTTCTTACAACCAAAGAATGCTACAAGCACAACAGCTATATATATCTTTTTCATGAGTAGTAGTATTTAAAAGGTTACGTTAGCGCCAAATGTGTAGATCCTGGGTGCTATACCCTCCGTCTCGATATCCCAGGTAACCCAATGCCGGTCTTTATGCCAGACAGCCACATTCCGGGCCGTGACATAGACCCGCACCGCCTGCATCCCCCACGACGAGACCAGCCTGGCCGGCAGGGTATACCCGAGCGTGACATTGTCCAGCCGCACAAAGGATTTGTCATACACACTCCCCGGCGACGTCAGTCCCGCCGGCCCCTTGGCATCCAGACGGGCATAAAAGTCGGTCGGATGATCCAGCGTCCAGTATTTCTTCGCATAGGTATTCATGTTGTAAGTGACGCCTGACGTCCCGTTATCCTGGTTCAGATAGGAAGTGCCGATGCTCCGGTGCCCCCAGTAGGAATACATATTGAACGAGAAATTGAAATTTCCGTAGGAAAAATTATTCCGCATAGACCACATGATCGGCGGCGCCTTCTGCCCGATGAATTCCTTGTCCTTATTATTATAGACCGGGGTGACCGTCCCGTTGCTGTTCTTCACGTCGTCGCCCGTGTAGTCATTCTTGACCTTGGGATCGCCGGGACGCTGACCGTAGACCGCCGCCTGCGCAGCCTCATTCACCTGCCAGATACCCGTCACCTTGTAATCCCAGATAGCCGAGATCGGCTTGCCGATGAACCACCCGTTGCTGATATCGTCGGCCTCCTTGTGCGACACCACATTCCCCTGGGCGTCCACCACGTCCACATACGTCCCGTAAAGATGCTTTATCGTATTGCTGTACTGCGAATACCCGAAGGTGGTGTTCCAGTTGAACTTCCTCGTCTGGATATTCTGGGAGGTCAGCGCAATCTCAAAACCCTTATTCTGCACCTCGCCTAAGTTCGTCGTAATGCTCGTAAAACCGGTAAAACTTGGCAGCGCCTGCTTCATCACCATATCCGTCGTCGGCATAAAATAATAGTCCAGCGTACCCGTCAGGCGGTTGTTGAAAAAGCCGACATCCAGACCCGCATTGTAGGCGGACGTCTTCTCCCACTGCAAATGCGGGTTCGCCATCCTGTCTATCCGAACATAAAAATCCTGCACATAGTTGCCGTTGACGTCCACATATCCCTGCGTCCCCGAACCCGGCGCCAGGTTGGCCAGCGCCACATAGGGATCCGCCAGCGACCTGTTCCCGTTCTGCCCGTAAGACAACCGCAGCTTGCCGCTGTTCATCGGCTTCCAGTGAAAGAACTTCTCATTGGTAAAGGTCCACCCCAGCGCCGCCGAGAAAAAGGTCGCACGCGGATTCGAAGTGCCAAAGGCAGAATAACCGTCCCGGCGCACTGAAGCCGTCACCATATACCGCGCGTCATAGTTATAGAACACCCGCGCAAGCAAACCATCCGCCGTCTCGTGCGTATCGTTCGAGTTAAAACTGCTGTATAGCGGGTCACCATTCGCCACCTCATGATATCCCAGCGCATCCGTCGGCAGGATATTCCTCGCCGAAATGATCTGCTCCCAGTACTTCTTCTCTTCCGCCTCCTGCACAAGCGTGACATTCAACGAATGCTTGCCAAAGCTCTGCTGCCAGTTCAGCGTATTGTTCATCGACCAGTCGAAGTTCTCCGAGGTCTCCCGATCCACGCCATGATTGATCGCCAGCCAGTCGGGGTTTTCGGTCGACTCGAAATAATAGTTGTGGAACCACTGATAACGCGGCGATATATTGAAGGAGTAAGTGATATTCCAGGGCAACTTCACCTTCGCCGAAAAAATAGAGTTCAGTACGGTATAACCCCTGTCCAACTGCTTGTACTGCCGGGTAAAATCATAGTTGTAACCCTTGTTCGCGGCCTGATCGTCACCCATCGGATGGATCTCCAGGGCGCCGGAACTATCCCGGTAGGCCGCGTACGGACTGTTATTCAGTATCTGCGATCCCCAGTCCACCTTCCACTTATTGTCATTCTCATCCGACCGGTTCTGGAAATTGACATTCGCGCTTATCTCCAGCCAGTTGGTCACCTTGCCATCCACCTTCAGATTGGACCGCACAGCCTTATAATCGTCGCCAACCACAACTCCCTGGTTCTTCAGATAACCCGCCGATAAATAATAGTTCATCTTGTCGCTCGCCCCGCTGACAGAAATATTATGGTCCTGGTTAAAACCGTCGCGAAAACTGTGATCATACCAGTTAAATGACTTACCTGCAAGATAGTTGGTCAGCGTCGTACCAGTCAGCAACAACCGCTGCGCCCAGATCTGGTCATCCGATGCCCCGGTCTGATTGACAGAATAAGCCCTCCACTGGTCGATCGTTATCCCATACTTGCTCAACACGTCAGGCGTGGGCTTCTCAAAATATCCTCCCTTCCCCTTGCTCACACCCGTCTGATAAGGGGCATAAGCGCCGGACGCGTCCGTCCCATAAGAGGCCTCCGTGTACCAGTCCTGCCGGTATTGCATATACCCCTGCGGACTCCACACAAAGTGG
>JAFDYE010000831.1 GCA_018267585.1 Bacteroidota bacterium
AAACATTCTAAGAGATTATGCGTCTCTCATAGCCTTTTATTTACAAATACAGCATAAAAAACTGCAAAACAATGAGTTATGACCAAAGCAAAAGGTTCAACTTCCGTTCAGGTCCTGATGGGAGTTGAATTCAAATGAACTTTTTTTATTGAGGGGATGGTGAAAGCTTCCCTGAAAACTGTAGCGATGCATTTAAAAATTAATCGCTAAAATTGGGAAAGCCAGATAGCTGTTATAGCTTATATCTTTCCTAGTAATTGAAGGGTCTGGTACCAATAGAACAGCGGACCGCCGGGAATATTTCGTCGTTTGTTGAGAAATTGATATTCAATGGGCTGGATGAAGTACTGCCTGATATCATCGCCTTCCTTCCAGCGCTGGATGTGCCCATCATACCCGGTTAAAGCAATGGCCGCGAGGTAAGCAGCTTTGGATGAAGCCAAGACCGCCTCGTCACTGCGGAAGGCTCCGTTATAGATGTAGGATTTTAACTGATTTAGCCCCGTGGTGATATAGGTGTAATGCCCTTTTGGGTCAAAATGTTTACCGAGCGAAGCGATCATGAGCGATGTGTCAATAATATCGTGCAGCACATGCTCAACAGCCAAATTGAGTACGCCCCGGTAGGCGATTTCCTTTTGAACCGTGGTATGGAAAGATTTTTTAAAATCGGGCAGGTGAGCCATCCGATCGAATAAAATACCGATATCAAACAGTTGCTTCATGACCTCCATTTGCTTTTCCGTAACGCCACCATCCGCATGTTCTACCCTGAAACGAATGCCGGTTGTGTTAGGGGCGTATGCCGTTAGCTTATCGCCTGTGATGGAGTCTGCCGATGGAATCTGTACTGCAACAGTGTTCGTATCGGTCTGCACCCACTCGTTGACAATCGGTGCCTGTATCAAGGCCGGGTAGCCATGCTCCTCATACAATACGTCGAGCAGGATCACCTTTTCTTTCCGATCCCATTGCGAATAAAACGTAAGGAGATAATGAGCCTTGGGAATGCCCGGTTTGTAGCTCCTAAAGACATCCAGTTCGAACTTCGTAAAGATACCGGCCTTGCAGATATCCGTTAAAGCAGCCTCCAGCCGCTCTCTGCTTTCAGTGGTAATAATATCCACATCAATTGAGAACCGCTTGGGCTCCGGCAGGATCAGTAATAGGCTGGTACCACCCTTAAAAGTGAAATCCAGGCCAGACTGCACGAGTTGTTCTACGAGCGAAAGCGCATAGATGACCTTTTCCATGATGTTAGGGTCGCTTTTGGCATAGGCCTTCCTTTTTTCTTTGATCCATTCAGTTGTAAAAGATGAGGGTAAAATCATTCGTTAATAAGCTCTTTTAGTAACGTGTTTCTAGTGATATAATCCAACAGGGATTGCTCCTTGTTCCTTCGCCTAGCATAAGCCAACAGCCTGGAAATATTTAATGCATATTCCTTGTACACATTGTTGAAGATATTGATAAGCTCGCTGCCTTGGAAGGGAGCAAACAGGTGCCTGTCAATAAATAGATCCACTAATATCTTTTCTGCCGTAGGGATGGTCACCTGCCGTTCTTTCTTCAACGGAGCTTTGGACACCAAGGTTTTGACAATAATGGTCTCCGGCTCTTCGTAGATATACCGCTCTAGGAGTATTTCATCGGGATTAAGGTAGACATTCTTGTAATTACTGTCCTTCAGGAAATAAAACACGGATTCCGTGGCCGACGCTTCCGCCTCGGCCAGGATCAGGAATCGGCCAGGCTGGTGTGTAGTCCATTCGCTGAGCCACTTAGTGTTCCAGGTACAATGCCGGGTGGCGGGGAACTGTTTGGCAATTTTGGCCGCAAGTTCCTTTTGCCTGTTTTCGACCACAGGATGAAACGGCTGCTTCACCATTAACGTATAAACACCTCTTCGCACCGGCTTAACCAGGTTCTTTTCTTTAAGGGCATATATACGCCACCCGAACGTCGAGTCATTTAAATCCGGCTCAAACTCCCGGTAAAAGTCAAAAAGCTCCTCCCGCGAGACTGTCAGTTGCCCGCCAAACCGGTCCTTGAGTTGCTTTATCACGAAATTCTTCGGCACTTCGTTGTATTTATCCTGTAAAAGTAAGTCAAAAACTGGACAATAATCGCGGTTTACTGTCCAATATTTGAAATCAAAAAAAGGACAATTTTTACAATTAATGTCCAATATTTGATTATAAATATATACAATTCAATACTATAAATAACGGGTAATAATAATCATATAGGGTGGTGCTAAGGCTTGGCCGTTGGATTCGGTCAGAGAGACGCCACTTTCTCTCCAGATTATGCAGTCGTGGCCAATCGGGTAAATATTTCAAACACTTAAATCATTTCCACCATTTATAATAGGCTCAATAATAGCCAAAATTGTCTCCAGGTGTTCAAACGAAGTACCAATCTCGCTACATGCAGGAGTATTTCCCAAAAAGAGCTACAAGTCGTAGCTTTATAGGCAACCATCAACTATTTGGGACT
>JAFDYE010000832.1 GCA_018267585.1 Bacteroidota bacterium
AGCATCGCGGGAAGGAGCTGTGGGTGCCTGTGCTGAAGCTGAAGGGGGCTACGCCGCTGGCGACGCTGGTCTTTGAGATGATCGTTCCTTTTGGATTTTCTGCTCATCAGGTGGCAGAGGTCGTCGGGTTACTGGACAGCGGGTCGGGTAAATATGTCTGTTCGGGTACGCACCGTGTATTACGGGACCGGGCCTGGCTGATCATTTCGCCGCTGGAGACGAGGGCTGGGCCATTGACCATATTGGTGGAGGCGGCCGATAGTGAAGTAATATATGAGGGGGGGAGGCTTTTGCTGCGGCGGATGTCCGTGGCGGAGGCGCCTGCTCCGGCGGATATGGCCGGGGGCGCCGTCGCATGGCTGGATGCCCGGGAGGTCGAATATCCGTTGCTGTTGCGTAAATGGAGGATAGGCGATTATTTTTATCCGTTGGGTATGCGGAAGAAGAAAAAGCTGTCGCGTCTTTTTATCGACAGCAAGCTCTCGCTCGCGGAGAAGGAAAAAGTTTGGGTGGTCGAGTCTGATAAAAAGATATTGTGGGTGGTGGGCATGCGGATCGATGACCGTTGCCGTATCGGCGCCGGGACAAAAGAGGTGGTAAAGATCGAATGGCTGCCGGTCCCTGGTTAGAGGAACGGAGGATGTCTGATCTCGTTGATGAAGGTGTTGACGATGTCGGGGTGTGCGGCGATGGTAAAGACCGTGCCATAGAGGGAGCCCCAGAGGTGTGCGTCGTGGTTGACGTTGTCGCCGCCGCGGCGTGACATGTATACAGAATAGCCGAGAAAGATTACGGCGAAGAGGATGGAGTACATGGGGATGAATGCGAATACCTGCAGGGTTACCCAGGGGCGGATGAGGATGACGGCGAACATGACTGCGCAAACTGCACCGGATGCGCCCAGGCTACGGTAGTTGTAGTCATCCCTATGGCGGAGGTAGGAGGGTATGTTGGAGACGATGAGCGCCGTGATATAGAGTACCGGGTAATAGTAGGGTTGCAGTCCCAGTTCGCCCCTGTACAGCAGTTCGGCGCCCCGGCCGAAGAAATAGAGGGTGAACATATTCATGAACAGGTGCAGAAAATCGTAGTGGATCAGTCCGCAGGTGATAAAGCGGTAGTATTGGTGGCGCATGCTGACGGCGGGCGGCCAGAAGATGAGCGCTTCTTTTAGTCGGTAATTGGAAAAGGCGGCAAAGGAAATGAGGCAGGTAAGGACTACGATGATCGGCGTAAACGAGAACATTGGAATTTTTTCCCAAGATAAAACATTTTACGGGTAATCACCAATCTATGGGTGATAAGGTATTTCGGTATTTCTTTACGCGTGATGGTATTTCTCGTTGCGCAGAATAGTGCAGGCGCGGTACAATTGTTCTGTCAGCAGCAGGCGGACCAGTTGATGGGGCAGGGTCAGCTGGGAGAGGGACCAGCGATAGTCGGCGCGTTTGAGGACGGACTCGTCGAGCCCATAGACGCCGCCGATGAGAAAGACGAGCTTTTTGGCGCTGTCGTTGGCGCGGGTTTGGATGAAGGCGGCGAGGCCTTCGGATGTCATTTGTTTTCCTCTTTCGTCGAGGGCGATGAGGAAGTCCTCTTTGGCGAGAAGGCCGAGGACTGTCTCGGCTTCCTTTTTTTTGAGATCGGGCTGTGAGAGGGTGGCGGCATTCTTTGGGGTGGGGATGAGGCTCCATTCCACGGGATAGTAGCGGGAGACGCGGCGCGTGAAGTCTTCAACGCCTGCTTTGACGTAGGGTTCGTGGTCTTTGCCGATCGAAAGGAGCTGTATCTTCATCCTGTAAAGTTACTTGACCGGACGCAAATGAACCAAAGGAGTTGGTTTCTGATTCCCCCGCGGATAGGTTATTCTGCGGCCGGCAGCGTTACGGTGAAGGTACTGCCTTTGCCGGGTGTGCTGTCGATGTGGAGGGTGCCCTGGTTGCGGGTGATGAACTCTTTGCAGAGCATGAGGCCGAGGCCGGTGCCGGATTCGCCTGCGGTGCCTTTGGTCGTATAGAAATTGCTGAGCTTTATCTTTTCGAGCGCGTCAGGGGGGATGCCCATGCCGGTGTCTTTTACGTAGAGCTCGATCTGTGCGCCCGAGATACGGGCGCCGATGTCGATGCAGCCTTGTTCGGGCGTGTATTTGATAGCGTTGGAGAGGAGGTTGCGGAGGATGAGGTGGACCATGTCTTTGTCGGCGAAGGCGATGATCTCGTCGCCGGCCTCCAGCCTTATCATGATGTTCTTGGCGTCGGCCTGCAGGCGGAGCATGCGGCTGACGTCTTCCATCAGGCCGAAGACGTCGATCATCTGCGGTTTGACGGCGTCGGTCTGCATCTGGCTGCGGGCCCATGTCAGCAGGTTCTCCATGAGGCTGGTCGTATAGGTGAGCTCGTTGACCACTTCGGGGACCATGGCTTTGATCTCTTCTGCGGGCAGGTCGTATTGCTGCATGTTGCGGAAGAGATTGCGGAGGGCGTATATCGGGGACTTGAGGTCGTGGGCGATGATCGAGAAGAGCCGGTTCTTGAAGGCATTGAGGCGGGTCAGCTCGTCCGTCTGCTGCTGGAGCAGAAGACCCTTGCTGGCGATCTCTTCCTTCTGCTGCAGGATGCTGTGCTGGTAGCCGGTGTTCTCTTTTTTTATGAGGAACAGGCCGTAAAAGATAAAGACGATGGCGAGGGACTGGTTGAAGAAATAGAACCAGACGTTGGCGGTCGCCAGCTGGTAGCGATAGTCTTTGCACAGGACCGCGAGGACGAAATAGCTGACCATGGAAAGGCCAAGCGCGAAGAGCATCTGGCTGAGGTCCTGTATAAAGAAGACGGAGAGGATACCGTAGAGGATGAACGACAGTTCGATGCCCATGTTGATCCCCCAGAGATACACGATGCTGGTGACGAGGGGATAGAGGACGAAATAGGCGATCTGTGCAAGGTCGTAGCGGCCGCGATGGGTGAGCGTGAGCACGAGGATGCTGATGGTGGCGGGCAGGCAGGCGACGATCCACGCGATCAGCGGGAAGTGGTGGTTGCTGAGGCTGCCGGCGATGGGGATGATGATGCCCGTGACCAGCTGAAAAAAATTAAGCTGGTTGAATATACCCAGCTTACGTTTCTCGTATTCGTCTATAGCAGATTGTGACCCGATGGTCTTGAGTCTTTCGAAAAATTGTTGGGAGCTGACGCCGGCGGCCTTTAGTTTGTCCTGCCATTCTCCGTCCAGGCCAAATGGTTTCAGACGGCCGGGCAATATCAGCGGTTTTTGCGAAAGGAATTTCATCGGGTGTCATTGGGTCTTAATGAATTTTCAGAGGACAGCTATGGGTCAATAGCGGTGCTGAAATTAGGGATTAAAATCCAGAGTGTCAAGCCCAGGGCAGGAAATTCCCCCTTATAACGCCCGGAACATTCGAATATTATCGGTAAAAAGGCGGGATAGGACGGTCCGGGGCCGGGAGTGGCCAATGAGGACATCCTGTTCCTGGACAGGTCAGGCGGTTACTGCTGGTTGAGGAACAAGCTGAATGAATCGCCGCGAAGGCCAATGCGCATGGCTTCCAGCGCGATGACCTCGGAAGGGGTGATATTGCCCAGGTTGGCGTTTGCGCCTACCAGTGTGAGGAAGTATAGCTGCTGATCTTTCCGGGGAGCCTCCCACAGGATCTTTTCTGCGGGTACTTTTGTCAGGATCTCCTGCACCAGGCCTTCGCGTACTTCTCCGGAGTCGCGATAGATGCCGACGGTGCCGGTCTCGCGCGCTTCGGCGACGATGTAGGAAGAGCCGGCGCGCAGCTCGGCCTGCATCAGCTGTATCCACTGGTATGGGGGTGTGATATGTTCACGGTCCTTGTCCTTCGAGCCTATTTCGCTGAGGACGGTTCCGTACTTCGCGAGCTTTTCAATGTAGCCGCATTTTTCGGCGTGGGTAATGTCGATGCTGCCGTCGGATACTTCGATATACGTGATATTGTATTCCTTCAGGAGGTCAAGGAAGTCGTTGAACTGGTTGCGGATGACGAATGCTTCGAAGAGCAGACCGCCGAAGTAGACAGGGATGCCAGCGTCATGGAAGATACGGATCTTCTCGTGGAGACCGGTGGTGACGAGGGATGTTCCAAAGGCCAGCTTGACGAGGTCGATATGGGGACCCGCTCCGGAAACGAGGTTCCTGGCTTCTGCAACACTCAGGCCTTTGTCGTTGACCATGGTCAGGCCGAAGGTACGGGGTCTCGCTGTTCGCTCGGGTATCTGGGAAAGATGGAAATTCATGTTTGCAAGATAGGAAGGGGAGGGGAAATTATTGTAACTTAGAAAAAAATTGTCATATGGCGCAGATGGACGCTAAACAGGCGGAAAAGATCTCCAAGGCTCTTTCCGACCCAACAAGGCTCAAAATCCTCAGCGAGATCAAAAAGAAGAACGACTGGCTTTATTGCGTCGATCTCTATGACAATATCAATCTTGCGCAGCCTTCGATCTGTCACCATCTCAAACAGCTCACCGAGACCTCGATCATTCTCCCCGAAAAGGAAGGCCGCAATATCAAGTACACGATGAACAACGACGTTATCGATGAGTATATTGGATTTTTGCAGGGGTTAAAAAAAGATTGTGGTTTGTGAACCGCGGGGAGCCTGGGGAAAGGCCCCGGGGATTGGAGTGTAAGCCTGGGAATGGGGAAGGTGCAGGGCAATGTCATGTAAGCGTTAACCCTGAGGGAAGAAAAAAAAAGATAATTTATGCATTGAAATATTTAAATGTTTTGTACATTTGTGTTCTGTTAGGGCCCCGAAGCCCTTTTTATAGGAAGGATATATTGAAAGATTTAAATGGATTAATTCAAAAAGACAGTATTATGAACTTGAACAACAATTGCTTAGCTCCGGGCGGGGATCAGTTCTCTTCCCCGTTGCTGGACGAAAGGACTAAAAGCTTCGGCCGCAATTTCCTTTACACTGTTGTGGTTTTTGCCACTCTTTGTCTCGTTTCCTACCTGGTGAATTCGTAACCGGGGTGCCGGTTGGGTGGTGAACCCGCGATCCGGGTGAACGCGGAGGGTGGTGAATGCGTGATCCGGGTGAACGTGGAGGATGGGCAATGGACTTACCCGGGGAGGCAAAAGCCGAACAGAAACTGTATCGAAATTGAACACTATTTTTTGATGGTGTTTTTGTAATCAATTAATCGCCAGCCGCTTGTGCGGCTGGCATTTTTTTTAGGGATTGGATGGTATGTTAATCAACTATTTCAAGATCGCCTGGCGCAACATGGTAAAGAGCAAGGTCTTTTCCTTTATCAATATATTCGGTCTTGCTGCGGGGCTGACCTGCTGCATGCTTATCTCTATCTATCTCCAGTACGAATTCAGCTATGACCGCAGTCAGCCGGATGTGCAGAATGTGTACCAGATGGCGACGACCTTTATCATGAATCACAAGGAGTTCACGCTGGCCAACGTGCCTGCTCCGATGGGGGCAACGGTGAAGAAGGAGTTCCCTCAGGTGCGACAGTATACGAGGCTGATGCAGCTGGCGACCTTCGAAGATAAAACGATGCTGCAGTATAGGGTGCCAGGCGGCCAGCCGGTATCTTTTTATGAGGGCAAGGGGTTTCTCGCCGACTCGTCCTTCTTCCGGATATTCAGCTATCATTTTATCGAGGGCGACGCGGCTACCGCGCTGGACGCGCCCAACACGATGGTCGTCAGCGAAGCGATCGCCCGCAAGCTGTTTGGCTCTGAAGCCGCGCTGGGCAAGGTCATACATGTCAGCAGCGGAACGGATAGCGACCGTGATGTTGTTATTAAGGGCGTGTTCCGCCCGTCTGGTGAGCCGTCGCATCTCGACGCCAGCTTTTTCCTGAGCTTTGGCGGCGGGGGGATGGAAAATTTTATGCGCAGGCAGGAGAATGATTTTGCGACCAATAATATGTTCACCGTCTATCTCCGGCTGGCGCCCGGTACAGACCCCAAGACGCTGGAAACGAAGTTCCCGGCCTTTCTTGACAAGTATGCTGGAAAGATGATGAAGGATATGGGATTCGAGAAGCGCCAGTTCCTCATACCTGTGCGGGACATTCATCTTCGGTCGGACGTGCCGGGCAATGTCACGGCTCCGGTCAGCAAGTCCTACCTCTATATCCTCGCCTCGATCGCGGCCTTTACGCTGCTGATCGCATGCATCAATTTTATGAACCTGGCCACGGCGCGCAGCGCGCGGCGCTCGGCAGAGGTGGGCGTGCGTAAGGTGCTCGGCGCGGTGAAGGGGTTGCTGATCGGGCAGTTCCTTGGCGAGTCGGTCCTGATGAGCAGCATCGCCTTTTTTCTTGCCTGGGGGCTTACTGTATTGTTACTGCCGCTGTTCAGCCAGATCACGAACCGCTCGCTGTCGCTCTCCTTACCGGAGCATCTTCCGCTGCTGGCGGGATTCTTTGGTCTGGCGGTCGTTTCGGGCTTGCTGGCTGGTATCTATCCGGCCTTTTATTTGTCCTCTTTCCAGCCCGCAAAGGTCCTGAAGGGGAAGTTCTCCAATTCGCTGGCGGCCATCTGGCTG
>JAFDYE010000833.1 GCA_018267585.1 Bacteroidota bacterium
CAAGCGCTTTCAATACCGAGGACGACCTCGAGCTCTACATCAACTCGATGTACAAGATCCTGCCCGCGGCCAACGAAGTCATCCGCGGCGACGAGCTCAGCGACTTCGCTGCCAACAAGAGCGCCTCCCAGTACCTCATCCCTAACGGCTTCTCTGCAACCCAGGCCACCGGCTGGTCCTGGACCGACCTACGCAACGTCAACTATTTCCTCCAGCACTATCGCCAGGCAAAACTGACCGACGCCATAAAGAACAACTACGGCGGCATCGCCCGCTTCTTCAGAGCCTGGTTCTACTACACCATGGTCCGCAAGTTCGGCGACGTACCCTGGTACAACACCCCGCTGGACCCCACCGACTCCGCCCTCTATAAACCCCGCGACCCGCGCGCCAAAGTCATGGACAGCGTCCTGGCCGATCTCAACTTCGCCTGCGCCAACATCACCGCCTCCAAAGACATCAGCGCTTCACTCATTACCCAATGGGTTGCCCAGGCCTTCAAATCACGCGTCTGCCTCTACGAAGGCACCTACCGGAAATACCACCCCGAGCTGGGACTCACCGGCTCGGCCAACGACTGGCTCAACGCAGCCGCAACAGCCGCACAGGAGGTCATGACAGGCAATCAATACAAACTGCACGTCAACACCACAAATACGGCGCTCAGCTATCGCGACCTCTTCGTCAGCCCGACACCCTATTCCGACGAGACCATCCTCTCCTACGTCTGTAACGCCGGCCTCCAGGTCTTCAACGACGCCAACTGGTACTATACCAGCGCCACCTATGGCGACCGCCTCAGCCTGACCCATACGTTCATCAACACCTACCTCAACGCCGACGGCAGCCGCTATACCGACCAGCCCCGATTCGATACGATTCCCTTCTGGAACGAAGTGAAGAACCGCGACCTGCGGCTCCAGCAAACAATCCGCATGGGCAGCTACAAACGCAGCGACGGCTCGGCCGCACCGCCTGATTTTACCTACACGTTCACAGGCTACCAGCCCCTGAAATTCACCCTCGACTCGAAAGCTACAGACGGCATCGCCAAGAATGACAATAGCATTCCCATCATCCGTTATGCCGAAGTCCTTCTCAACTATGCCGAAGCCAAAGCCGAGCTCGGCTCCTTCACCGCCACCGACTGGAACAACACCATCAAGCTCCTCCGCGCACGGGCCGGCATCTCCAACACCGCCATGCCCACCGTCGCAGACCCCTACTTACAACAGAATTACTTCCCCGCGATCGCCGATCCCGCCCTGCTCGAGATAAGACGCGAAAGAGCGATCGAGCTGGCCCTCGAAGGATTTAGATACTACGACCTTTTTCGCTGGGGATTGGGTGGATTGCTGACCACTACGTATACCGGCCTCTATGTGCCCTCCATGAACACGCTCTATGACCTCAACGGCGACGGCAAGCCGGACGTGTCCTTCGTCAGCGCCATCCCTGCCAACAAAGTCCAGGGCGTATACTATTTTCTTATCGACAACACCCAGGCCCGCCTTTCACAAGGCACCTACGGCACCCTGATCTGGCTGAATAATATCACCCGCCAGTGGGCAGACTATAAATATTACTATCCGATACCTTTTAACGAGCTCGTGCTCAACCCTAACCTCACACAAAACCCCGGCTGGGATCACCCCTAGCCGGCCTTCTTCTATTTATTCAATCCATTATTTCAAAAATATCGCCTTCGGCAGCAAACAATGCACCCCCACATTCCCATCCACCAACTCCGTTATACTCACATCCACCGCCACACTACACAACATGTAGGCATCCGCCTGACTCATCCCCTTCTCCTGCATCAGATACGCGATCATCCCCCGTACCGCAATATGCGTAGCCGCATTCAGGTCCCGGTCACAGCCCATCGTGATAACATGCGTAGCCGTCTCCGCTCTCGGCCATTTCAGACTCCTTCCCTTATGTACCGTAAACCTTAGCTTCCCGATCAGCGAGGTCTCGATCGCCGTGATATCCACCTCCCCATTGCCCTGCGCCGCATGCCCGTCCCCGATCTCAAAAAGCGCCCCCTTCACAAACACCGGGATAAATAACGACGAGCCCTCGACGAGGTCCTTATTATCCAGGTTACCCGCATTGATCCAAGGCGGAGCGCTGTTCCACCTGCCCGCCTCCGCAGGAGGCGCCACACCGGCACTGCCAAAGAACGGCCTCAATGGTATATCGATACCCTCCGCAAAATGTCCGATCATTTTCTCACGGTCCAGCTGAATGATCCTCATCTTCCGCTCGAAGATCTCATCCGACAAAAAACCCGCCTGTCCAATCGCGTTATACCCGTAAGGGATCGCCAGCTGTATAGAATCATAATGGACCTCCAGCACATCCCCCGGCTCCGCCTCCTCTATATAGATCGGCCCCGTCAGCACATGCCCACCCGGCCCACGCTCCTTCACCGCCTGCACATCCCGCAGCTCCCTCTCCACCTGATCCGCCGCGACCCCCGCCGCCTCCAACCGCTCCGGATTCGACGTGATCAACGTCCGCACCCGCACATAGTCTCCCGAATGCACGGTCAGCACCGGCTTCGCCTCCGACCAGTAGTACCCCCAGGCCACCGTGGTAGCAGAAGGATTCAACACATAGGGATTAGTCTCGGTCCCCAATCTCCCGGTCTCGGTCCCCAACTTCCCGGTCGCAGATCCCGTCCTCTGCCCAACAACCGGCCCCGCCATCGCCAACATCAGACCCCAGCAGCCGGTCATTTTTCGGAGTAATCTCAACATCATAACTTGAATTTGCCTAAATATATACGATTCCCAGGACCTTCGGGCCAAACCGGCGACTAAGAAAAACAATAGAGTGATCAAATAACCATCTTCGCCATTACCCTCAACCCCCATTATCCATACATCATCCTCCAGGTCATCCGGGCCATCGGCGGCAGCTTCATCCTCCTTGGACTACTCATCCGTCTGAACCTTTCCCCAAAATCCATCGGCATCATCGGCTTCATCATCTTCATCACGCACAACCTTCCGATCCTCATAAACCCGGGTCCCATCACAAAAACCATCCCCTGGCGGCTCCTCCTATCCGGCGTCGGCTGGGACGGCGAAATACCCCTCGGCCACGGCCGCGTCAAGCCTCAACCATATGACAATCAAAGTCCAACACCCGAAATCAGGGGAAATGGGTATAATTTTAACAATCCCATAAAAAACTATTATCTTAGGCCTGGTTATTAACGAATTAACTGCAAAATCTACTCTACTACCGCGCGTCACATGCCTTCCGTTGCAAAACGGGACGGAATAGAATTATTTTTTTATCAAATTAAAAACCCTTGGTTCAGCTTATGAGATTGGCCAGATTTACCCTTTTTCTACTATTAGCTTTTTGCTTCCAGGTTTCAGGGCAGGGTGTCAGTCAGAGTGTGACGGTACACGTGACCGATAGTACCGGTCAGCCGCTGCCCGGAATTACCGTACAGGTAAAAGGGACACCAAGAAAATACGTCTCCAATGCGGCAGGCGAACTCACCATCAACAACCTTCCGGCAGGCGCCGTGCTCATCTTCTCCGGCGTCAACGTCGAAGACCTCCAGATGGCTGTGGGAGGCAAAACCGAACTCACCGCCCACATGAAGACAAAAGTCGCGGCCCTCGAAGACGCTGTGGTAACAGGTTTCCAGCGTATCGACCGCAAGAAGTTCACCGGCGCCGCCGTCACCGTAAAAGCAGACAGCATCCGCCTCGACGGCGTCAATGACATCAGCCGCATGCTAGAAGGACGCGCCGCCGGCGTCTCCATCCAGAACGTCTCCGGTACCTTCGGAACAGCCCCCAAGGTCCGCATCCGCGGCGCCACCTCCATCAATGGCGAGAACAAACCCCTCTGGGTAGTCGACGGCGTCGTCCTCGAAGACATCGTCAACGTCTCCAACGAACAGCTCACCAGCGGCGACGCCAGCACCCTGCTCGGCTCCTCCGTCGCCGGCCTCAACATCAACGACATCGAAACCCTCGACATCCTCAAGGACGCCTCCGCCGCCGCACTCTACGGCGCCCGGGCCATGAACGGCGTCATCGTCATCACTACCAAAAAAGGACGCGCCGGCGCCAAACCCATCATCAATTATACCGGCACCTTCGGCCTCCAGATCCGCCCCTCCTATACCAATTATGACATCATGAACTCCGCCGACCAGATGTCGGTCAACGCGGAAATGGAACGCAAACAGGTCCTCAACTACCCGCAGATGGTCAACGCCCAGAACTCCGGCATTTACGGCGAACTGGCCCGCCTCCTCCAGATACCGGACGCCAACGGCAACTTTGCCGTCCAGAATACACCCGCAGCCAGACAGGCCTGGCTCATGAAATACGCCAACATCAACACCAACTGGTTCAAGACACTGTTCAGGAACTCCGTCAACCAGACCCACTCGCTGAGCATCTCCTCCGGCAACGAAAAAGCCACCACCTACCTCTCCACCAGCTTCTACAACGACCCCGGCTGGTCAGTCGCCGACAACGTAAAAAGCTATATCCTCAGCCTCAACCAGAACTATACCCCGTCAAACAAGCTGTCCTACGGCTTCCTCATCTCCGGCAACGTCCGCCAGCAGCAGATATCGGGCACGGAAAACCGCAGCGTAGACCCCGTCATCGGTAGCTACAGCCGCGACTTCGACCTCAACCCCTTTACCTATGCACTGACCACCTCCCGCACCCTGCCGGTCTACAACGATGACGGCTCATATAACTACGGCATCAGGGACTACGCCCCCTTCAATATCCTCTACGAGCTGAAGAACAACACGACCCACCTCAACGTCCTCGACGGAAAGATACAGGGAAGGCTCAGCTATAAGATAAGCCCGTACCTGACCTACGACTTCACCGGTAGCCTCCGCTACGCCAAGACGACCGAAGAACACGACGTCCTCGACAATACCAACGAAGCCAACGCCTACCGCGTCGGCGACGAGAACATCTGGCCGGGCTCCAACAGCATCATCAACCAGAACAACAAATTCCTCTACCAGGACCCCAGCCTCCCCTTTAACCAGGCCGTCTCCGTGCTGCCCTATGGCGGTTTTTATAAAAGAACGGACCGTCAGCTCTCCAACTACTCCGTCCGCAACCAGCTGACCTATAGCCAGAGCTTCGACGACAAGCTGCACCAGATCACAGCCCTCGTCGGCCAGGAATACATCTCCACCGACCGCCAGACCTCCAGCGACGTCGGCGTAGGCTATCAGTGGAATTCCGGCGGTACACCCTTCGTCGACTATACCTACTTCAAGCAGCTCACCCAGACCAACGGCGTCTACTACGGCATGCTCAAAGAATACGACCGCAACGCAGCCTTCTACGGCAATGCCCAGTACACCTACAACAACCGCTACACGATCATGGGCACCGTCCGCACCGACGGCTCCAACCGCATGGGCAATACCTCCCGCGCCCGCTGGCTTCCCACATGGACAGTCGCCGGCGTTTGGAACGTCGACCAGGAAAAATTCATGGAGCCGCTATATCCCACGATCAGCCACCTCATGCTCAAATCGAGCTACGGCCTCAACGCCAGCATCGGCAACGCGGTCAACAGCACCACCATCCTCAAATCGGCCATCACCAACCGCCAGTACCAGAACGACCAGCAGACAGCCATCAACATCCAGGACCTCCAGAACCTCGACCTCACCTGGGAAAAGAAATACGAACTCAACGTCGGGACGGACATCGGCCTCTTCAAGGAACGCCTCATCTTAACAGGCGACTACTATAGAAGGAAAAGCTTCGACCTCGTCGGTCTCGTCCGCACATCCGGCATCGGAGGCGAAGTATACCAATACGCCAACTACGCCGACATGCGATCCCACGGCGTCGACTTCTCCGTCACAGGCAAGATCATCCAGGAAAAAGACTGGGGCATCACCAGCACCCTCACGCTCGGCTGGAACATCACCAAGATCACCAACCTTAAGTCCTCGCCCAATATCTGGTCCCTCGTCGGCGAAGGCGGCGGCGCACAGCAGGGCTTCCCCGTCAGAGGCCTCTTCTCCATCCGCAACCGGGGACTCGATCCTACCTATGGCTATCCGCTCTTCCTCAATGACAGCGGGCAGGTAAGCCCGGTAGTCAACCTCGCCAGCCTCACCACGTCCTACCTGAAATACGAAGGCCCCACCGATCCGACCATCACCGGCGGATGGGCCAACACCTTCCGCTACGGCCCGTTCTCACTCAACGTGCTGATCACCTATCAGGCAGGCAACAAGATCCGGCTGAGACCCGTCTATCAAAACATTTATTCCGACCTGGACGCCCTGCCCAACGAATTCAAAAAAAGATTCGAACTGCCCGGCGATCAAAAACTGACCAATATCCCGTCCGTCTCCATGTACACCCAGGCAGGCTACCTGCTCTCCACGCTGTCAGCCTTCCCGTATAACAACTACAACTATTCGACCGACCGGGTCGCCGACGGCGGCTTCGTCCGCATGAAAGCGGTAACAGTATCCTATCAGCTCCCCAACCAGCTGATCAGCAAAATAGGCATGCGATCCGGCTCCATTTCCGCGGTGGCCAACAACCTGTGGCTGATCTATTCCGACAGCCGCCTCCACGGACAGGACCCCGAATTCTATGCTACCGGCGGAGCCGCGCTGCCCGTTAACAAACAAGTAACCGTTGCGCTCAGACTTGGGCTTTAACCGATAATATTTCTTAAGTATGAAAAGATCGTTCAAATATAAATACCTATACATCCTCTCACCGGTCCTTCTCGCGGCCTCCTGTAACAAGCAGCTGGAAAAGCTGCCGGACAACAGAGCCGTCATCACCAACGTCGATCAGGTGACACAATTGCTCGCCTCCGCCTATCCCCACGCCATGTACGCAACATTCACCGAGCCGATAAGCGACAAC
>JAFDYE010000834.1 GCA_018267585.1 Bacteroidota bacterium
CCCCGGTCGGTGTTCCTGGCCGAAGGTTCCGAGATAGAAGTTTATAGCAAAAACTATATTTAGCTTATCGCTGTTGCTCCTTCGGTATGTGCGTGTTTAGCGTTCCATCTTCTTCAACACCCTTTTCGCGCGGCTCCTGAATGCCGGACTCGCCTGGTCCCACTGGTCCTCGATGATCAACTTCAGCTCGCCGGCGATCTCGGGGTAGTCGGCCGAGAGATTGGATAATACGGTCAGCGAAAACGCCTTGACGGCGATAGGAGACCCGGGAGACTGGACAAGATCAAAACATTTGTTCATCACCTGGCCATGGTATTTTTTGGGAATGTCGACGTCCTGCAAAAGCCGGATGGTATTTCGCACTACAGCGGGGTGTATGTCCTTCCGATCGAGATTGTCGAGCAACTGACGGAACCAGGGCGTGATCAGTTCGGGATGGTTCTGCACACAGTAGCTGAGCGGCCAGGCCGCCCGCTGCGCGATGCGGTAGTCGCCTCTGAAGAAAAGTTGGATCAGCCTGGCAAAGCGCTCTTTGTCCCTGCCGATATAAGCTACGATCCTGTCTTTGTTGTCTTTGAAAAGTTCATCCTTTAATAGTCGGAGTAGGTCCATGTTTTGCAATCGTAACCCAAAGTTATCTATCTTACAGGATAATTTGGTCGTTATGAGTTATAAGCCCAGTCATACCCGTTATGATGCCATGGAATACCGTCGCTGCGGCCGCAGCGGACTGCTTTTGCCGGCCGTTTCGCTCGGGCTCTGGCATAATTTCGGAGGCGTCGACGCCCTCGAGAACTGCCGGAAGATACTGCAGCTCGCATTTGATTCGGGGATCACCCATTTTGACCTGGCCAACAACTATGGTCCGCCTCCCGGCTCGGCAGAGGAGAATTTCGGCCGAATCCTGAAGGAGGATTTCCACGGCTACCGCGACCAGCTGGTCATCTCTACAAAGGCCGGCTACTATATGTGGCCCGGACCATACGGGGAATGGGGCTCCAAAAAATACCTGGTATCCAGCCTCGACCAGAGCCTGAAAAGAATGGGCCTGGACTATGTCGACATTTTCTACCACCACCGGCCCGATCCCAATACGCCGCTGGAAGAGACGATGACCGCGCTCGACCTGGTTGTCCGCCAGGGCAAGGCCCTCTACGTCGGTATCTCAAATTATCCTGCAGATGAGGCCGCTAAAGCATTGAGAATCCTTAAAGAACTCGGCACGCCATGTCTGATCCACCAACCGAAATATTCCCTATTCGAGCGCTGGGTGGAAGGCGGTCTTCTCGACCTGCTGGAAAAGGAAGGGGTGGGCTGTATACCCTTTTCCCCGCTGGCGCAGGGCCTGCTGACCGACAAATACCTGAAGGGCATTCCTGGGGACTCGAGGGCGGCAAGTCCGACGGGTTTTCTAAAGGAATCGGCTATCACCGACCCACGGCTGGCTCAGATCAGGTCCCTGAACGACCTGGCGGTTCGTCGGGAACAGACCCTGGCGCAGATGGCGTTGGCGTGGATACTGCGCGACAAACGGATCAGTTCCGTGCTTATCGGCGTCAGCAAGCCCGAACAGCTGATAGACTCGCTGCAGTCCTTCCGGAACACCTGGTTCTCGCAGGAAGACCTTGCAGCAATCGAAGACATTCTCCGCTAGGGGGAGGGCGTTCCCGCGGGCGTCCCGTTCCGGGAAAAGGACGAGCAAGACCGAAGAGGCAAAACACTGAATATCAAGCACATAAAGTCTGGCATTGGGGTTGGATTATACTTGTAAAGTATCGACCCCATGAAATTTTTAATTCTAAACGGCTTAACCCTGCTCCTGGTCGGAGCCGTTTATGCGAATCCCGACCCGGTGCCGGCCACCAAAAGCTCCGCCGATGCGGCAAGAGCCAAGGTCAACCTCAACTCCGGCGCGATCCGTTTTCAGTTCAGCCATGTCCATGCCAGTGACTCCGTGCTGATCATCTTTGACAAATACAACCGCACCGGCGCCGGCGTCGTCTACCAGGTATTTGCAACCGACAGCACGGAAGGCATCACGATCCCCGCCGTTCCCGCCGGCAAATACTATGTGACGATCCAGTGCAAGGGTGTCAATCGCGACCGCATCGAAAAGCTGGTTACGATCAAGGCCAGAAAGCACGGAAAGGTGCGCATCGAACTGCAAGCCGCCGAAGTTTTCTCAAAAGACGA
>JAFDYE010000835.1 GCA_018267585.1 Bacteroidota bacterium
GTATCCCGCATGAGAGTGTCCGGCCGCCGTGGAGCGGGGGGTGGACTTTTGCAAAGGACTCGCTGGGGCGTCCCTGGATGACCGTCACCTGTCAGGGTATGGGGGCGTCGCTCTGGTATCCCTGTAAGGACCTGCAGTACGATGAGCCGGACAAGGGTGGTTCTGTGACGATGATCGTGCCGGATACGCTGGTGGGTGTCGCCAATGGCAGGCTGCAATACAAGAAGTCCAATGTGGACGGTACGACGACCTATAAATGGGCGGTCGTGAATCCGATCAGTAACTATTGTCTGATACCTTATATCGGCAAATATGTGAACTTTCACGAAGACTTTCCCGGTGAGAAGGGGCATCTCGATCTCGACTACTGGGTGCTGGACTATAATTATAAGCGGGCGAAGGACTATATGCCGGAGCAGGTGCACAATATGCTGCATGCGCACGAACACTGGTTCGGGCCTTATCCCTTTTATGAGGACGGCTATAAGCTGGTGGATGTACAGCATACGGGCATGGAGCATCAGAGCGCCGTGGCCTATGGGAATAACTATGCCTTTGGGTACAGGGGGCGGGGATCGAAATACGGGATGATGTATGATTTTATCATCATCCATGAGAGCGGGCACGAATGGTTCGGCAACAATCTGACGACGAAGGATCTTGCCGATATGTGGGTGCACGAGGGGTTTACGAATTACAGCGAGACCCTTTTTGTAGACTATATGTGGGGGAAGGAAGCGGGGAATGAATACAATATCGCTACCCGCCGGGGGATCAGGAATGACAGGCCGGTGATCGCCCGGTATGGGGTCAATGAGCAGGGCAGCGGTGACATGTATCCGAAGGGAGGGAATATGCTGCAGGCTATCCGGCACAGCATCGACAATGACGAAAAGTGGAGGCAGATATTGCGGGGGCTGAACAGGGATTTTTATCATCAGACGGTGACGACGCAGCAGGTGGAGCACTATGTGTCGGAGAAGGCCGGGTTCGACTACCAGAAGGTCTTTGATCAGTATTTGAGGACGACGCAGATACCGGACCTGGAGTATTATTTTAGTGATGATCATAAGAAGGTGACCTACAGATACAGCAACTGCGTGGCCGGGTTCGACCTGCCGCTGGTGCTGAGAAGCGGCGGGACGAGGCTGCGGCTGCTGCCGACCGGCGAGTGGAAGACGTCGGAGCTGAAGGGGGATGAGGCGGGACTGGTCAGCCCCGACGGTATAAAAAATATGTACTACATTGGGATCAAAGCCGACGCGGCGCATTAATTATAAAATATGAGTAAGATATCCTGTTATTTTCTGGTGGTGTTTTTCTTTTGGTACGGAAGGTCGGATGCCCAGCGTGGCGGGGGCGTCAAGTGGGACCCGGATGGAAAGAGCTATTATGCGGTGGAGGAGGGGATCATAGTGAGGTATGATCTGCCGACGTTCCAGAGGGTGGTGGTGGCGGATGCGAAGCCGCTTGCCGTGCAGGGATTCAGCTTTAGCAATGATCGTCAGAAGCTGCTGATCTATACCAACAGCAAGAAGGTGTGGCGGTTGAATACCCGTGGAGACTATTGGGTGCTCGATCTGGCGTCGCATACGCTGAAGCAGGTAGGGAAGAGCAGGCCGTCATCGTCGCTGATGTTTGCCAAGCTTTCTCCTGACGGGACGAAGGTGGCGTATACGAGCGAACACAATGTTTATGTGGAGGATCTGGGATCAGGCGCTGTCACTCCGCTGACCACGGACGGAACGTTCAGGCTGATCAACGGGACTTTTGACTGGGCTTATGAAGAGGAGTTTGACTGCCGGGACGGCTTTCGCTGGAGTCCTGATGGCAAGAGCATTGCCTACTGGCAGCTGGATGCGAACCAGATCAGGAACTTCCTGATGATCGATAATACCGACTCGCTGTATCCCTTCACGATACCGGTGGAATACCCCAAGGCCGGGCAGGATCCTTCGTCATGCAGGGTAGGCGTGGTCTCGCTGGCTACGGGGAAGACCGTCTGGATGCAGGTGCCTGGCGACAGTCGTCAGCACTATATTCCGAGGATGGAGTGGGCGGATAACAGCAGCGAGCTGGTGGTCGAGCAGCTCAACCGGAAGCAGAACGAGGCGAAGGTCTTTATCTGCAATGCCGGGACGGGAGGGGCAACGCCGATCTACCAGGAGAACGACAATGCATGGATCGACGTGAAAGGCCGATGGAGCGATGATATAGCGGGGTGGGAATGGCTCAACGGCGGAAAGGACTTTCTTTGGGTTTCGGAGAAGGATGGTTGGCGGCATATTTACCGGATCAGCCGGGACGGGAAGAAGGAAGTGTTGCTGACAAAAGGGAACTATGATCTTATCCGGACGAATGCCGTGGATGAGAAAGGGGGATATGTCTATTTTATGGCTTCTCCCGGGAATGCGACGCAGCAGTATCTGTATCGCGTTGCGCTGGATGGGAAGGGAAAACTGGAACTGGTGTCGCCGGCGGCGCAGAAGGGAACGCACAACTATAATATTTCGCCGACGGGGGCTTATGCCACGCATAATTTCTCCAATCATCTTTA
>JAFDYE010000836.1 GCA_018267585.1 Bacteroidota bacterium
TAACAACTACTCCAACCAGTCAACCAACTTGATCAGCAATACATCCGCCTTCAACGCCAGGTTCCTCAAGGACCGGCTCCGCGTCCATGGCGACCTCACCCTCAGCTATACTTCCTACCTCGAAACCAGGCTCTTCACCCCAGTCCCATACGAAGCGCGGCCCGGCGTCGCGCTCGAAATGGGCGACAGCCGGATGAACCAGACGACCAACACGACCAACTACCTCGGAGCCAACCTCTACACCGAATACGAGCGCAGCTTTGGCAAACACTATCTGAAAGGCCTCGCCGGCTACAACTACGAACACTCACAGCTGAGATCCAACTATATCCAGCGATACGGCCTCATCAATTCAGACCTTCCCGACTTCTCGCTTATCGACGGCCAGGCATTTACGCTCACCGGAGGCGGCAGCGAATGGAAAACTCTCGGCGGCTTCTTTCGGTTTAACTACAACTACGCCGAAAAATACCTGTTCGAGATCAACGGCCGCTACGACGGCTCTTCCAAATTCCCATCGAACCAGCAGTTCGGCTTCTTCCCCTCCGCCAGCGCCGGATGGCGCCTATCCCGCGAAGACTTCTGGAAGGTCCCCGATAATATCATCTCCGACCTGAAATTCCGCGCCTCCTACGGAACGCTCGGCAACGGCAACGTTTCCCCCTATCAATTCCTCGAGACCATGTCGGTGGCCAAGCTGGGAATGGTCCTCAACGGCATCGTCCCCGACGCGACACAGGCCCCCAACGTAATCCCCAACGGCCTTACCTGGGAAAGGTCGACCACTGCCAACTTCGGCACAGACGTCGGCTTCCTCAACAACCACCTGACCGCCAGCTTCGACTGGTATACCCGCTATACCACCAATATGTTCACGACTGGCCTGCCCCTGCCGGCCGTCTTCGGCGCAAGCGTCCCCAAAGGCAACTACGCCGACCTCAAAACCCGCGGCTGGGAGCTCGACCTCGCCTATAAAGGACAAACCAGCTCCTCAAAGCCGCTGCGCTATTCCTTCCACGTCATCCTCTCCGACAACGTCAGCTTTGTTACCAAATACAACAACCCCACCGGGCTGATCAGCACTTATTATAAAGGGATGAAAGTAGGCGACATATGGGGATACGCCAACGACGGCGTCTTCACCGACGCCAACGACATCGCCAAACACGCCGACCAGACCCTCATCAAAGTCAGCAGCGCCAACCTCCCGCTGCCCGGCGACATTAAGTTCAAAGACCTCAACGGCGACGGCAAGATCACACCCGGCAACGGCACGCTCACCAACCCCGGAGACATGAAGATCATCGGCAACAGCTCACCCCGCCTGCCCTTCGGCTTCAACGCCAACCTGGACTGGAACAATTTCTTCTTTTCGGTCTTCTTCCAGGGCATCGCCAAACGCAACTGGTGGCCCGGCACAGACGCCTCCCTGTTCTGGGGCCAGTACAACCGCCCCTATAGCTGGCTCCCCGCTGACGTGCTGAACAACGAATGGTCGCCCTCCAACCCCAACGGCTATTTCCCCCGCCTCCGCGGCTACGTAGCCCTCAATTCGGGTACCGAGCTGGCTGTCCGGCAGTCAAAATACCTGCAGAATACCGGCTACATCCGCCTCAAAAACCTCTCCTTCGGCTACAACCTCCCCGCAACCGTGATCAAAAAAGCCGGCATGACCAGCGCAAAAATCTATTTCACAGGACAAAACCTCTGGGTATGGTCACCGATGTATAAGATCATGAAAACAATGGACCCCGAAGTCGTCGACGGCTCGGATCCCGAGCTCGCAACGGGCACCACCAATGCCGGCAACGGCATGGACTACCCGATGCTGAAATCCTATACCCTCGGCCTTAACATTACCTTCTAAGCAACCAAAAAACGATCATGAAAAAGATATTCCACATAGCCGCCCTGACCTCGGCCATTCTGGCATCCACCCTGCTTCCCGCCTGCAAAAAAGGCGAGCTCAACCTGCAACCCTTCGACAAGCTGACCCCCTCAAGCGCTTTCAATA
>JAFDYE010000837.1 GCA_018267585.1 Bacteroidota bacterium
CGGGTATTCTTCGCAGGCTTATTTTTCGACGGTGTTTAAATCGAAGTTCGCGCTCACGCCCTCGGAGTACCGGGAGAAAAAGAGGGGTGGTCGGAGCTGATCCACATTTTTTTTGCATCTTAGCAGCATGAACACTGAATCTTTGTCCTTGCAGGTTTCGCCCGCCATCGGCGCCGTTACGGCCGAATACGTGGTTCCGGCCCGGCCCATGCAGGTCATGACTCTCGCGCACGGCGCGGGTGCGGGCATGCACCACGCTTTCATGGTGAGTCTGGCGTCGTCGCTTGCGGAGGTTGGGATCGCGACGCTGCGGTTCAACTTCCCGTTCGCCGAGCACAAAAAGGGAAGACCCGACACACCAGCCGTAGCGCACGCCACGATCGCGGCGGCGATCGCCCACGCACAGGAAGCCTATCCATCGCTGCCGCTTTTTGCCGCCGGTAAATCTTTTGGAGGCCGGATGACCTCGCAGTATCTCGAGGCCGATCCTAAGGTTAAGGTGAAAGGCATAGTCTTTTACGGTTTTCCCCTGCATCCAGCCGGCAAACCTTCTATAGAACGGGCCGAACATTTACACAATATAAAGACCCGGATGCTTTTTCTCCAGGGCACAAAAGACGAGCTGGCCGTCTGGGACCTGATCGAGCAGGTCTGTGGCTCGCTGCCGAAGGCCACGCTGGTGAAGATCGAGGGCGCCAATCACATGTTCAAAGCGGGAAAAAGGGACGTGATGGCGGAGCTCGTCCAGGCGACGAAGCGCTGGATGAAATGATCGTCCCGCAATTCGGACGTCAAAAACTACAGTTCATACCGGTCCGGGTTGGCCACCAGGCCGGTTGCCGCGATCTTGCAACAACAAAATACAACGACATGAATACCGCCAGGTTAAACCCCTTCAACGAAATTCACAAGGCGCTCCGCACGCTGATGTTCGACACCGTCCTTAAGCTGCAGCGTTCCAATCTCGCCGATCCTGCAGAGACCCGGCCGGCGATAGCACAGGTCGAGCTGCTCGTGGAGCTGATGGATGGACACGCGCACCACGAAGACGAATTTGTACTCCATCCCGCAGAAGAGATCGCGCCCGGACTGATCCATGAATTCGAAAGCGAGCACGTGACGGATATGGCGTTGACGAATGACCTTAGACAGAGAATTGCCGATTATCATAAAGCCGAAGACAAGGAATATTCAGGCAGGCAGCTGTACTATGCGCTCAATGCTTTTGTCGCTTTTAACCTGAACCATATGAACAAGGAAGAGCAGGTACTGAACCCCGTGCTCTGGTCGAACTACAGCGATGAGCAGCTGCTGGAAATGGTGGGGAGGATCAAGCAGTCGGTTCCGCCGGAAGAAATGAGAATTACCCTGGAATGGATGAGGAAGGGACTCAATAGCGTCGAGCTGCAGAGGCTGCCTGTTCTACAACCCGCCTGATTTGCGTATCTCGTAGACAAAATTCAGTTTGGGCGCCTCTCCATAATAGGCTACGGTCTCCTCGCCGGTCTTCGCGGCCCCCAGCCGGGTAACGGCGATCTGAGAGCGAATATTGGTGGCGCCGACCGTCAGGATTACCCTGTCTGCAAATTGAAAGATATAGTCCATCATCAGGCGTTTGACTGAGGGATTGAGCCCCGTACCCCAGTACTTCGTGGCGTAGAAGGTATAGCCGATCGCGATGCTTTTGTCTTCGCCGTTGAAGTTGTAGAACCGGGTGCTTCCCGCGACCTCGCCGGTCTTTTTGTCGATGATCTTGAAGGCGCCCTTGCTTTCCATGGCCCCTTCGAAGAATTTTTTGAATACCTCGCGCTGCCAGCGATCCTTGTTGGGGTGTTGCTCCCAGATCATTGGGTCCGAGGCCACGGCATAAAGGCTTTCGAAGTCTTCTTCGTGGAGGGGGGTCACCAGGACGCTTTCATTCTCCAGAATAGGCTGCAGGTTTATTTCCATGCCATAAAATTAGTTTTTGGCTGGCTGAGGCGGGTAGTCCAAATCCGAGATAGCAGGTAGTCCAGGGGCCGGCCGTATTGTCGCGTAAAATGTCTTAATGACGTTTAAAAATGGACGGGCGGGTTATTCTGTCAGTCGGGCAATGATTTATCCATTGGTAGTCAATGCGGTAGGAGGATAGTGGAAATTGGGAGCGCTATTTGCGGCATAAGGGGAAAAAGGGAGTGAAAATGCCGGAAACCTGGAACAAACGGGAGCGCGAGCGGAACAAGCGGGAGAAGAAGAAGCAGAAGATGGAGAAGAAGGAAGAGCGCAAGCATAACAAGGGTCATCATGACTGGACAGATATGCTGGCTTATGTCGACGAGAATGGTAATCTCTCTTCGAAGCCCACTGACCACTCGCACTAGCCGACACAAACAAGATAGGCCCGCCACTACGGCGGGCTTATTTTTTAGCCGATGGTGTCAATAACCTCATAGTTCTTTCTGTTCGCAAAACGGTTGACCAGGATGCGCCAAACCCCGGGATGCAGCATGAGCCCTTCATTCTTGATCAATATCGCCTCCTGTCTTCTGAGTTCGATCAAAAGAGAGGATAGATATTCGTCAGACGCGCCTGCCTGTACGGAAATAAGGAAATTTCTCGAGTCGAGCAGTATTGCCGCTTTCAGGTCCAGTTGTGGAAATGTGTCGATGATCATTTTAAGGGCTAACCGTTGTCTTCGTCTTTATTGCCACAAAAACTACACCAAACGGAAACCGGGATATGTGGAATTAATTGCCCAGGTTCACGCGGAGAAATTTTTCCCGACCGGGCTTCGCTCCTGAACAGGTCCCGGAATGATTTTTGGTTGGTATGACAAGTCACCATGGAAAAAGCCCTTGTCCAACTTTCTGCTTCCGTTCTCCGGAACCTCCTCATACAGGAAACGCGAGCATTCATCGAATGCCTGGACAACGGCACTCCGGAGGAATTGCATGCAAAGAAACTGCGGTTACAGGAGATCCATGAATTGCTCGACCAGAAGGAGCGGAAAGAAATGGAGCCTATCGTATGGAGCAGGCATTCTTCGAAGTCCGATCAGCAAACGCCATCCGGGTCAGATCCGCAAAGAGCTGCCGGCCCCGATCCCCAAAGGCCTCCCGAATGATCTTTATTTCATATATACGGTCTTGATATTTACGAACTCATGGATGCCGAAGTCGCTGAGCTCGCGGCCATAGCCTGACTCTTTGACCCCGCCGAAGGGCAGACGGGCATCCGACTGTACGCGGTCATTAACGCAGCAAAAACCGGCCTGGAGCCGCGTCGCGGCAATTCTTTCGCCCCTGGCGAGGTCTTTTGTAAATACGGCCGCCCCAAGCCCGAAGACGCTGTCGTTGGCGATCCGGATTGCGTCTTCTTCGTCCTTTGCGGCGATGATCGCCGCAACAGGCCCGAACAGCTCTTCGTCATAGGCGGGCATTCCGGGCCTCACCCCGGTAAGAACAGTGGCGGGATAAAAGGCGCTGTCGTGGTCAGGGATCTCTCCCCCCAAAATACATTTTGCCCCTTTTTTGATGGACTCCAGTACCTGCTCGTGCAACTGGTCTCTGAGGTCGATGCGGGCCTGTGGGCCGATATCGGTGTCAAGGTCCAGGGGACTGCCCATTTTCTTTGCGCGCATTTTTTGGAGGAACAGTCTTGTAAATTCATCGAGGACGGGTCTTGCGACGATGAATCGCTTGGCCGCGATACAGCTTTGGCCGCTGTTGGTGATGCGGCTGTTGACGCATATTTCGGCGGCGTAGTCCAGGTCGGCATCCTCCAGGACCACATAGGCGTCGCTTCCGCCGAGTTCCAGGACCGTCTTCTTGATCAGTGATCCCGCCTTCTGCGCCACGCGTCTTCCGGCGCTTGTGCTACCGGTTAGCGTCACCGCCCGGATGAGGGGGTCTTCAATGATCTTTTCGACCATGCTGCTGCCCACGAGCAGGGTTTGAAAGACGTATTCGGGGAAGCCGGCAGCGTCGACTATCTTTTCGATCGCCATGGCGCAGCCCGGAACATTGGACGCGTGCTTGAGCACGCCGCAGTTGCCCGCGGCCAGTGCGGGAGCCAGAAATCGGAACACCTGCCAGAAGGGGAAGTTCCAGGGCATAATGGCGAGGACGACGCCGATCGGCTGAAAGCTGACATAGCTCTTTGAAGCGCCCGTCTTTATCAGTCTGTCGGCCAAAAGGTCCTGTGCGTTCTTTGCATAATACTCACAGCAGACGGCGCATTTTTCTATTTCGTCGTGTCCCTGGCGGATGGGCTTGCCCATTTCCTCCGCCATAAGGATCGCCAGTGCTTCGCTGCGGTCTCTGAGGACCTGCGCCATATTATTGAGAAGGCTGCTTCTTTCGGCGTGTGTGGTCTCTTTCCAGCTGAGCCAGGCCTGGTGTGTCCTGGCTATCTTTCCGGTGACCTGTTGCGCCGTATGTTCTTTGTAGTCCTTTATCTTTTCCCCGCTGACAGGATTAACGGCTGTTATGCTCATGGTGTGGGTGTTAAATAACAGCCGCTTCAAACTTCATGCCTTCAGGGTGTGATCGTCCTTGCATTGCCTTTGAAATCAGTGACCACTATCTTTTTTACCTGCCCGCTTACCGGGATCTTCCGGGACGACTGCGAGAGATAGGTCGAGCCGTAGTAAAATTCCATGTGCTTGGTCTTTCCATCAGTATAAGTGATATTGGCGGAGAAGTCCTGCGGGTGCAGGGTGATCCAGGTCATGTTCGACGAGCCGCCATTCGAGCGGCTCAGAGCGACGAGACTGTCCTGGTTGCGGGTGGCGATCCAAATGTCGTCGTTGTGGGCCGTGTGCAGGCGCGCAAGCCCTTTGGCGTCCCCCTTGACGTAAAAGCCGCTGGCGGGGAGGGGCAGCGGTGTAAAGCCCCCCTTGCCGTCCCCTTTCAGACAGAGACCCATAAAGGCGTCGTGACGGCCGCTATATGGCTCCATGCCATAGTCGTTGCCGACCATCAGCAGGTCGAGGTTGCCGTCGCCGTCGATGTCGGTGGCGTCCATGCCGTAGACGGGTGCGATCTGTGCGTCGGCGGGCAGCGGATGGAGCCGGAAACTACCGTTGCCAAGGTTCTCGATATAGCAGCTGCTCATCTCCGTTGCCTGCAGCATCATTGCGTTCTCTTTATCTTTTGGTTTCCAGAGGTCGTCCATGGTCGCGAGGCCATAGGACTTGTAGCTCGGATAGCGCTTGCGGATCGAGATCATCTGGCTGGCCATATCGTCCCTGGCCGTCATCGGGAAGGGTTTACGAACGCCGTCCTCTCCTTTCATATAGCAGAACACCATGGCGTCGAGCAAGCCATTGTCGTCGAGGTCTTTTGCATACAGCGTCATGGGTTCGGCGGGGCTCGCTTTGTAATTCGAGTTCAGGCCCAGGTTGCCGGCGACGTAGTCGATGTCGCCGTCGTTGTCGAAGTCGCCTGCTGTCAGGCTGTTCCACCAGCCTTTATGGGCGGCGATGCCCGTCGCGTCGCCTAAGTCGACGAGGCCTCTGCCCGTATTCTTCAGGAAGGTGGGGGCCAGCCATTCGCCCGTCAGCACGAGGTCGGGTTTGCCGTCGCCGTCAAAGTCGGACCATAGGGCGTCGGTGACCATGCCGATCTGCTGCAAAGCGGGACACCATCTGTTGGTCACGTCGAAAAAAGTACCGGAGTGATTCTCCAGCAGATACGATTGTGGCGGCGTGGGGTACGCTCCGGAGGTCACGCGACCTCCTACGAAAAGGTCGAGGTCTCCGTCCCCGTCGAAGTCGGCGGCTCTGACGCAGCTGCCATTGGAGAGCATCCGGGGCAGCGCGTTATAATTGGGCGTAAACCTGCCCTGACCGTCATTGAAATAAAGAATGTCCAGGCTAGCGGGGCTACCGGGCGCCAGCTCATAGCTGCCGCTGACGACATAGAGGTCGAGGTCTCCGTCGTTGTCGGCATCGAAGAACAGGACGCCCATATCCTCGCCGGGATGGTTTTCGTTCAGGGGCATGCGGGTGGAATCTATGGTGAATTTCCCGTTGGCGTCCTGCATGAAGAACATTCCTTTTTGTCCGGCGGCGCCGCCGATGTAGAAGTCTTCAAAGCCGTTGCCGTCTACGTCGCCAACGGCGATGCCGGGCCCATATTGGCTCAGCTTGTGGGGCAGGGCGGGCTGGATATTGTAGTCGATGACGTCTTTCTCCTGCGGTTTGTAGTGGATGCCGTGGTCGCCAGCGACATTCCTGAAGAGCGGCGATTGTGCGTGGTAGTCATAGGGAGCGATGGAACCCGAAGCGTCCTTGTACCCGACTGTGATCGGTCGATCGACGGCGACGCCAGTCAGCAGCTGTGTCCTGCCGTCCGGCCAGCGGACGCGTATCGAGTCGATATGCGAGACGATCCCAAGTCCGAAATGCGCGCGATAGTCGTCGGTCGACATATAGCCGCGGCAGGGCTGGTGTTCGTAGAACTGTTGGTGGCCATGGTCATAGTAGACGCGGAGGGAGGCCCCGATGCCATCGCGGTTCAGTCCTTCGCCGGCGAAAGAGACGCTGAGCCAGTGACTTTTTGCCGGGTGTCCCGGCGAGTTCAACGTATTCTCGTAGACAAACGCCGCGTCGTTGATATTGTTGATCACGAGGTCGAGGTCTCCGTCATTGTCCAGGTCGGCATAGGCGCCTCCGTTGGAGAAGCTGGGATGGGTAAACCCCCATTCTGCGCTGGTATTGGTGAACTGAAAGCCTCCGTTGTTCCGGAATCCATAGCCCGGCAGCTTCACGACAGGAAGGGAGTCGACCATTTTAAGGTTGTAGTGTCCATATCCACCCTGGCCGTTGTTGTAGGCCACATAGTCAAGGTCTGTTACGTCCCGGGGAAGGCCGTTGGTGACCACGAGGTCGCGATAGCCGTCGTTGTCGAAGTCGGCGGCCAGCGGACACCAGCTCCAGTCCGTCTCGTAGATTCCGGCCATGAAACCCACTTCGCTAAAGACCGGGTGCCCTTCAGGGGACATGCCCCTGTTCAGCTGCAGGACGTTGCGGACATACTGATGGGTATAGCCGAAGCGCTGGCTGTTGTAGTAGTTGTAATATTCGTTGCCGGCGAGCATTCTTTTCTTCCGGAGGTTGTTCTCGGGAAGCATTTCCAGCGAGATGATGTCGGGGAGTCCATCGTTATTGATATCCACGACGTCGGTGCCCATGGCGTTCCATCCCGTGTGGTGAAAATATTCTCCCAGACTGTCGGTGAAGGTGCCGTCATGGTTGTTGATATAGAGGAGGTCGTTAGAGACGAAGTCGTTGCTGACGTAGACGTCGGGCCAGCCGTCCCCGTTGAAGTCGGAGATGGAGCCCGCGTGTGCCCATCCTTCGATCAGGATGCCCGCCTCTTTGGTGACGTTGGTGAATGTCCCGTTGCCGTTGTTGCGGTAGAGCCGGTCGTTGTCGAGCGCACTGCCGTCCGTCACCTTGGGCCTGAAACGGATAGGCGTCTTCGGGTCGTTGATCTGGTTGGTCACGACGTACAGGTCGAGGTCGCCGTCGTGGTCGTAGTCAAAGAAAATCCCCTGGGTGCTAAAGCCGGTGTCGGCAATCCCATAGGCGACCGCAGACTCTTTGAAGGTTGGAATGCCGTCTTTTCCGACGCCCTGGTTGACGTAAAGCAGGTTGGTCCGCAGGCGGGGGTCTTTGCGGAAGGAGGTAGAAACATAGATGTCCGGCCAGCCGTCCCCATTGATATCGATTACAGAGACACCGGTACACCACCTGCCTTCCCCGGTGACTCCTGCCTTTTCGGTCACGTCCTCGAATTTCAGGCCACCTTTATTTAGGTACAGCTTGCCGGATACCATATTTCCGGAGAGGAAGACGTCCTGGAGGCCGTCGCGGTTGAAGTCCCCGATGCCGACTCCACCGCCATTATAGATATTTGCCTGGTTGAGAATATTCAAGGAGTCGCTCTCGAAGATCCGGTTCTCGAACCTGATCCCTGTCCGGGAAGGGGGAAGCAGCCGGAAAAGCGTTTTTGACTGTGGCAGAGCCGCCTGGAATGTAAAAATCAATGCAAAAAATGGAAGGAGCAGAGGGAATTTCATATGGCTAGCGCTCGTTTTGGCCCTGCAATATAAAAAAATAGGGGGGCGATCGATGTTCGCCGCGGAGATTGAAACAAATCGCATAGAAAATGATCGGATTTGGATAAGACAGCACGTATATATCCCCTAAGTTGCCCGCTGAGAATGTAAACGTTTATGATGACTGTCATGAAAAAGAATCTTATAACTGTTGGCTTTTGTCTCATTCTCTGCAGCGCCATACACGGCCAGCAGCCCGCATTGCGGGCGGGCGACCCGCAGATGATCCACCAGTGTATAAAGGAAGTCACGGATATCATAGTCCGCGACATCTTTTCGCCGCCTGTAGCCAGCCGGATCTATGCCTATCTGACCATTGCGGGTTATGAAGCAGCCCGTCAAGGCGATCCGGAATACCCAAGCCTTGCAGGAAAACTGCATGGATTGCAGGCTGTGCCGGCGCCGGAGGCGGGAAAGAAATACGATTTCTCCGTGGCTGCCGCCGAGGCAATACTGGCCGTGGGACGCGCGATGGTCATTTCGGAAGCATCGGTAGAAGGTTTCAGGGCCAGTGTAATGGCGCAGATAAGAACCGGACTGCCGGAGGACGTCTATTCGAACTCTGTAGATTACGGTAAAGCAGTGGCCGGGCATATTCTTGCCTGGGCGGCGAAAGACAGGTATAAGGAAACGAGGGCGCTGGCCAAATATGACCCGGGCTATGAGGACTGGCAGTGGAAGCCGACCCCGCCCGCCTATATGAAGGCCGTCGAGCCGCACTGGAGCGAGATGCGGACCTTTGTGATCGATTCTGCGCGGCAGTTCATCCCTCATCCGCCGACGCCTTTCTCGCACGAGAAGGGGAGTCCGTTCTATGCCGACGCGATGGAGGTATATGAAGCCGGCCTTAAGCTGACCGAAGAGCAGCGGCTGATCGCCAATTTCTGGGACTGCAATCCCTTCAAGATGAATGTCAACGGTCATTTGATGTTCGCCACAAAGAAGATCTCGCCGGGAGGGCACTGGATCAATATCACCGAGGTAGCCTGTGAGACGGCGAAGGCCGGTGTGGTGAAGAGTCTACAGGCATATGCCTGGACATCGGTTGTAATGGCAGACGCCTTTATCAGCTGCTGGGATGAAAAGTACAGGAGCAAGGCGATAAGGCCGGAAACTTATATCAACCAATACATCAGCCAGGACTGGATGCCCTTGCTGCAGACGCCGCCTTTTCCGGAATACACCAGCGGACACAGCGTCGTATCGGCCTGCGCAGCCGTCGTATTGACCCGGCTGTTTGGTGACAAGTTCGCATTCACGGACTCCACGGAGGTAGAGTTTGGCCTGCCGCCCCGGCATTTTACGTCTTTCCGGCAGGCGGCGGAAGAGGCGGCCGTCAGCAGGTTCTACGGCGGCATCCATTTCAAGCCGGCCATTCAGTATGGGCTCGAGGAAGGGGACAGGATAGGGGAGTTCGTCGCCCGGCGGATACCCTAGCGCTGCTGCTCCTGCTGACGGGAATTCATGTATTCCGTGGGCGTCATGTTGAACTGCTTCTGGAAGTTGCGCGCAAAATTGCTCTGCGAGCTGAAGCCCACCATATCCGAGATCTCATAAATACGGTGTTCGCCGCCGGCGAGCAGCTCGGCAGCCCTTTTGAGGCGTGAGATATTGATCAGCTCGATCGGCGACAGGTCGGAAAGGGCCTTTATTTTCCTGTAAAGGGTGATACGGCTCATCGTCATGATCTTCGCCAGCTTTTCCACGTCGAGGTCCGGGTCGTCTAAGTTCTTCATGATCGTATTGTGCAGCGTCGAGAGGAATTTTTCATCGCTGCGGGTGTGCGCCATTGTCTTGATATGCACCAGGGGGGAAATGGCGAAGAATTCGCGGACCATGTTGCGGTTCTTCAAAAGGCTGGATATCTGCGCGAGCAGATGCTCTTTTGAGAACGGCTTTTCGATGTAGGCATCTGCTCCCAGCTCGAGCCCTTCGACCTTGGCCTGTATGGTGTTCCTGGCAGTAAGCAGGACGACGGGGACATGGGAATGATCCAGGGTGGATTTGATGGTCTTGCAAAGTTCGAATCCGTCCATTTCGGGCATCATGACGTCGCTGACGACCAACTGTATGGCTTGGTCTTCGAGGATCTTCAGGGCTTCTTTTCCGTTGGTGGCTTTCAGAATGGTGTAGCGGCTGCTGAGGATGCGTTCGAGAAAGTCAAGTATCTCTTCTTCATCATCTACCAGCAGGATTAAAGGCGTCATAAGCGTTCGTTTATAGGTTAGAATGCAGCTCGAGCACAAATTTATTCATGCCGGGCCAATTATCATCCAAAAAAAGCTGCCCCTTGTGCAGCAGGACGAGCGATCGGGCAAGCGCGAGTCCGATGCCGGTGCCCTTCTGCTTGTTCGTCTCTTTGAGCCGGTAAAAAGGCTCGAATATACGTTCTTTCATCTCTGCGGGAATAATGGGGCCGTCGTTGGCTATTTCGATAATGATGTCCGCGTCTTTGCCGCTGCCGGACGAGAGGCGAACGAATAGCTGGTGCTGGCCGTATTTTACGGCATTGCTGAACAGGTTGCTGAATATTTTTTTGAGCGCCTCTTCGTCGGCCATCGCATAGACGTCCGCAGGGGGATAGTCGAAGGTGAACTCGATATTCTTCTTCTTGGCCATCGATTGAAAGGAGAGCCAGGTCTCCTGCATTACAGACGTGATATTGACACGGGAGAAGTCGATGCTGAAGCCCCTTGTCTCTGTCTGCCGGAAATCGAGGATCTGATTAACGAGAGCGATCAGTCTATTGGTATTCCTTTCCATGGTCAGCACGTCCTCCTTTATCCCCGGCAGCTCGTCGATCTTTTCGATGAGGTTCTCCGCGGGACCTTTTATCAGGGTCAGTGGCGTGCGGATCTCGTGGGCGACATTGGTGAAGAAATCGATCTTGGCCTCGTAAATCTCCTTTTCTTTCTTTATTTCCGTCCGGCGGTGGTAGCTGCGGACGATATACCGGATAAGGAGGACGAGCAGCAGGGCGTATAACAGATAGGCCCAGATGGTGGCCCAGAAGGGCGGGAGGACAACGACGGCGAGCTCTTTTACCGCGTGGCTCCAGTGTCCGCCGACGGCCGCCTGGAGCCTGAAAGTATAATGGCCGGGCGCCAGTTTGGTAAAATAGACCTTTCGATTGGTAGGAAGATGGGTCCATGTCTTGTCCAGTCCCTTCATAAAATAACGGTACTCTGTCCTATCCGGCGAGGCATAGCTGAGCGCAGCGAAATCGATGCTGAAGGAAGACTGATCGTGCGGGAGTGTGATATTGTCGGCATAGAGGATGGATCTTTTCAGTATCGAGCTGTCGGGGCCGGTCTTCAGCTCTACATTGTCCACCTGGAAACCGGTAATATAGATGGACGGTTCGAAGTCGGGGTTGACAAAGTCGTTGGGCTGGAACGTGATCATCCCGCGGACGCTGCCGAAGTAGAGCTTTCCGTCCTTGTCCTTGAATCCGGAATTGTAATTGAACTGATCGTTGAGCAGGCCGTTGCCCCTTGTATAGACCCTTATGGCGTTGTTCGACTTGCGGATATTTACCAGTCCCTTCGAGGTGGTTATCCAGTAGTCGTTGTTGTTGTCCTGGACGACCCGGAAGACGAAGTTGCTGGGCAGGCCGCCAGCGGTCGTAAGGTCCGAGAAGGTCTTTCTGTCGGGCCCCAGCCTGCACAGTCCCGTGCCTTCGGTGGAGAACCATATATTATGGTCGTTGTCTTCCATGATGGCGTTGATGTCGCGGGAAGCAAGGCCTTTTCCAACGGCGGCGCTTCCGTCCATGTGACCCGTCCGGCCGGTTTTCGGGTCCAGAAAATAAACCCCGCTGCCGTGGGTCCCCATCCAAAGGACACCGTTATGGTCTTCGAGGATAATGGCGATGAAGGCGTAGGGGATGCCTGGAAGGGGAGTGAAGTCATCGGTCTTTTCGTTGTACCAGTAGGCTCCGGCCGCGGTTCCCATCGCGATCTTCCCGTAGGATGTCCGGATGAGGGTCAATACGAAATTGCTTTTCAGGTCGTGGGGGCCCGGGCCCGACATATAGTGACGGACCACCTTGCCTGTCCTTACGTCCAGGACGTCCAGACCGTGCTCGAAGGTGCCGACCCACACCCGGTTGCCGTCGGCGAGCAAGCCGTGTATATTGGTATAGGCGATATCGGTTGGCGAGCCCGATGGCATAAAATGCGTAATGGCGCCGGTCCAGCTGTCCAGCTTATTCAGTCCGGCGTCCTCGGTGCCGATCCATATATTGTTATAGGCATCCTGGCATATCTCGCGGACCGAGCTGCCGCTGATGGAGGCCGAAGAATTGTCCGGATAGTATTTTTCAAAGAAGGCGTGCTGCTTGGAGTAATAGTTGACGCCGCCGAAATACGTGCCTGCCCAGACGCCACCCTCGGAATCCTTGCAAAGCGAATAGACGGCATTGTCGGAGAGGGAGTAGGGATCGAGGAATTTCTTTTTGAGATTGATCGTCCGGCCGGACTTCATGTCGAGGATAAAGATGCCCGATTCGGTGGCGATCCAGAATTCGTCGGGAGAATATTGCAGTATATCGCGCGCGTAGATGGTAGATCTGCCCGGATTATAGGTGAGTATGTCCGTATACTGACCCGTTGCGATGTCAAAGCATTTCAGTCCCTGGTCGTTGGTGGCGATGAGGAGGCTGTTGTTGCCGGCATAGCGAATTCGCTGGGCTTCGCGGGAATTTGGCCTCGGGGAGTGAGAAAAAATATCGAAGGAGGTGAAGTCATTCGAGCCTTCGTTGTATCTCCAGATATGGCCATTGTTATCGGTAAACCAGATCTCGCCTTTATCCGTTTTGCAGATGCAGTCGGCGTGGAAGTATTTCGACTCGGGGAAATGAGTGAGTTGGTGTGTAGTAAGGTTATACCTGTATACGTTGTTGCGGGAAAGGAACCAGAGGTTACCCTTATCGTCGGTCTGTATATAGTTGATCTCCACCAGGGAATCGATCATTCGCACCATCTGCTCGCGTTCGTAGTCAAAGCGGAAGAGGCCGTTCTGGCCGCCAGCATAGAGGGCGCCCTTGTCGTCACTGAAAAGACAGTAGACCATGTCGCTGCCAATGGCGTTGTTACGGAGAGAGAAAAGCTTGAAGTGATAGCCGTCAAAACGGTTGAGCCCCTCCTTGGTCCCAAACCAGAGAAACCCGTTCTTGTCCTGTGTCGTGCAGTATACCGTGCTGTTAGAGAGGCCGTTCTCTACCTGGAAGTGCCGGAAGTAATAGGGCTGTGCGTATGTCCTGAACAGGAAGCCGGTGAGTAAGAGGGTTAATATGGCAGTCGTTCTATAATGTAACATTTTGAAAAGAAAATGATACGGAGTGAATCAGGCGCGTCGGATATACCTTCTACTTTTACGAATGGATAAAATTAGTCATTCGGACTGAGATCCATGTAAACGTTTGCACATTTTCTTTAACCAACAATTAATTGCTGTATGGAAAAAAAAGGAAGGTTTTTGTTTTGCTGTTTCCTTCTTGCACTTTTTTCGATCCCTGCATTTTCACAGACAAAGCCCAGGATCACCGTCAGCGGTACGGTGAAAGATAGCACCGGAAAGGGCATTCCCCAGGTAACTATTACGGAAAGCGGTACCAACAACGGGACGTTCACCGACGCCGGCGGCAAGTTCACCATAAAGGTGGCCGGCGAGAGCTCTGTACTGACTTTCAGCTATGTAGGTTATACCACGCAACAGATGGTGGTAGGCAATTCGCCGACGATGAACATCTCGCTGGTCCGCAACCAGGCCGACCTCTCCGACGTGGTGGTCGTGGGTTATGGTACCCGGCGAAAGGAGTCCATCACCGCGGCTATCGCGACGGTGACCTCCAAGGATATCGAGCGGGTACACGGCGGCAGCACGGTCAGCACGTCGCTGGCGGGCAAACTGCCGGGCGTAACGTTCCGTCAGGCGGAGGGCCGTCCGGGAGCGAGCGCCAGCATCCAGATCCGCAACTTCGGTCCGGCACTTTATGTAATCGATGGCATTCAGCAGGACGAGGGCCAGTTCAACAACCTGTCGCCGAATGACGTTGAAAGCATTACCGTTCTGAAGGACGCTTCGGCGGCCATTTATGGAGTAAGGGCCGGCAACGGTGTCGTGGTCGTGACCACCAAGAAAGGAACGGCCGGCCGGAACAATATCAACCTGGACGCCTACACCGGCTACCAGAGCTTTTTCAGATTCCCCAAGGTCCTTAACAACACCTACGACTACCTGTATTATAAGGCCGATGCGGAAATGAACACCTATGGCAGCACCAGCACGACACAGGCGATACTGGACGAGGCCAAGAAAGGTCAGGGACAATACAGGAGCTTTGACTGGAGAAAGTACGTAATGGGCAATAATGGCGCGCCGCTGAATTCCGTCAACGTCAATATCAATGGCGGTAGTGACAAGGTCCAGTATTATGTGTCGGGTACGAACCTTTACCAAAACTCCGTACTGGGAAGCCAATACAATTTCAATCGTACCAATATTCAGTCCAATGTGACAGCCAAGCTGTCCAACGGGCTGAAGGTCGGTTTTGACATCAACGGCCGCGTGGAGACCCGTCAGAATCCGGGCGTTCCGGGTGGCGACGACTATTTCCTCGCGCGTCTGGCCGTTCTGCGGAATACGCCGATGGAAAGACCCTACGCCAATGACAATCCTCAATACCTGAACGACCTCGGGCCGCACCTGGAATCGAACTATGCGTTCCTGAATAACCAGCTGTCCGGCCACCTGCGCAGCGACTGGCGCGTAGTTCAGACGAATTTCCACGTCGACTACGATATTCCGGGTGTGAAGGGCTTGTCGGTGAGGGCATTGGGCTCGTATTATTTCGCGGACTACCTCGAGAACAACCAGGAATACACCTATAAGGCGTATACTTATATCGACAGCAACAATACCTACAAGGTCACGGGCGGCAGCACGAATCCCTGGCGCGACCGTGAGCAGATCAAGAATATCAATACGGATATCCAGCTGCAGGCCAACTATACGAATACTTTCGGCAAGCACACGATCGGGGCTACACTAGTGGCGGAGAGGATCAACAACCACCACTTGCGCAACTGGCTGCATGCGTCGCCGCAATCCAACTACCTGCCGCTGGTGACGTTCGCGATCATGGACCGTTACGAGGACGCCGACCAGACGCAGACCAGGTCCGGCTATATTGGGCGGTTTACGTATAGCTACGGCAACAAGTATTTCTTTGAAGCTTCCGCGAGACGGGATGCTTCCTATCTTTTCGCTCCGGGCTACCGGGTCGGTTATTTCCCCGGATTCTCGGCGGGCTGGAAGGTCACGGAAGAGCCCTGGTTCAAGGCGCTGCTGAACGACAACTATACGGTATTGTCGGACCTGAAGCTGAGGGGTTCATATGGGATACTGGGGGATGATAGGGCGCTCAACGGCACGGATCCCATCCTGCCCGATTTCACTTATCTCTCCGGCTATAACTATGGTACGGATAACGGGGGCAACCTGCTGACGCCTTCCATCCTGAATGGCAATACGGTGACGGCCAGCCGCGACAGGGGCGCCCCTTATACTACGGTATCCTGGATGAAGGACAAGGTTACAGACGTTGGCACGGATTTCGGTTTTCTCAATGGCCGGTTGACTGGTAGTTTTGACTGGTTCTACCGCAAGCGTACAGGTATTCCTGGCGGAAAGAACGACGTCGTGGTACCGCTGGAGCTGGGCTATGGACTGCCTTCATATAACGTTGGATCGGACGCCCAATATGGCGAGGAGGGTTCACTGACCTACAATACGAGGATACGGGAGCTGGGCTTCAGCATCACGGGAAATATGAGCTTTACGAAGAACAAGTGGCTCCACGACTACAATCCAACGTTCCAGAACTCGATGGATCAATACTTGACGTCAAGGGAGACCAGGTATACCAATAAAGGCTGGGGTCTTATCTGTATCGGACAGTTCAAATCCCAGGAGCAGATCAATAGCTATAAAGTCGATCTCGACGGCCAGGGTAACAAGACCCTTTTACCGGGCGACCTGATCTACGCAGACCTGAATGGCGATGGCAAGGTCAGCACCGATCCCAACGATAAATCGGATCAGCGACCTATCGGCTATGGATATGGTACTCAGCCAGAGGTCAATTTCGGTCTGAGCATCGCCGCCAACTACAAGGGCTTTGATTTTCATGCCGATTTCTCCGGGGCGACAGGCTACACCTGGTATCAGAACTGGGAGCAGCGCTGGGCATTCCAGAACAACGGAAACCTGAACGCCATATTTACCGACAGGTGGCACCGGCAGAATATATTTGACCTGAACAGTCCGTGGATTGCCGGCAAATACCCGGCTAACCGGTACAACGTCGGGACCTCCCACAGCGACTACGCAGTGCAATCTACATTCTGGATGCACAATATTACTTCGTTCAGGGCCAGGACGATCGAGCTGGGCTATTCCTTCCCGCAGTCGATCCTGAAGCGGGCGAAAATATACAAAGCGAGGATCTATGCGAACGTGTACAATGCGTTCTCGATAGACAATCTGGCCAAGTATAATCTCGATCCCGAGACAGTCGACGACAACGGTCTGCAGTTCCCGCAGAACCGGGTAATTAACATTGGTATCAATCTTTCCTTATAAAATTAGTTGGAGAAGAATAAAAATATTAGAATGAAAAAGCTATTATCGATAACAGCGATCGTGGCCGTGGTTCTTGGTTTGACGGGTTGTAAGAAGGACAGCGATTTCCTGAATGTACAGCCGACGACCTTCCTTACTACGGACCAGGTGTTTTCCGATCCTAACCTGGCGCTGACCGTGCTGGCCGACTTGTATAACAGACAGGAAGATATATCTAGTCTTGACGGCAACAGCAACGACCCGGGATGGAGATCTTTTGCCGATTTCAGCGAAAGTTTCCCGTCCGAGAACGGCAGCTCCTATATCGTTCAGCGGACGGGCTGGCCCTACGGCCAGTGGGCCATCGACTGGTCCACCGCCTATACCTATATCCGTGAGGTTAACCTCTTCCTCGAGCGGGACAGTGCCAGCACGCAGCTGGCAGATGCGGATAAGAAGCGGTTCTATGCTGAAGGACGTTTTCTCAGGGCGATGTACTATTTCGAGCTCTGCAAACGCTATGGCGGAGTGCCGCTGATCCTCCATTCGCTGACGCTGCCTTCGAAGGACATCACGACGATACAGTTTCCCCGTGCCAAAGAGTCCGATATCTATGATTTTGTGATCAGCGAAGCAGAGGCCGTCAAGGCCGACCTGCCGGCGGACCCCGCCACCAAGTCGAGGGCAAGCCGGGCTGCTGCCGTCGCCATGGAATGCCGTGCGGCGCTCTATGCGGCTTCGATCGCCAAATACGGCGCTTCGACTCCGGCAGTGTCGCTGCCGGGCGGTGAAGTAGGCATCCCCGCATCGAAGGCCAATGACTACTATACCAAGGCGCTGAATGCCGCGAAGGAGATCATTGCCGGCACGGACGGCGCCTATAGCCTGTATAACAACGGAGGCAATCTTTCCGACAACTACGCCAATCTTTTTATAGACAAGGCGAGTGCCGAATCTATTTATTATGAAGACTTCAAGACGGGTGGCAAGGTGCACTCGTTCACGACGAACGACCAGCCCTATTCGCTGTCCGATGAAGGTGGCGACGCCGGCCGTCTCGATCCTTCTCTCAATCTGGTAGAACAATATGAAAAACTGGACAATACATTCGCTCCCCTGGCAACGGTAGATGGAACCAACAATCCTATCTATTACACCAACCTGCAGGACATCTTTGCAGGACGGGACGCGCGCCTTGCCGGTACAGTGCTGCTGCCGGACGGCTTGTACAAGGGTAAAAAGGTCGATATCTGGGCGGGCTATGTGCTGGGCGACGGCTCGATCGTCACGAGTGATGAAGCCGGTCACACGGTAGCACTGCCGGGAACGCAAACGAAAGTTCAGGTAGTGGGTACAGACGGTCCGGTCAACGGTCTCGAACTGCGTACGCAGTCGGGTTTTTACATCCGCAAGTACATCGATCCCGCCGTCGGTTCGGGCAGAAGAGGCCAGGGCAGTACAGTGGCATTTATCCGCTATCGCTACGCCGAAGTCCTGCTTAATGCCGCGGAAGCTTCTTTCGAGTTGGGACATCCCGACGACGCCGCAACCTACATGAATCAGGTACGTGCCCGAGCCGGATTAACCACGCCGCTGGCAGCAGGGGATATCACCTTCGACCGTATCGTGCACGAGCGCAGGATCGAGCTGGCCTTCGAAGGGCATATTCTGTTCGATATGAAACGCTGGAGACTGGCGCATAAGGTTTGGGATGGTACGCCGACCAGCGTGACGGATATCAAAACGAACTTAGGAGTCGCCGGGACGCATAGCACGCAGCCCTGGGGACTCTGGCCTTACAAGGTCTACAATCCCACGGACCCGACCACCAATGGGAAATGGATCTTCAGGGAGACAAAGCCTGCCCTGGCGACAGGATACAACAAGTTCCTGTTCGGCAACTATTATTCTCAAATTTCCAATGACGCGATTGCGGCCAATCCCAAGCTGATCCGCCAGCCCAATCAATAAAAAATCGACACATGAAACATTCAATATATCTTTTTGGTGTTTTGACGCTTGCCGCAGCTGCTGGTTGTAAGAAGGATAATTACCCGGCGCCCGGCAGCATGCTGACCGGACATTTATTATACAAGACCGATACGATCCAGGTGGAAAGAAACCAGGTGCCGTTCCAGATCTACCAGTATGGATTTGGAAAGGTAGGGCCGATCGGCTCGACATTTTCGCAGGACGGTACTCTTTCCGCCGTATTGTTCGACGGAACCTACAAGATCATCGTTCCCAACGGACAAGGGCCCTTTATGTGGAAGCAGACCCCCGCTGGTGACCCGGATACGGTCAATGTAACGCTAAAGGGTAACCAGAGCGTTGATCTGCAGGTGACGCCTTATTACATGATCCGGAATGCGAATATCACGATCAGCGGCGGTACGGTTTCCGCGACTTGCAAACTGGAAAAGATCATTACAGACGCTAATGCGAAAGACGTCGAGCGGGTAAGTCTTTATATCAACAAGGACCAGTTCGTGTCCGGCGGCGACAATATCGCCAACAAGGACCTGGCAGCCGCTGATATAACGGATATGAATAATATTTCGCTGAGCGTGGCTGTACCTTCGATGACACCGACGCAAAATTACGTTTATGCGCGTATCGGGCTCAAGATCGCGGGGCTGGAGGATATGATCTTTTCGCCGCTGCAGAAGATATCTTTTTAAAACTGGCAGTTCGTTTTGGTATATTTGATAGTGGGGCGGGATTCCCCGCCCCTTTTTATTAAAAAAGAAAGATGTGAAGAAATCAGGCATCCTATTATTGTCCTTTTGCTTTTTTTCGGTCTCGCAGGCGCAGGTAAAGAACCGGGCGCCTTTGCTGGAAGGTAAGTTCATCAAGCTGCCCGTCACGGCATTCCGGCCCGGCGGCTGGTTGCGCAGACAGCTGGAGCTGCAGCGCGAAGGGCTTACCGGCCATCTGGGTGAGATCAGCATTTGGCTTGAAAAAAAAGACAACGCCTGGCTGGCGAAGGATGGCAAGGGGAAATATGGATGGGAGGAATTGCCTTACTGGCTGAAGGGTTATGCGGACATCGCCTATATGCTGCGGGACTCAGTGATGATCAGGGAGTCGTTGTTCTGGATCAATACCGTATTGAAGAATCAGCGGGCGGATGGAGATTTTGGTCCCGCTGTCGTCCGCAATGGGAACCGTGACCTGTGGACGAATATGCCGATGCTATGGTGTCTGCAGTCATACTATGAATACTCGCGGGATCCGCGTGTCCTGAAGTTCATGAGCAGGTATTTCAAATGGGAGCTGTCGATACCGGACGAACATTTCCTCGAAGACTACTGGGAGAAGAGCAGGGGAGGGGATAATATGCTCAGCGTTTACTGGCTGTACAACCGTACCGGCGAACCCTGGCTGCTGGACCTGGCGACGAAGATCGACAGGAACACGGCCGACTGGCGGCAAGAGAATAATCTGCCCAACTGGCATAACGTTAACATTGCACAGTGTTTCAGGGAGCCGGCGACCTATTACCTGCAAAGCCATAAGAAATCCGATCTGGATGCGACCTATAATGATTTTGCGCTGATCAGGACCCTCTACGGACAGGTGCCCGGCGGTATGTTCGGTGCAGATGAGAACGCCAGAAAGGGGTATGATGACCCCCGGCAGGCCGTAGAAACCTGCGGCATGGTCGAACAGATGACCTCGGACGAATTCCTGCTGCAGATGACCGGCGACACGAAGTGGGCGGAGAATTGCGAGGATGTGGCCTTTAATACGTTTCCGGCGGCATTCATGCCGGACTATAGGAGTCTCCGTTATCTCACGGCTCCGAATATGGTCGTCAGCGACAGCCGGAACCACGCGCCCGGTATCGCCAATGAAGGCCCTTTCCTCATGATGAACCCCTTCAGCAGTCGCTGCTGTCAGCACAACCATGCGGCCGGATGGGTATACTATGCGGAGAATGCCTGGATGGCGACGCCGGATAATGGGCTGGCGGCGCAGCTGTACGTCGAAGGAACTGTGACTGCGAAGGCCGGAGGACAGACGGTGTCCATCGAAGAAAAGACGCACTATCCTTTTGACGAGCATATTGAATTTACGATAAAGACAAAGAGTGCTTCCCTGAATTTTCCGCTGTACCTGCGCATACCCGCGTGGTGTACCGGCGCAAGGGTGGATGTCAATGGGAAGGAGTCGCAAATGGCTGCCGAGGAGGGATACGTAAAGATCGCGCGTGCATGGAAGAGTGGAGACCGCGTCAGTCTGGTGCTGCCGATGGCGCTGAAGCTGACCAGCTGGGCCAGGAACAAGAACAGCGTCAGCGTTAACTATGGCCCGCTGGGATTTTCTTTAAAGATAGACGAGACCTATCAGCGGAAGGATAGCAGGACCACGGCACAAGGCGATGCGGGCTGGCAGGCCTCGGCCGATGCAGGGAAGTGGCCGGCTTTCGAGATACTGCCTGCTTCGGATTGGAATTATGGCCTCGAGCTGGATTCGTCATCCTTTGAAGTGGAGAAGGGGGGATGGCCTGCTGATAATAACCCCTTTACCAATGCGGCTGCACCGATAATACTGAAGGCAAAGGGAAGGAAGATCGATTCCTGGACGATAGACCAGTACGGACTTTGCGGCGTGCTGCCGCAGAGCCCGGTCGCTACGAATGAGCCGCTGAAAGAGCTGACACTGGTGCCGATGGGTGGGGCGAGGTTGAGGATATCGTCATTCCCGGTGGTGGGAGCTGCGACCACCTATACCAATCCGTTGCTGCCTTCGGGTCCCGATCCATACAGCTGCTACAAGGACGGATATTATTACTATACGCATACGATGGGAAACCGTCTGGACCTTTGGAAGACGAAGGATATTACTGATCTGCGCCACGCAGAGCACAAGACCATCTACACACCTCCCGCCGGTACGGAATGGTCGCGCGATCTTTGGGCGCCCGAGGTCATGTTCCTCGACGGAAAATGGTATGCCTATTATGCCGCCGATGGCGGCAACAATAAGGGCCACCGGTTGTATGTTTTGGAGAACGACTCTTCCGATCCGATGAACGGTGAATGGGTGTTCAAGGGCAAGATCACCGACGCCACCGACAAGTGGGCGATAGACGGGGACGTCTTCCGGTACAAAGGACGGCTATACATGGTCTGGTCGGGATGGGAGGGTGACGACAACGGAGAGCAGGATATTTATATAGCGAGGATGAAGGACCCGCTGACCATCGAGAGCCAGCGCGTGAAGATCGGAAGTCCCGAATATGGCTGGGAGAAGATCGGGGATATAAAAAACCCGAAGGACGACCCTCCGCATATCAATGTCAATGAAGGGCCGCAAGGGCTGGTGCACGGCGACGACCTGTTCGTCATCTATTCGGCGAGCGCCTGCTGGACGGACAACTACGCGCTGGGTATGCTGCGGTATACCGGCAAGGGCGATATTCTCGATCCTGCGGCGTGGAAGAAGTCGGACAGCGCCGTCTTCAAGCAATCGCCGGCCAACGGCATTTATGCTACCGGCCATAATTCCTTTTTCCTGTCCCCCGACGGGAAGGAGAACTGGATACTTTATCACGCCAACAGCAAGCCCGGCCAGGGTTGCGGGAACACACGGGCGCCCAGGGCGCAGCGATTCACCTGGAATGCCAACGGCGAGCCGGTATTTGGCGAACCGGTGAAAGATAATGTTCCGCTGCCCGTTCCCTCAAGATAGATTGCCTACTGTCAATAGAATTGAGAATAACTAAAAACAAATGACTCGGATGAAAAAAACAAGCATTCTGGCGGCCGCGATAGGATTGGCCTTCGCGGCGAAGGCCCAGGAGTTCCGTGCCCCGGCTTATCCTCTTATTACGCATGATCCTTATTTCAGCATCTGGTCGACTACCGACCGGCTCACGGCCTCGCCTACAAAACACTGGACCGGCACGGACCAGCCGCTGCTGGGTATCGTGAAGGTGGACGGGCTGTTCTATCGATTCCTGGGAGCGGAGAACGTAGGTTACCGGACGGTGCTGCCGGCGGCGGACGAGAAGGCCTATGAAATGGCTTATACGGAGTCGGCTCCGGCTGCCGGTTGGAACGAGCTGACCTTTAACGACGGCAACTGGCAGCGGGGCAAGGCGCCTTTCAGTGACAATGCAAGTACGGCCGGTACGGTCTGGAGATCGAAAGAGCTTTGGGCGCGCAGGACATTTACCATTTCGGGAAGCAGATCGCAGCCGCTGTTCCTGAAGCTGCAGCACGACGACAATGTGGAGGTATATCTCAACGGGACGCAAATTTACCAGCATAAAGGCTGGACAGGCAAGTATGTCTATATTCCGATGGAGAAGACCGCTTTGAAGACCGGTAGCAATGTGCTGGCCATCCATATCGCCAATACGGCCGGCGGGGCCTGGCTGGACCTGGGACTCGCGGAAAAGGAGGTCGCGCCTGCCGCGGGTGCGGTACAGGAAGCCGATCAAAGATCGGTAAGTGTAGAGGCTACGCAGACGAAGTATGCCTTCGCCTGCGGGAAGGTAGATCTCTCGCTGACCTTTACGTCTCCGCTGTTGCCGGACGACCTGGAGCAACTGTCCAGGCCGGTGTCGTACGTAGCGGCCAGTGTCAGATCGAACGACGGCAAATCGCACGCAGTACAGGTGTACTTCGGCGCGTCGACGGATATTGCGGTCAATACCGCCGCTCAGCCTGTAAAGGCAGAAAAATACACGGCCGGGGGGCTCTCTATCCTGAAGGCCGGCAGCGTAACGCAGCCGGTGCTGAAGAAAAAGGGAGACGACCTGCGCATCGACTGGGGCTATATGTATGTAGCAGCGGCCGGGAAGAATATTGTTCAGTCCATATCTGCTGCGGTGACGCCTTCCGGTCTTTTTGGGGGCGCGGGTTCCGGCGCCGCGACCGAAGGAAAGCATCTCTGGCTGAATACCGTCGCTGACTTGGGGTCCGTCCACGGCACCGCAAAGGAGCAGGTTTTCCTCATAGGCTATGACGATATCTATGCTATTCAATATTTTCACCAGGACCTCCGCGCGTGGTGGAGGGACAAGCCGGGAGCCAGCATCGAGAAAGAGCTTTCGGCAGCGTCTTCTTCCTATGCGGTCGTGATGAAGAAATGTGCGGCCTTTAACGAGCGCGTGCACTCCGACGCCGTAAAGGCGGGCGGCGAGAAATATGCGCAGCTTTGTGAGCTGGCCTATCGTCAGAGCGTGGCGGCGCACAAGCTGCTGAAGAGCCCGGAAGGAGAGATACTATTTCTTTCCAAGGAGAATTTCAGCAACGGGTCGATCAACACGGTCGACGTCACCTATCCATCAGCGCCCTTGTTTCTTGCTTATAATCCGGACTTGCTGAAGGGGATGCTTAACGGCATCTTCTTCTTCAGCGAGAGCGGGAAATGGACCAAACCTTATTCCGCGCACGATCTGGGTACCTATCCGCTGGCCAATGGTCAGACCTATGGTGAGGACATGCCCGTCGAGGAATCCGGCAATATGGTCATCCTCACCGCGGCGATCGGAAAGACGGAAGGCAATGCGAACTACGCGAAAAAGCACTGGAAGACCCTGAGCATCTGGGCGGGCTACCTGGCAAAGGAAGGTTTCGACCCTGCCAATCAGCTGTGTACGGACGATTTTGCCGGGCACCTGGCGCGGAACGCCAATCTCTCCGTCAAGGCCATCGTCGCCCTGGGCGGATATGCGCAGCTGGCCGATCAGCTCGGCGAAAAAGATACCGCGAACAAGTATCGCGCTATGGCAAAGGAAATGGCCGCCAAATGGATGGGCATGGCGGATGACGGCGACCACTATTCGCTGACCTTTGGCGGAAAGGGTACCTGGAGCCAGAAATACAATTTGGTTTGGGACAAGGTGCTGGGTCTGGGCTTGTTCCCCCGGGAGGTCTATAATAAAGAGATTGCGTACTACCTTACGAAGCAGAACAAATATGGTCTGCCGCTGGATAGCCGCAAAGGGTACACCAAGTCGGACTGGATCATGTGGACGGCGACGCTTGCGGACAACAGGCGCGACTTCGAAGCGCTTACCGACCCGGTCTACAAGTATGTCAACGAGACGCCGACCCGTGTGCCGCTGAGTGACTGGCACGAGACGGAGGATGGCAGGCAGGTCGGGTTCCAGGCCCGCAGCGTAGTTGGAGGTTATTTTATGAAAGTATTGGAAGACAAGCTAAAAAGATAGTGTATGAAAAAAATTATGATCTTAGGCGTACTCGCGACGCTCGTAATAGGCAACTCGTTCGGTCAGGGCAAAGTCTGGTCTGCTGAGAAGGCCAATGCCTGGTACAGCCAGCACAAATGGCTGACGGGTGCAAACTATATTCCGGCCAACGCCATCAACCAGCTGGAGATGTGGCAGGCCCAGACATTTGACCCCGCGACCATCGACAAAGAGCTGGGCTGGGCGGAGGGCATCGGGTTCAATACCATGCGCGTATTCCTGCATTCGCTGGCGTGGAAGCAGGACCCGGACGGCTTCAAGAAGCGTATGGATAAATTCCTGTCCATCGCCGACAAGCACCATATCCAGCCTCTGTTCGTATTCTTCGACGACTGCTGGAACAAGGAGCCAAAAGTGGGCGTGCAGCCGGCGCCCCGGCCGGGCGTCCACAACTCCGGATGGGTACAGGACCCCGGCCAGCCCGCGTCTACGGACCCGGCGAATTTTCCCGGCCTGGAAAAATACGTGAAGGACGTGCTCACCACCTTTGCGCATGACCGGCGGATACTGCTGTGGGACCTGTACAACGAGCCGGGTAACAGCGGGAAGGGCGATTCGTCGCTCGCCTTGCTGGCAAAAGTTTTTGAATGGGCGAGAGCGGTAAATCCCGACCAGCCGGTGAGCGCGGGGCTCTGGGACTGGCAGTTGGAGAAGCTGAATGCCTTCCAGTTGAATAATTCAGACGTGATCACCTATCACGACTACGAAGAGCTGCCGATGCACCATAGGGTGGTCGAGCTCCTGAAGGCCAACGGCAAGCCGCTGATCTGTACGGAATATATGGCCCGCACGCGGAACAGTCGCTTTTCGACGATACTGCCCATGCTGAAAAAAGAGAATGTGGCGGCTATCAACTGGGGGTTTGTGGATGGGAAGACCAATACCATCTATGCGTGGGATACTCCGCTGCCGGACGGAAGTCAGCCTGTCGAATGGTTCCATGATATCTTCCACAAGGATGGAACCCCTTACAGGCAGGACGAAGTGAACCTGATAAAAAAGTTAAATGGGGTGAACTAACCCATGAGCGGTCATATCATTAAGGTAACCATTCTCGACATCGCGCGGGAATTGAATATAACTGCGGCGACGGTTTCTCGCGCACTGAACGATCATCCCGGTATACGCGAGTCAACCAAGAAGGCGGTGCGGGAGACCGCGACCCGGCTTAACTACAAGCACAACAAGATCGCTTCTTCGTTGCGGCTTGGAAGATCGAGCATTATCGGGGTGATCATCCCGTCGGCAGAGATCAATTTCTTCGGCTCTGTCGTTCACGGCATCGAGAAGGTGGCGGCCGAGAACAACTATACCGTCCTGATCTACCAGTCAAATGAGCTCTACGAACACGAGAAGAAGGGTGTCCAGACCTTTCTGCAGTCCAGGGTAGACGGGGTATTGGCGTCTATCAGCAAAGAGACGATCAACCTCGATCACTATTCCGAGATCCGCAACCGGGGGATACCGCTCGTGCTCTTCGATCGCACTGACCCCCGGCTGGGGGTGGCGTCGGTGGAGGTCGACGATTTTGCCGGCGCCTTTCAGGCGACGAGCCATCTTATCGATGAAGGGTGCCGCCGCGTAGCGCATATTGCGGGACAGCAGCACGTAAATATCTTCAATCTCCGGCTGAAGGGCTATGTCGAGGCCCTGAACGTCCATAATATTCCGCTCAACGACGACCTTATCGTATATGGGAAGGTCAGCATCGATTCCGGCCGCGAATGCATGAACCAGCTGCTTTCGAGGCCGGTGCTCCCCGACGCGGTGTTTGCCGTCGAAGATTTTACCGCGCTCGGCGCGATACAGGCGATCAAGGCGGCGGGGCTCCGGATCCCGGAGGATATCGCCATTATCGGTTTTGCCAATGAGGCCTTCGGCGAGTATATCACCCCGTCGCTGTCCACAGTCAACCAGCAGACCGTCGCCATGGGCGAGGAGGCCGCCAGGCTGCTTTTCGAAGGGTTGCGGGGCGGAGGCCAGCCGCGTAGGCTCGTGCTGAAGCCCCAGGTCATCTGCCGGGGATCGAGCAGGAGGATGAACTCAGCCCCCTCGCCGTTTCCTGCTTTATAGGTCATCTTGCATCGGTTGCCATCGCCAGGTCCCTGATAAAAAGGGAATGAAGCTGTCCAGATCGCCCCCCCGGAAAGTCCATAGAGGACCCGGAAAAATCGCCGTTTAAGCAGGAGCTTTGTTATATAAAATATCAAAGCAATGGCAGAGATCATCCACAAACTGGTTATAAAAGTCAGCCCGGAAAAGGTGTATGAAGCAATCACCACGCAGCGCGGACTGGAGTCCTGGTGGTGTAAGAACACGATCGCCAGACCGGAAGTCGGGTTCACAAATGTGTTCACATTCGGAAAGGACGTCAGTGAATTTAAAGTATCCAGGCTCTCCCCCAACAAGAACGTCGAATGGAAGGGAATCCGGTCCGTCGACGAATGGGTTGGCACCACCATCTCTTTCGATCTGGCGGAAAAGAACGGGAATACCGTAGTACGGTTCACCCATGCGGACTGGAGGGAGGTGACAGACCTCTATGCGGAGTGCAACTATCACTGGGCGCTGTTTATGAAGAGCCTGAAGACCCATTGTGAGATCGGGATAGGAACTCCTTCATGAGCTCATTAATTTAAAAACAATAACTATGATCCGGGAAGAAAAAAGGACCCTCAGCACACAGGAAGTAGCCGACCGGTTCCACGAACTGGCCCAACAGGAAAAATGGTTTGAGATCCAGGACGAGTTTTTCGCCGCCGATGTCAGAAGCGTAGAGCCCGAACACTCGGTGTACCTCGGCTATGCCGAAGGCAAGACGCCGGTTCGCAACAAGGGTATGGAGTTCGTCCAACGCATCCGGGACGTACATAAAATGTATACCTCTGCGCCTATAGTCAGCGGAAATCATTTCGTTGTAGGACGGACAATGGATATCACGGTTCAGCCCCACGGCAGGATCAGGATCGAAGAGCTGATGGTCTATGAGGTGAAGGACGGAAAGATCGTCCTCGAGCAGTTCTTTTATTGATTGGTTTACGACGCAGAAAAGGCTTTTCGGCCCGCTTCTTAAATGGAGCGGGTTTTTTTGTATTTGCGGTAAACTGTTAATATCGGCTCAATTGTGGTTAAGATTAAAGATATGTGCTATATATTCGCCTGATATTTTTGAGAAAACTATTGCTTATGTCTATATCATGGAATGGCGTATACCCTGCACTGACGACCAATTTTACGGCTCATGACGAGCTCGACCTGCCTTTATTCAACAAAAATTTAGAGTTCCAGATCGAGTCGGGCGTCGATGGCGTGGTCCTTGGCGGCTCGCTGGGGGAGGCGAGTACGCTGACGCTGGACGAAAAAGAACGGCTGGTCAGGTCTGCGGTTGAAACAGCAGGGCGGCGGGTTCCGGTGATACTGAATATTGCGGAGGGCTCTACCCGGGAGGCGATCCGCCAGGCTAAGCTGGCGAAAGAATGGGAGGCCGAAGGGCTGATGCTGCTGCCGCCGATGCGGTACAAGGCCGACGAACGGGAGACGGTAGAATATTTCAAGGCGGTGGCCCGGGCGACCGACCTGCCAATCATGGTCTATAATAATCCTGTAGAATACCGGATAGAGGTAACGCTGGCGATGTTCGATCAGCTGGTGGAATGCGGGAATATCCAGGCGGTAAAAGAGTCTACGCGGGATGTGACCAACGTGACGCGGATGATCAATGCATTTGGCGACAGGTTCAAGATACTTTGCGGTGTCGACACGATCGCCGTGGAGGAAATGCTGCTGGGCTCCACGGGATGGATCGCGGGCCTGGTTTGCGCCTTTCCGGCGGAGACCGTTGCGATCTACCGGATGGTAAAGGCCGGGAAGGTCGCGGAGGCGACCCGTATATACCGGTGGTTCATGCCCCTGCTGGAATTCGATATCCGGCCCAAGCTGGTCCAGTACATCAAGCTGGCCGAAGAGCGGGTGGGGGTGGGAAGCGAGCATGTTCGTGCTCCGAGACTTGCCCTCGTCGGGAAAGAAAGAGAGACCGCTCTGAAGATCATCGATACCGCGCTCGCCAACAGACCCGAGTTGGGTGACTATCTTTCGCTTTGAACTAAAATTATCAAATGGAAAAGCCGGGCGACATTGTCGTCCGGCTTTCTTGTTAAAAAAGTATACATTTTAAATAGAATTTCGAATTTTTATCTTCGTTCAACTTTTTAGCTTTGGTAGCATAAGAAATTTTATCCTCTAAAAAAGACTGATCGCAAACAGATTGCTGGTGATGGCCAGATGGACGTCCTGCGCCATGACGAGCACGAGAATGCTTTGCCTTCCTGAAAACTGCTTTTAAAACAAACCAAAACTTAACAACTTATGCGTGTTAGAATTCTCTACATGATATTCCTTTTTGGGATGATCGGGCGTCTGGCAGCCGCCCCTGCAGAAGCCATCCATGGACGGGTAGTCGACCAGCTGACCGGAAAGCCGCTAGCCGGCGTGTCGGTGTCCATCAAAGGGAAAAGGGGTGGGGTGACAACCAATGAGGATGGCTGGTTTACGATCAATATCCCTTCTTCGAACGCCGTTCTTCAATTTTCTTCCGTTGGCTATGTCTCCGCTGAACAGGCGGTGAGCGCGGGTTCTTCCAATATAACCATATCGCTTGCCCAGGACCAGAAGGGAATGAACGAGGTCGTGGTGACAGCGCTGGGAATCCAGCGACAGGCCAAATCACTGACCTATTCGGCCCAAAAGATCGGCGGTGAGCAGGTCAACGAGATCCGGGACGCCAGCTTTGCCAATACATTGTCGGGAAAGGTGGCCGGTCTGACGGTGACGCCTACTTCCAATGGTCCCGGCGGGGCTACGCGTATCGTACTGCGGGGGAACAGGAGCATTCAGGGGACTAACAACGCCCTGATCGTCGTCGATGGGGTCGCGATCGACAACCAGACGATCTCGGGCGAGGTAAAGGACGAGGCGGGTTCGGCCAATTTCGGCCAGAGCGGCAGCGACGGTCTGTCCAATATAAATCCCGACGATATCGAGTCCATGACGATATTGAAGGGCGCGGCCGGCGCCGCGCTGTATGGCAGCCGGGCCGCCAACGGTGTTATCATTATAACGACCAAAAAAGGCAAAACGGGTAAGATGACCGTTGCGCTGAATTCCGGCCTCCAGGCCGACGACGCGTTCAGCATTCCAAAAATGCAGACCGCTTACAGCCAGGGCGTCGGCGGCGTATACGGCACCAACGTGCTGACCAGCTGGGGAGCGAAGGCGACGGGTCAGCAGGTGACCGACTGGCGCGGACAGAGCGCGTCGCTGCACACCTATTCCGGGAGCAACGTCAAGGACTTCTACCGGACGGGAGTGACCACCAACAATGCGATCTCTCTGACCTCGGGTTCCGACAAAATATCTAGCTACCTGTCCTACGCCAACAACAATGTCAACGGTATCGCGCCTGGCAACCGGCTGATGCGAAATACCTTCAACGGCCGTTTTGACGTCAATATCACCGACCGGCTGTCGGCGGACGCCAAGGTCACCTATATCGTACAGGATATCTACAACAAACCGGGAATCGGCAGCGACGGCCTGCTGGCGGCTAATGTCTACAGCATTCCTTCGAGCGTGAATCAAAATGACCTTAAGGTCTACAGGACCGTGGACGTGACCGGTGTCGAAACGCCGACCTTCTGGTCGTCCAAGCCCGATCCCGTGATCATGAACCCCTACTGGACGGTAAACAACACCCATCACGACGAGAACAGGTCGCGGATACTGGGGCTGGTGTCGCTGAAATACAAATTAACCGACTGGCTGAATATCCAGGGCCGCGTCAGCAGCGACAGCTACAACGAGTTCAATACCCAGAAGTACGCCAACAATACGGCCAACTATGCGCGCCAGCCGGGCGGATACTATGCAGAAGAGAACAACTTCGTGTACGAGCGCAACTATGACGTGCTGATCAACGGCAACAACAATATCACCCGCGACCTGAAGGTGACCTATAATATCGGCAGCAGCCTGCTGGATCGCGGGTCGAGACACCGGGTAACGATCGCGGACGGACTGGCGTTCACCAACAAGTACGATCTCACCTATGCATCGACGTTAAAGGAGACGGTCTCGACGGTCAAACGCGAGCTGCAGTCGGTCTATGGCACGGCGCAATTCTCGTACAAAGATTTTCTTTTTCTGGATGCGACGGCCAGAAACGACTGGTCGAGCACGATCCCGGAACCCTATAGCTATTTCTATCCCTCCGTCGGTCTGACGGCCGTTCTTTCCGAGATGGTCAGGCTGCCCGATTGGGTGAGCCTGGCGCGGGTGCGTGGTTCGCTGACGAGGGTGGGCAACGATCCCGACCCCTATCTGCTGGCGCAGACCTATCGGTTCATTCCCGGCGGTTTTGGCGGGTATATTGCCAGCCAGACGAGCGCGGCCATCCCCGGGCTGCAGCCCGAGCTAACGACGGCCTTCGAGACCGGTACCGAATGGCGTTTCTTTAGCGACAGACTGGGTATCGACCTCACCTACTACCGGACGAATTCGAAGAACCAGCTGTTGTCCGTAAGCACCGCGGCCTCTTCCGGGTTCTCCAGCCAGTATATCAACGCGGGGAATATCCAGAACTCCGGCGTGGAGATCGTATTGAACGCGCAGCCGGTAAAGACGCGCGACTTTGCCTGGAATCTGACGTTGAACTACGCCCTCAACAAGAACAAAGTTGTGTCTGTCGCCCCGGGCCTGGCTTATACCTATCTCGGATCTGCCGATCTCGTAAGGACGGTACAGCCAAGGGTTGCGCAGGGCGGTTCGTATGGCGATCTGTATGGCGCGAAATGGGCGACGCTCAAGGGTCAGCACCTGCTGGGGGCCAATGGCCTGCCGACCTGGACGACGGACTATCAGAGCGTGGGTAATTTCAATCCCAACTATACCATCGGCTTTAGCAATACCTTCTCCTACAAGGGCTGGAGCCTGGGCGTACTGGTCGACGGGAAATTTGGCGGGGTGATAGCAAGCGGTACGGCGGCTGAGCTGGCATATAACGGACTCTCCGAGGTGACCTCGAAATACCGGGAGGACGCAGGGCTGATATTGCCCGGTGTTCACGCCGACGGCTCGTCGAACAGCACGGGCGTAAAGGCAGAAGATTTCTGGAAGAGCGTCAGCCAGGGAGCTTCCAGCAATGCCGAGTTCTTTACGTTCGACGCCACCAACGTAAGACTGCGCGAGCTGTCACTGGGCTATGACTTCAGGAAACTGCCTGCCTTTATCAAGTCGGCGAAGCTGAGCTTTATCGCGCGGAATCTCCTTTTCCTGTACAGGGGCAGCTCCATTCTCGATCTGCCAGGTATAGGGAAGCGTAAATTGGATATCGACCCCGAGGCCAGCTACGGCAACAGCAATTTCCAGGGGGTGGAGAACTACAGCCTGCCTACTACGAGAAGCATGGGTCTGAACCTGAAACTTTCATTTTAAAAATTATCGACAATGAATAGGTCAATCAATCGATATATCAGTGCGGGTGTAATCATTCTTGCTCTTGCAGCCGGGCTCAACTCGTGCACGAAGAAATATGCGGAGATGAACACCAACCCTTCTGCGATATCCGCGATCACCGCTGCACAGTATCCGCAGATGTTCGCGTACGCGCAGCAATCCGTGACCCTGAGTCCGGACAATTTCGAGATCGGGGAAGGAGCGGTCGCCGACGTGTATGCCCAATATTTTGGTCAGATAGCCGGCTTCAATACGGACCGGTATGGCATCCAGCAGACCTGGCTGCCTGCGGCCTGGAACCCGGCCTATGTGTCCGCGGCGCCGCAGCTGCTGACGATCATGGCGGGCACCGACAAGAACTCCTCCATGAACGCCGTCGCCAATATCTGGTGGGTCTGGACCTTTCACCGGATAACCGACTATTTCGGACCGGTGCCATACAGCCAGGCGGGCAGCGGAGTGCGCTATCCGAAATACGACCGGCAGGACTCGATCTATTTCGATTTCTTCAAGCGACTGGACGCGGCGGTGACCGTGCTCAACAGTCATAAGGGCGAGAAACCATTCGGGACCTTTGACCTGGTCTACCACAAGCAAAGCGATCCGGTATCGGCCTGGATAAAGTTCGCCAATACGCTGCGGCTCCGGCTGGCGTTGCGCATATCGGCGATCAACCCGGCACTGGCAAAGACGCAGGCCGAGGCGGCGGTGGCGGGCGGAGTGATGACGGATATCGGCACCGATGCCTATATGCAGAAGACCAATGCGACGTACAACGAAGAGAACGCCCTGTCCGTCATCTCGGGATGGGAGGATGTCGGGATGAGCGCCACGATGGCGTCCATCCAGAAAGGCTATAACGACCCGCGGATGCCGATCTTCTGGCAGCCCGCCACGCAGTCCGGCTCTTACAATGGCCTGCGCAACGGGCTGAGCGACGCGGAGAAGGGAAATATCGACGCCAATTCCTCCGTCAATGTCTCGCATACGGGGACCCGCTGGTGTACCTATTCCGGGGGCAACTGGAGGGCGGTCTATACCACTCCGCAGGACCTGATGCACGCTGCCGAGGCGTATTTCCTCCGGGCCGAGGGCGCCCTGAACGGATGGAATATGGGGGACAACGCGCAAAATCTGTATGAGACGGGTATCAAGACCTCGATGGCGCAGTGGGGGATCACCGACGCCGCCGTCATCAACACTTATGTAAAGAACACGGCTACCCCCGTGGCGCCCGGCGACGGGATGAATTCGGGCCCGGTGAACGACTATCCGGTGCTGTGGAGCAGCGATCCGACGATGCAGCGGGCACAGGTCGCGCAGCAGAAATGGCTGGCGCTCTGGCCCGACGGAATGGAAGGCTGGGCGGAGTACCGCAGGACGGACCTGCCCAAACTCTACCCCGTGCTGCACAGCGACAACGCTGACGTTCCGGTGGGCACTACTATCAAGCGGATGCCTTTTTTACAATCGGAGAAATTGGTCAATGCAGACCAGGTGGCCGCAGCGGTGACCCTGCTCGGCGGGCCGGACAACGCGGCAACAAGGCTTTGGTGGGATGTGCAATAATAATAGGTTATATTTAAAGAAAAAGGATGTTGAAGAATAGCCTGGTAGCGGTTCTTATAGTGCTGAGGGCGACGGTGGGGGCACAGCCTGTGCTCCTGCCGGAACCCCGGCATATGGCGACGGGCAAGGGTAGCCTCGCGCTATCGAGGCTGCGTGTGTCGGTGCCGCCGGGAGCAGGTGACCAGGAGGTATTTGCGCTGAAGGAGCTAAAACAACTGGTTGGCGCGGGTGGTCAGGTGCCATTCAGCTATATGCTGGAAGGAAAAGGAGACAAGGAATATTATCGATTGTCGGTAAAGGCTTCCGGGGTAAAAGTAGTCGCTCATAGCGCAGCGGGTCTTTTTTATGCTGTGCAGACCCTGCGGCAGCTGGGACCTGTGTCACCCGAGGTGGAGATAGAAGACCAGCCGGCGATGGCGTACAGAGGAGTGATGATGGACTTTGCGCACGGGGCATTGTTGACGGTGGAAGAGATCCGGAGGCAGATAGACTTTTTGGCGAGGTGGAAGGTCAACCAGTACTATTTCTACAACGAGGTGAGCATGGAAATGAAGGGCTACGAATCGTTGAATATCGGGGCGGCTTATTCGCAGCAACAGGTAAAAGAGATCATTGCCTACGGCAGGTTGCGGCAAATGGACGTGGTGCCTTTCGTCGCCTTCTACGGCCATTTACACGATCTGCTGAAAAGAGAGAAGTACGCTTCCCTGGGGATCGGGAAGTATGGCGAGGAACTGGATCCCCGGAACCCGAAGGTGCAGGAGGTGTTGAAAGACTGGATCGGACAATACGCGAAGCTGTTCACCAGTCCGTTCGTGCACGTCGGCTTCGACGAGACCTGGGAGACCAATCGTATCTCGCAGGAGGTCGACAGCAGTGTGCATTCCGAGCAGCTATGGCTGCAGCACCTGAACTTTGTTCAGAAGGAATGGAAAAGATACGGCAAGACGGTACTGGCCTGGACGGATATGAACAATTACTACCCGGACATTCTATCGAAGTTTCCAAAAGAAGCGATCCCGGTGATCTGGGAATATTCTCCGGATACGGCTGCGATCAATCACTACCTGGACCCGGTGTTGAAAGAGGGACGTGGCTTCTTTATACAAAATGCGGTATCGGGCTGGGGCCATGTCTATCCTTTGGCCGGCTATACCTACGAGAATATGGACCTGACGCTGAAGGCGGGGATGGAGCACCGGGCAATGGGATATATTACTTCCGTGTGGACGGATGCGGTCGAACCTTTTGTCCGTCCGTCCTGGCTGTTCATGGCCTATGGCTGTATAGGGGCCTGGCAGGGCATAGCGCCCGAAAGGCAGAAATTTTCAGATCGTTATTGCAGGATCGTTTACCCGCGGATGGCGGGCGAGATGAGGGCGGCGCTCGATTCACTGGCGGCATCGATCGCAACGCTGGCGGAAGTGCTGGGGAAGAATACGTCAAACCTGCCGGGTGGAACGATCATCGAATCCTGGTCGAACCCTTTTTCATCTTATTATCTGAACAACTCCCGCGGGCACCTGGAGGAATTGCGGACCGTCCGGCGCCAGAGCGAGGAGGCGGAGGCGCAGCTGGTGCTGGCGCTTGGCAAGGCGGGACATGAGGACAGCGTGTTTCTCCGGAGCCTGCTCGTGTCGGCGCAGCTGGTGCACTATACCGCGAGCCGGTTCCTGTGGGCGGTGGTGATCTGCGACCGATGGAACGATGCCATGCTGGGCAAGAAAAAAAATGATTTTGTCTATTACGATATCGGCTATATCTGTCATGGCTATATACAGGACATGATGGACGAGGGGGGCGAGCTGAAGGACGCTTATACGGCGGCATGGCTTTCCGAGAGTCAGCGGTACCGGCTGAATACGATGCTGGGCCGGTGGAATGTGGAGTACGGCCTTTGGCAAAAGCTGCTGTTGAAGATGCTGGATTTCCGGATACAGCACGACCCGTCCTATGTTGCGACGGCGTCATTTGAAGAGATCTTTAATCCAAATTTCTAAACGCCATGGAGATCATTTTTCCGAGAGACGGGGATATGCTGCATGCCGGGGACGGGGTGGTCGCCGGCCACAGGCTGAGGATGGAGGTAGTTGTCGCAGCAGCACCGGGCAGCGATATCCGGATAGGGGGTGTGAAAGCGGTAGAGGATGAGGGCAGGTATATAGCGGGTGTAGTCCTCAGCGGGTACGACAACACCGTCCAGGCCAGGAATGAGACGACGGGGGAAGAAAAAAGCGTGCGCGTCTACTGGCTGCCCCATTTTGCCGGCGGATATCGGCTGTCCATTGACGATAATATCTGGTTCCTCCGGGATATCCACCGGCACGAAGGCGTATACAAAAGCATTTTCGACAACCCCTACCTGGCGTTTTTGAGAGGGTTGCACGACGTATACGGGACGAAGGTTCATATCAATCTTTTTTACGAGACCGACGGATTCAACCTGTCACAGCTGAGCGATGCTTTTGCGGGTGAATGGAAGGCGCAGGCGTCCTGGCTGCGGCTCTCCTTTCATGCGCGGGGGGAATTTCCCGACAGGCCCTATCAGGACGCCGATTACATCACGGTAAAGGAGGACGGCAGGCTGGTGATGAACGAGATCAGGCGTTTTGCCGGCCCCGAGCTGATGGGACCGGTGACGACGCTGCACTGGGGAGCGGCGACGGTGGAGGGGTCGAGGGCGCTGCGTGATCTGGGGTATAAGGGGCAACTGGGATATTTCAACGTGGACGACGAGCTTCCGGCCGTCTCGTATTATCTGGACGTCGGGCAGCGGAGGCATATTAAGAAAAGGTTTGTCTGGAAAGACAACAAAGAGGATATCGTCTTTATCCGCAGCAGCATCGTCATCGACAAGACGGGGCTGGCGGATATCCGGCCGCACCTGGATGCGTATCGCGACAAAGGAGGACTGCCGCCATATGTGGACCTCCTCGTGCATGAGCAGTACTACTATCCCGACTATTTCAACTATCAGCCTGACTTCAGGGAGAGGATACTGACCGCTGTCGGCTGGGCGGCGAACAACGGATATCAACCTAAGTTTTTAGAAGAATGCATATTTTAAGATATGGGAAACAGCAGAAGAAATTTTTTACAGAAGACGGCGCTCGGGGTCGGCGCGTATTTTTTGCCGGCCTATGCCAGAAGCCGTGAAGACCTCGACAGGATCCACGAACAGGCGCAGCGGGAGCTGACCGGACCGCGGTTCAACATGAGCGGATATGCGGCGCCGGCGCTGGACGTAGTGCGGGTCGGCTTTATCGGCATCGGCAACAGGGGTTTTGGCGCGGTCGAGCGGATGACGCGGATAGAAGGTGTAAAGATAAACGCGCTGTGCGACCTGCGGCCCGAGCAGGTGGACAAGGCGCGGCAGTTGGTAGCGGCGGCGGGGCACAAACCTGCGCTGTATTCCGGCGGACCCGAGGTCTGGAAGAAGCTGGCGGAAAGGGATGACCTGGACCTTGTCTATATACTGACCCCCTGGGCCTGGCATACCCCGATGGCGGTGTTCTCCATGGAGCACGGGAAACACGTTTGTGTAGAAGTCCCCGCGGCAAAGACCCTCGAGGAGGCCTGGCAGCTGGTGTCGACCTCCGAAAAGACGAAGAAACACTGTATGATGGTCGAGAACTGCTGCTACGATGCGTCCGAGCTGTTGACGCTGAGCATGGCCAGGCAGGGATTCTTTGGTGAGATCGTACACTGCGAGGGAGGATATATCCACAACCTGCAGGAATTGATGTTCTCCAAAGAGCATTTCTACCAGATGTGGGAGCTGGAGGAGGCATCGAAAAGGATAGGGAATCTGTATCCGACGCACGGCCTGGGACCACTGTGCCAGCTGCTGAACATCAACCGCGGCGACAAAATGGAGTACCTGGTATCCATGTCATCCGATGATTTTATCACCGGCCCGCTGGCCAGGAAGCTGGCTGCCACCGATGCTTTTTATACGCCATATGCCGGCCGGAAGTACAACGGCACGATGAACACGAGTACGATCCGGACGTCAAAAGGAAAGACGATCCTTGTCCAGTTCGATGTAAGCTCACCGCGCCCCTATTCGCGGATACAGCTGGTCAGCGGGACGAAGGGGGCGGGCTTGAAGTATCCGGAGCCGGCCCGCTATGCGACGGGTCACGAGTGGCTGAAGCCCGAGGAGTACAAGGCGCTTGAAGAAAAATATATGCCGCCGTTATTGAAGAAGATCGGCGGTCTGGCGAAGGGAATCGGGGATCATGGGGGGATGGATTTTATCATGGACTGGAGGACGATCGACTGTCTGCGCAATGGGCTGCCGCTGGATCAGAATGTCTATGACGCGGCGCTATGGAGCTCGGTTGCGCCGCTGAGCGTTTGGTCGGTGGCTAACCGGAGCGGCTCGATCGCAGTGCCGGACTATACCGGTGGCAACTGGATGACGAATGCGCCGGTGGATATATCGATGGAGAAGGGGGGGACGACGAAGGTGCTGGGAATCGGAGGCGGCGCTGTTCTGGGCGGAGTGGTGGCCGAGGCGGGACGACGGGTGGGGATCATCGGGCTGGACACCTCGCACAGCACGGCTTTTACCGAGGCGTTGAATGGGACCATGCCGGATCCCGCGTTCGGGGGCTATAAGATCGTGGCGGCCTATCCGCGCGGGAGCAAGGACATTCAGAGCAGTGTCGAGCGGATACCGGCGTATACCGAGGAGGTAAAAAAGCACGGAGTAGAGATCGTGGGGTCGATAGCGGAGCTTCTTCAGAAGGTGGACGTAGTGTTGCTCGAGACCAATGACGGGCGGCCGCATCTCGAGCAGGCGCTGGAAGTGATAAGGTCGGGGAAGCCGCTATTCGTGGATAAGCCCGTTGCGGGCACGCTGGCGGAAGTGGTAGCTGTTTATGCCGCGGCCAGAAAATACAAGGTGCCTGTCTTTTCTGCGAGCTCGTTGCGATATATGAATGGGATGACGGATATAAGGACCGGCGCGACGGTTGGCAAGGTGCTGGGCGCCGATGCGTTCAGTCCCGCGCCGCTGGAACCACACCACCCGGACTTTTTCTGGTATGGGATACACGGGGTGGAAACGCTGATAACCCTGATGGGCGGCGGATGTTCATGGGTTTCGCGAGTTAGCACGGAAGGCACGGATGTGGTGACGGGCGTTTGGGAAGACGGTCGCATCGGGACTTTCCGCGGGACCCGGACGGGAGAGCACGAATACGGCGGAACGGCATTCGGAGAGAAGGGAGTTGTAAAGGTCGGGCCGTATTCGGGATATGAGGCGCTGCTGCGCGAGATCGCGAAATTCTTTAAGACCGGGGTGTCACCGGTCAGCGAGGAAGAGACTTTGTCGGTCTATGCCTTTATGGAAGCCGCGGACGAGAGCAAACGCAGAGGGGGTGCGCGGGTAGAGCTGAAAGGCGTATTGGAGAAGGCGGTCAATGATGCGGCGGGAATTAAATTCTAAACAAAGGAGCATGAAAAATAAAAATTTTGGTCGAAGAGACTTTATCAGGACGACAGGGCTTGCGGCCGCGGGCACGATGCTGGGACCGACGATGCTGAGGGCTGGTGTGGGAACCCAACTGCCGGCCGTGCTGGGCGGAACTCCGGTAAGAACAAAAGCGTGGCCGGTATGGCCGATCTGGAATCGGGAGACCGACGAGCCCCTGGTGGTGGATGACCTGCGCAGCGGGGTATGGTCGAGGGCGTCCCTGGTCACACAATTTGAGAAAGAGTGGGGAGATTTTATCGGAACCCGGAGATGTCTGACAGTAGTCAACGGAACCAATGCGCTGATAACGTCGTTGCTGCAACTGGGGATCGGGGGCGGGGATGAAGTGATCGTGCCACCGTATACTTTTATTGCCACAGTGGCTGCGGTGCTGGCGACGGGCGCGATGCCGGTCTTTGTCGATACGGATATTGCGACCTGGCAGATCGACCCTGAAAAGATCGAGGCGAAGATCACTCCCAGGACGAGGGCTATAGTGCCGGTACATATCCTCGGTTTGCCGGCGGATATGGTAAAGATCATGGCCATTGCGAAAAAGCACGGGCTTGTCGTCATCGAGGATGCCTGTCAGGCGCACGGGGCGGAGATCGGCGGGCGTAAAGTGGGGAGCTTTGGAGACGCCGGCTGTTTTAGTTTTCAGAATTCCAAGAACCTGGCGATCGGTGAGGGCGGGGCGATAACGAGCAACGACGATGCTTTTATGGATAAGTGCTATTCCTATCACAACTATGGGAATCCCTATGGTTCGGTGGTGGGACAGGTCAACGCGGGGACCCTGATCGCGGGCAACAAGCTGCGGCTGACAGAGTACCAGGCGGCCATCGGTATCGGGCAATTAAAGCGATTGCCAGGAGAGACAGAGCTGCGGAATGCCAATGCGGCCTATTTGCGGGAGCGGATCAGCAGGATACCGGGCGTCATACCCTATACGCTGACGCCAAATGTCACGAAGGCGGCATTCCATCTTTTTCCCTTCCGGTATGACAGGAATGGGTTCAAGGGCTTGTCGCGCGCGACATTCCTGAAAGCGCTCAACGCGGAGGGGATCCCCTGTTCGGAAGGGTATGCGCCGCTGAACAAGATGCCCTATCTGCAGAACGCCTTCCAGTCCAAGAACTATAAGAAGATGTATACCGCTGCTGAACTGGATATCCATGCCTTTAACGAAAGGAACAACTGCCCGCTGAACGACAGGCTGTGCAATGAAGAAGCGGTATGGTTCTATCAGTCCATGTTGTTGGGGACCAGGGCGGATATGGATGATATTGTCAACGCGATCCAAAAGATACACGATAACGCGGATAAAATAAAAGCATGAAATTTATTTTGACTATGGTTGCTATTACTACCGCAGCCGCGGCAGTGGGACAAGGACCGGGGCTTACGGCGAAGACATACAATTCCGGTTTTTCGATCGCGCACGACACCTACAATGCGATCGATGTAGCGAGTGATGGCAATGTATATTATGTGCTGAGCTCGCAGTCGATAGATACGGGCGGGCAGATGTATTCCTTTAACCCGCGTACGGGGAAGATACGACACTGCGGTGACCTGACGGAAGCCTGCGGAGAGAAGGGCCTGAGGACGATCTCGCAGGGTAAGAGTCATGTCCATTTTGTGGAGTCGAAGGGGAAACTATATTTTGGTACCCATGTCGGATACTATAGCATGGTGGACGGGATGGAGAAGATGGGGATACCGCCTGCGGGATACAAGGAATACCCGGGCGGGCATATCCTCTCCTATGATCTGAGAACAGCCCGATTTGAAGACCTGGCGATCGCGCCGCATAAGGAGGGCATCCTCACCCTCAATATGGATACTGTGCGCGGGCTGATCTACTGTATCAGCTGGCCGACCGGATATATGTTCAGGTATGACCTGGCGAAGAAAGAGCTGAAGGAGATCGGTCCGTTGTCGGGCGAGGGAGAGAATGGGGCCGGTAAGAATTTCAGGACCTTGTGCCGTTCGCTGGCGATCGATCCGGGCGACGGATCAGTGTATGCGACGACTTCGGAAGGGACGATCTACCGGCTGCGGGTTGGGTCCGACCGGCTGGAAACGGTGGAAGAAGACATGAGAAAGGACTATTTCGGGCTGTATGACCCGACCTCGGCCGGGCATATGGGATATAACTGGCGCCAGACCGTCTGGTACCCGGGGGATAGAACAATCTATGGCGTGCACGGGAATTCGGGATACCTCTTCCAGTTCGATCCACGGGCGCAGCGGGTGAATGTGATCGATCGGATCACATCGCTGCCGTCGAAGCGCAGCGGGATGTTTGACGAATTCAGCTATGGCTATCTCGGTCTGACGCTGGGGCCGGACAAGCATACATTATATTACCTGACCGGCGGACCGGTGTATGTCGATGGGCACAGGGTCAGGGGGAAGAGCAGCACGGCAATGGGTGAGGCGAAGGGGTTGGAGGACCTGCACCTGGTGACCTATGATATCGTCACGGGTAAGTATAAGGATCATGGGGCTATCTTCTACGGAGACGGGCAGCGGCCATTGTATGTAAATTCCATAGCGGTTGCGAAGGACGGGACGGTGTATACGCTGGCGAGGATCACAGAGAACGGCAGGACCAGAACCGACCTGGTGCAGGTGGCGCCGGTAAAACTATAAAAATGAAATGGATCTTTGGGGTGTTAATGGTGTTTGGTTTCAGCGCGAGGGCGCAGCTGGTTGCGGGTACGGGCAGGGTGAAGATCACTCCCGAGCTGCCGATGTGGCTTTCGGGATATGCGGGACGCGAGAAGCCGGCGACCGGGGTCCTGCAAGACCTGTGGGCCAAGGCGCTGGTATTGGAAGACGGCGCCGGCAGCAGGGTGGTCGTCGTGACGACCGATCTGCTGGGGCTTTCGCACCAGGTGTCGGTGGACGTGGCGCGGAAGGCGGATAGTCTGTATGGGATCAGGCGGGACCAGCTGCTGCTGAACTCTTCGCATACGCATTCGGGTCCGATGGTATGGCCCTGTGTGGATATGATCTTTGACTTTACGCTGGACGAGCAGCGGAGGGTGTCGCAGTATTCACAGCAGCTGACGGCCGACCTGGTGCAACTGATCGGGATGGCGATGGCGGATCGCGCACCGGCGCGGTTGTATTCTGGCCGCGGGTCAGCGGGGTTTGCGATCAATCGGAGAAATAAGATACACCCCGACGGCCCCGTCGATCATGACGTACCCGTAGTAAAGGTAGTGCGACCCGGCGGGAAGACTGCGGCGATCCTGTTCGGATACGCGTGTCACAACACCACGCTGGTAGACAACAATTTCCTGATCAACGGAGACTATGCTGGCTTTGCGCAGGCCGCGCTGGAGGAAGAGAACCCCGGGGCGACCTGTATGTTCCTGATGGGATGCGGCGGGGACCAGAATCCGGATCCGCGCGGTACGGTGGAGCTGGCCCAGCAACACGGCCGTGAACTGGCCGATGCGGTGAATGAGGTGCTGAAGGGGGCGACGATGCGACCGGTGCGGGCTCCCATCCGGACGGCGTACACGACGGTAAGTCTCCCGTATCGTTCATTCGACGTGGCGGAGTATGAGAAGGAGATCGTCGGGGATAACAAATTCCTGCAAAGAAGAGCGAGGCTGATGCTGTCGGCCTATAACAGGGGCTTTACGCCGGATCACCTTGTGTACCCCGTGCAGGCGGTGCGGTTCGGGACCGATCTCTGTGTCCTGGCGCTGAGCGGGGAGACGGTGGTGGACTATGACCTGAAGGCAAAAAAAATGTTCGCGGGCGAGCATCTCTACGTAGCCGGGTATTCCAGCGAGGTGATGTGCTATATCCCGTCGCTGCGGGTATTGAAGGAAGGCGGATATGAGCCCGAGGAAAGCATGATCTACTACGGGTTTCCGGGGCCGTTTGCCAACAGTATAGAAGATAGTGTGACCACTGCGATCCGGCGCGTAATGAAAAAAGTAGGAGCCAAATGACAAAGAATATCGCCATCATCGGAGTATTGTTCTTTGTATTCGGGTTTATCACCTGGGTGAACGCGATCCTGATCCCGTATTTCAAGATCGCGTGCGAGCTGAATAATTTCCAGTCCTACCTGGTGGCTTTTGCCTTTTATATCTCGTATCTGGTCGTGTCGTTGCCGGCGGCCTACCTGCTACGGAAGATCGGTTTTAAGAAGGGAATGATGCTGGGGTTCTGGATCATGTCGCTCGGGGCTTTTATTTTTGTCGGGGCGGCACTGGGCAGGGCCTATGTGGGATTTTTGACCGGGCTGTTTGCGATAGGCGGGGGGCTGGCTATCTTACAAACGGCTGCCAATCCTTATATCACGGTGCTGGGGCCGAGAGATCGGGCGGCGCAGCGGATCAGCATCATGGGCGTTTGCAATAAGGCGGCGGGGATACTGGCTCCGTTGCTGTTTGCGGCGGTGATATTGAGACCGACCGACAGTCAGCTTTTTAAAAGCCTGCCGGCGATGGGAGAAGCAGAGCGCGGGGCGGCGCTCGACGAGCTGATCCGGCGGGTCATCGTACCGTATATCTGTGTGGGCGTGGCATTGTTCGGACTGGGCTGGCTAGTGCGGTATTCTTCCCTGCCGGAGATCGGGACGGAAGAGGCGGTGGAGGGAAAGAGCAGCCTGTTGCAGTTTCCGCACCTGGTACTGGGGGCGTTGGCGATCTTTTTACACGTTGGTACGCAGGTGCTGGCGATCGACACCATCATCGCGTATGCGGGGTCGATGAATATCCCGCTGGTGGAGGCCAAAGTCTTTCCATCCTATACGCTGGCGGCGACCATAGCGGGCTATCTGACAGGCATCATTTGTATCCCGAGGTTTATCAGCCAGGCGAGGGCGTTCTTAGTCTGTACGCTGTTGGGTATCGGGCTCTCGCTGCTGGTCGTGCTGAGCAGGGTGGACGACTCGATCTGGTTCCTGGTCCTGCTGGGGCTGGCGAATTCGTTGATCTGGGCCGGCATCTGGCCGCTGGCGCTGGACAGTCTCGGGAGGTTTACCAAGGCCGGCGCTTCGCTGCTGGTGATGGGGCTCTGCGGAAATGCGATTCTGCCGCTGGTCTATGGATGGCTGGCCGACCGCAACGGTCTGCAGCAGGCTTATTGGGTGTTGCTGCCCTGCTATTGCTATTTATTTTTTTACGCCAGCTATGGCCACAGGATAAGGAACTGGGCTATATTTAAATAAATGAATGGACTTCGTATCATAAACGGAAAGGTTATCACGCCCGGGGGCATCGTGACGGGAGGGGAGGTCTTTGTGAGGGACGGAAAGATCGCCGGGTCGGGTTCGCCGGGCGACAGAGTGGTCGATGCGGCGGGATGCTATGTATCGCCCGGTTTTATCGATATCCACGTGCACGGTGGCGGTGGGTATGATTTCATGGATGGCCATGAGGATGCGTTCCTGGAGATTGCCAGGACACATGCCCGGTACGGGACGACGGCGATGCTGCCGACGACGCTGACGGGTTCGAAGGAAGAGCTGCTGCATATCCTGGACGTGTATGAGCGGGTGGCTTCGAAAAACACCCGCGGCGCGCAGTTCCTGGGAATGCATCTCGAGGGACCCTACTTTGCGATGAACCAGCGGGGCGCCCAGGATCCGCGCTATATCCGTAACCCGGATCCCGTCGAGTACAGGGAGGTCTTGAGGCGGGCGCAGCTGGTCCGGCGATGGAGCGCGGCACCCGAACTGCCGGGTGCGCTGGAGTTTGCGCGTTATGCGGGGGAGAAGGGCGTACTTGTTTCGTGGGCGCATACGGATGCCATTTATGAAGAGGTGGTGGAGGGATGGAACAACGGGTACTCGCTGGCGACGCATCTCTATTCGGCGATGACGGGCGTGACGAGGCGGAATGCGTTTCGTTATGCGGGTGCGGTCGAGGCTGCTTTCCTGATCGAAGACATGGACGTCGAGATCATCGCGGACGGGGTTCATCTGCCGGCCCCCTTGCTGCAGCTGGTCTACCGGATCAAAGGGGCCGCGAGGACGGCGCTGATCACGGACGCCATGCGGGCGGCGGGAATGCCGGAGGGGAAGAGCGTGCTCGGGAATCTTCATCACGGGCTAAGCGTGATCGTGGAAGACGGGGTGGCAAAGCTGCCGGACAGGTCTGCGTTTGCCGGGAGCGTCGCGACGGCGGACAGGCTGGTGAGGACGATGGTGCAGATGGCGGGTGTGCCGCTGATCGAAGCGGTACGAATGATAACGGCGACACCGGCGGTCATACTGGGGTTGGCTTCGAGCAAGGGGGCTATCGCTCCGGGTTATGATGCCGACCTGGTCATTTTTGGCGAAGACATAAAGGTCCGTGCGACCATTGTCAACGGAGAATTGGTCTATGCAAACACAGATATATAAGACGAGGGCGGAAATGGGGGCGGCGGCTGCGGAAAGGGTGAGCAGCAGGATCGGGCAGCTGTTGAAAGAACAGGCCACGGTCAATATGATATTTGCCGCGGCTCCTTCGCAGAACGAGTTCCTTGCCGCTTTGCTGCAGGCGCCCGTGGAATGGTCGCGGATACGCGGGTTTCATATGGATGAATATATCGGGCTTCGGCCGGATGCGGAGCAGGGCTTTGGTAATTTTCTCCGGCAGCGGCTATTTGGCAAGGCGCCCTTTCTTTCGGTGGAATATATCGACGGGAATGCCGCCGATCCGGGAGGGGAGTGCGTCCGCTATTCGCGGCTGCTACAGCGCTACCCGGTGGATATCGTTTGCATGGGCATCGGCGAGAATGGGCATATAGCTTTCAACGACCCGCCGGTGGCCGATTTTACCGATCCCTTCCTCGTGAAGGTGGTCGAGCTGGACGGCCCCTGCCGGCGGCAGCAGGTGAATGACGGGTGTTTCCCCTCGCTGCATGAGGTGCCGACGCATGCGATCACGCTGACGGTGCCGGCGTTGATGGCGGGTCGGTATGTGTATTGTATGGTGCCGGGGAAGCTAAAGGCAGAGGCGGTATATAACACAGTAAGGCAGGAGATTGCCGAGGCGTATCCATCGACGATACTGCGACAGCATGCCGAGGCGGAATTATTTCTGGATGCGGACAGCGCAATTAAATTAAAGGGATGAAATATTGGTTGGTTATGATGGCTTTCTTTGGGGTCATCGGGAGTAGTGCGCAGATCCGGCTGGTCACGCTGGACCCGGGCCATTTTCACGCGGCGCTGGTGCAAAAGTCCGGCTATTCCGGCATCGACACGACCGTACACGTTTATGCGCCGGAAGGACAGGAATTGAGGGCGCATCTGGCGCTGATCGACAAATACAATAGCCGCGGCGATGAACCGACGCACTGGAAGGAATTGGTGTATACGGGGCCGGATTTCCTGTCGCGGATGTTCCGGGAAAGAGCCGGGAATGTGGTCGTCCTGGCAGGGAATAACAGGAAAAAGATCGAATATATCGAACAGTCGGTGGATTCGGGTTTTAACGTCTTTTCTGACAAACCGATGGTCATCGAGGGGCGGGATCTTCCGCGGCTGGAACGGGCCTTTGCAACAGCCCGGAAAAAAGGGACGGTGCTCTACGATATAATGACCGAGCGGTACCAGATCACCACCATATTGCAGCGGCGGCTGTCCATGGTGCCGGCGGTATTCGGCGTGCTGGAAAAGGGGACGGCGGAGAACCCCGCGGTTACGAAGGAAAGCGTACATCATTTTTTCAAGTCGGTTTCGGGCAAGCCATTGATCCGGCCGGCCTGGTATTTCGACGTCACGGAGGAAGGCGAGGGGATCGTCGACGTTACGACGCACCTGGTGGACCTTGTCCAGTGGGAATGCTTTCCGGAGATGGCGCTGGACTATCACAAGGATATCCGGATGCTGGCCGCGCGGCGATGGCCGACGGTCCTGAGCCCGGCTCAGTACGCCAGGGTGACGGGGATGGCGGCCGATTCTCCGCTGAGCGTCTATGCGAATGGAGTGATGGACTATACGATAAAAGGCGTGCACGCACGGGTGTCGGTGAGGTGGAATTTCGAGGCGCCGCCTGGTGGGGGGGATACCCATTTTTCCGTAATGCGCGGGACCCTGGCGAGCCTGGTGATCCGCCAGGACTCGGCCCATGGCTATAAGCCGGTGCTCTCGATCGAGCCCGTTGTGGTTACTGCAGCATATGAGCAAGAGCTGAGAAGCTTAATTGCGGGATTGCAGACGGAATATCCGGGGCTTTCGTTGCTAAAGACGGCTGGCGGCTGGGAGCTGGAGGTTCCGGCCGCCTTCCAGCTCGATCACGAGGCGACATTTGCAGAGGTGACGAAGAAATATCTGGGTTTTGTGAAGAATGGAAACATGCCCGCATGGGAAGTGCCCAACATGCTGGCGAAGTATTTTACGACGACAAAAGCGTTGGAGATGGCGAGGGCGTCGCAGCGTTAAAAAAGTATACAAAGCTGACGGCTAAATATAGTTATGGGTAGGGGTTAACGGCTAATTTTAAATCATGAATATGCTATACGCATCAAAGGATTATAAAAGCATTTCTACGAATGCGGGCGACCGGGTGGTCATACTTCCGCTGGGTGCGATCGAGCAGCATGGGCCGCATCTGGCGGTTTCGACGGATACGGATATCGTCACGATGGTGGCGATGGGTGCGGAAGAGCGGCTGGGCGAACTGCTGATGCTTTGTCCGGCGCTGGCGTTTGGCTCGAGTCATCATCATTTGTCTTTTGGGGGTACGCTTAGTCTGTCGCCGACGCTGTATACGCAGGTGATCGTCGATCTGGTGGGCTCTTTGTTAAAGAATGGATTCAAAAGGATCGTGCTGCTCAACGGGCACGGAGGAAATATCACACCCGTAAAGCAGGCGCTGGCGGTGCTGAATGCGGACAACGCGCTGGCCCGTGAGGCGAATATTGTCCTGGCGACGTACTGGGAGCTGGCGGGTCCCGCGTTCGCGGGAGAGGCTCCGATGGAAAGTCCGGCCCTCAGTCATGCCTGCGAATATGAGACGAGCCTGATGCTGCATCTATTCCCTTCAAAGGTCTTTATGGATAGGGTTGAAAGAGCGGAGCGGCCGGCCAGCAATGGATATACGGCCTGGGAGGACGACGAGCCCTATCGGGGAGTGACGATATTCAAAGGGACGGAATATATCTCCGGGAATGGGAGCAGCGGGGAGCCGCAGCTGGCGACGGCGGAGAAAGGCGCGCATTTGTTCGGAAAGGCAGTTGAGGCGTTGGTGAAGTTCGTGGAGTCTTTTGCGCGGTGGCCTTTTTTGCAGCCGATCGGTCGCGGTGGTGTTCCGGATGAAGGCGGGCCGCGACGGATATCGGCAGGGACCCCAACGGGCGCTTACTCGTCGGGAGTAGTGCAGGACGGACTCCTGTTCGTCAGCGGACAGGGCGCGATCGACCCGGTGAGCGGCGAGATCGTTCGTGGGACGATCGAGGAAGAGACCCTGCTGACACTGGAGAACGTGCGGCGGGTCATAGAGGCAGCGGGCGGCACCATCCGCGACATCGTCAAATGCACCGTTCACCTTAGCGATATCAACGACTTCGACCGCTATAACAAGGCATATGCTTCGTTCTTCGGCGGCGTTTTCCCGGCGAGGACTACCGTGCAGTCAGTATTAGGGGATGGACTAAAGGTCGAGATCGACGCCGTGGCGGTCATAAAGAAATAGAACTATGAGCAATAAGATACCAATAGGGACGGTCGGGCTGGGTTTGATGGGAAGCAGCATAGCCACCTGTATACTGGCGGCCGGGCATACCGTCACGTCGCTGGTCAAGGGCCTGGACCAGGCCGAAGAGGCGCGCCAGCGGATACTGGGATACCTGGAGGAATTGGAGGAAGAGGGGATGTTGTCCCCGGGGAAACCAAGGGAGGTGCTTGGAAGACTGACTATTACGGATGACGTGGCCTTGCTGAAAGACCATGAAGTCGTGATCGAGTCGATCATCGAAAGCGTGGAAGAAAAGAGATCGGTCTACCGGCGGCTGGAGGCCGTGCTGTCCCCAACGGCGATCATCGGAAGCAATACGTCCGCCATACCGGTGACGATCCTGCAGGAAGGTTTGCAGCACCCTGAGCGGGTATTGGGAATACACTGGGCCGAACCCGCGCATATCACGCGGTTCATGGAGGTGATCTGCGGAGACCAGTCTGAATTGCGGTTTGCGGAGACCATCGTTAGCCTTGCGGAATCCTGGGGCAAAGAGCCTTCCTTGCTGAGAAAGGATATCCGCGGGTTTATCACCAACCGCATTATGTATGCGATGCTGCGCGAAGCGTTCCATCTCGTGGAGAAGGGGTATGCGACGGTAGAGGACGTAGACAGGAGCCTGCGGAACGATCTAGGCTACTGGATAACATTTGCGGGGCCTTTCCGCTTTATGGACCTGACCGGTATCCCTGCCTATCGGACGGTGATGAAAGATCTGTTCCCGGACCTGGATAATTCAACCGCCACGCCGGCACTGATGGAAAAGCTGGTTGGAGAAGGGGCGCTGGGCGTCAGCAATGCAAAAGGGTTTTATCCGTATACGCCGGAGAGCGCGGAACACTGGGAGAAAACATTTATCGAGTTCAGCTACGATATCCGGAAGCTGGCGGAAAAATATGGAAGAAAGATATGAGTTCGGCGACAGCGATAAAACTGATAAGGGCGACGGAGGTAGTTGTGCCTGCCCGGCCCGGGAGTCTTAATTCGGAGAATGTACTGGATACGGACGAGGCGTTTGCCCGGCGGCATTTGACCGGGGGCAGCTGGACGGAATTCGCAAACCAGCCGAAGTGGATCGTAGAGATCGTGTTACAGAATGGACTGGTGGGTATCGGAGAGACCTACCGGAGCGCGTCGAAAGAGCTGATCCAGGAGGCGATGGGCCGGCTGATGGGTCTCGACGTTTTGAAGATCAACTGGAGGACCCTGCCGATCGAAGACCAGCGGATCTATGAGGCGTTCGAGACGGCGATCCTGGACCTGGCGGGTCAGCTACTGGGTGCTCCGATCCATCAGCTACTGGGCGGCGCTTTTCGTATGGTGGTCGACTGCAATGGCTGGACGGGCCGGAGGACGCCGGAGGACGCCGCGCAGAAGGCTTATGAGGCGATGGAGAAGGGGCACAAGGTATTCAAGTTCAAGTGTTCAGATGAAGACCCAGTACGACTTTGGACCACCGAGATCCGCAAACGCTGCGGAGACGGGATTAAGATCATCCTCGACCCCAACCAGCGGTGGAATAATGTGGAGACGACGATGCGATTGATGGAGGGGGTAGACAACGGTATCATGCTTGGGCTGGAAGATCCGATCAAACATTCCGACGTCGAGGGGTATAAATATTTGAAGTCGCGGCTGGGCGTTCCGTTGTACCGGCATATCTCGTTGCCGTACACGCAGGATATAAAGGATATCATCCAATTCGTGCGGGCTGACGCCACGGATGGCTACAATTTCAACGGGGGTGCCTACAATTGTCTGCTGCTGGCGGAGATCGCACAGCTGGAGGGGAAGGCCTGCTGGCGGGGGTCTGAAGTGGACCTGGGGATATCCGAGACGATGGGCTTGCATATTGCGGCGGCGAGCGCCAGCTGTACGATCCCCTCGGATATTTTTGGAGAGCTGGTGCGGGTAGATGACCTGATCGTCGCGGGTATCGAATTTCGTCGCGGGGCGGCGGTGGTGCCAACAGGGCCGGGACTGGGCGTGCAGCTGGATCAGGCAGCGCTTGGCCGGTACGCCACCGGACAAAGACTGGAAGAAAAGGTTTAATATACTAACACGCTTATGAAGAAAGGACTGATAGCCTGGGTGACCCTGGTATTTTGCAATTTGATCTGGTCATTCCATTTTACGAGCATCAAGCTGACGCAGGACCAGGTGGGGCCATATTTTACCGTCTGGGCGCCGATGCTGCTGGCGACGATCTTTCTTTTGCCTTTTGCGGTGAGGGACTTCAGGAAGGGCCGCAAACGGATAAAGGACGTCCTGATCTTCATACAGCTGGGGGCGCTGGGCGCCTTTCCGTCACAGGTCTTTATGACCTATGGGACGCAACTGTCCCTCGCGAGCAACGCGGCTATTCTCGTGCTGGCTCTGCCGGTAATCACCGCGGTCTTTGCGTTCCTGATCCTGAAGGAGAAGATGAACGGTCTCCGCTGGGCCAGCTTCGCCATCGCGATCCTGGGTGTTATCCTGTGCAGTACCGACGATATCCGGCAGATGGACCTGGGCTCGAAGTATGCGGTCGGGAATCTGCTGATCTTTCTGGCGATCGTGGGGAACGCTTATTACAATGTGGGCTGTAAGAAGGTCGCAGAACGTTTTACAGAAATGGAGATGGTATTTTATACCTACCTGGTGCTCGTGGTCATGCTGACGCCGATGGTCCTTTACTATGAGCCGGGGATGTTCGCGAAGGTGCCGCATTTTACGGCGAAGACCTGGCTCGGTATGACTTCGCTGACGCTCTTTCATAATTTCCTGTCGATGCTGCTGTTCTTTTGGGTGCTGAAATCCCTCGATGCCACACAGGTGGCGTTATCCAACTATATGGTGTCTTTCCTCGGGCTGCCGATATCGGCCTTTGTCCTGGGTGAGCGGCTGAGCCTCCAGTCGGTGATCGGCGGATTGCTTGTGCTGGTGGCGACGCTGATACTGACGATCGTGGATCACCGGACATACCGAAATACTCTAAAATTAAATACATAGACTATGACCGAAAATGAATTATTTGGCGTGGTGCCGATCATTCCTACGCCATTCACGGAAGACGAAGAGATCGACGAGGCCGCTTTGCGCCGGCTCATTGACTTTGCGATAGCAGGTGGGATCAGGGCGGTTTGTCTTCCGGCCTATGCGAGCGAGTTCTACAAATTATCGGACGATGAGAAGCTGCGGGTGGTAAAGGTCGCCGTCGAACACGCGGCGGGGCGGATCAGGATCGTAGCGCAGTCCAATAGCCCTTCATTAAAGATAGCCATCCGGCTGGCGCAGGCGAATGTAAAAGCCGGCGCGGACGTGATCTCGCTGGCCGTGCCGAGGATATTCGGTCTGCCGGAAGAGTCGATCCGGGAGTATTTGTCGGCATTCCTGTCTTCGATACCCACGACGCCGGTACTGGTCCAGGACTTTAATCCCGGCGGTGCTTCGATCAGCGTCGGATTTATCAAAAGCCTTATGGAAAAGCATTCCAATTTTAAATATCTCAAGCTGGAAGAGCCGCTCTGCGCACCGAAGTTCGAAGAGATCATCAAGGCCACGGCCGGAAAGGTAGGTCTTTTCGAAGGCTGGGGCGGATTGTACATGCTCGAGCTGACGCCGCTGGGCATCGCGGGGGTCATGCCGGGCCTGGCTGTTTCGGATATCCTGCAGAAGGTATTTATGCTAAGGAGAGAGGGGAAGAATGACGAGGCCTTCGACCTTTTCGAGAAGGTCATGCCGCAGATATTTTTCTCGCTGCAGAACATGGAGCTGTTCCACTATGCGGAGAAAGAGCTGCTGATCGCCAGAGAGGTATTGACCAATAGCATTGCCCGGAAAGCTGCCTATATACCCGATCCGTCGAGCGTGAAGTATATAAAAGAGTTGAATCAACGGGTGGTAAACCTGGTCAAATCACTAAAATAAACTGGTTTAAAATGGAAGACTTTAACGGGCAGGTCGCCATCGTCACGGGGGCCGCGTCGGGTATCGGTCTGGCGATCGCCCACAAGTTGCTGGCAAAAGGCGCGCAGGTGATCCTGTTCGATCTGAACAGCGAGGGGTTGCACGAAGAGTTCGATAAGTATGGCGATCGGGCGGTTCCGGTGTCGATCGATGTGAGCGACCAGGCGCTTGTCGAACAGACCGTAAAGGATGTGGCGGGTCGTTTTGTGAAGATCGACATCCTTGTCAACTGCGCGGGCATCACGGGTCTGACGAATATGTTCAGTCATGAGGTGGACAGCGCCGACCTGCACAAGGTGTTCGAGGTGAATTTCATGAGCAGTTTCTATACGTCGAGGGCGGTGCTGCCGCATATGATGGACAAGGGATACGGGAGGATACTGCATATTGCCTCGATCTCCGGGAAAGAGGGGAATGTGGGGATGCTGGCGTATTCCGCATCCAAGGCCGCGGTGATCTGTATGGCCAAGGTCCAGGGGAAGGAATATGCAGAGCGGGGGATCACGGTCAATGCGCTGGCGCCGGCGGTCATCCGGACGCCGCTGGTGGACAATATGCCCGAGAAGCAGGTCCGGTATATGACGGACAAGATCCCGATGAAACGCTGCGGGACCCTGGAAGAGGCGGCGAACATCGCGGCATATATTGTCTCGCCCTACAATAGTTTCTCAACCGGCTTTACGTTCGATCTTTCGGGTGGGAGGGCGACCTATTGAGCTATGAGACTGCTGAATTTTTGGGATAATGGCCGGCTTTGTCCCGGTGTTCTTACTGCGGAAGGCGTGATCGATGGCTCGGGGCTAGTGCGGAAGGAGGATGACCTTGTGATCGGGCCGTGCGTGGGAAACCCGTCGAAGATCATCTGCATCGGGTTGAACTACCGGCAGCACGCCCTCGAGAGCGGGATGGCGATCCCGTCGGTGCCGGTAGTCTTTACAAAATATAATAATACGTTGGTGGATTTTGGCGGCGACGTGCCATTGGGAACGCTGGGCACCCAGTTCGACTATGAGGTCGAGCTGGGGGTGGTGATCGGCCGGAAATGCAAGAATGTGGCGGCTTCAGAGGCGCTCGACTATGTGAAGGGGTATTGCGTGGCGAACGATCTTTCCTGCCGGGACCTTCAATTTAGAACAAGTCAATGGTTAATGGGTAAAAGCCTGGATCATTTTTTACCTTTGGGCAAATACCTGGTGACCGCCGACGAGGTGGGGGACCCGCAGCAGCTACAATTGCGTTGCAGGCTGAATGGCGAGGTCCGGCAGGATTCCAACACGTCCGACATGATATTTTCCGTCGCGGAGATCATCGAAGACCTGGCCAGGCACATGACGCTGGAGCCGGGCGATCTGATCCTGACAGGGACGCCACAGGGTGTTATCATGGGGCTGGCCGAGAAGGTCTGGCTGCGGCCGGGGGACGTGGTGGAAGTGGAGATAGAGAAGCTGGGGGCGACCAGGAACAAAATGATCCAATGAGCGATTCTCTCGTACCGCAGCTGGAGCAGCATTTTCCGGCGGCGCGTCTTAAGACAAGGCTGATCGACAGGCATGCATATTCTTCCGATGCGAGCTTCTATACCCTGGTGCCGCGGGCTATCGTATTTCCCGAGACGGTGGATGAAATCAAGCTGCTTTTCCGCCTTGCGGCGGGGCTTGGGACTACACTGACCTTCCGGACCGGGGGGACGAGCCTCTCGGGGCAGTCGGTGACGGACGGCATCCTGGTGGATGTCTCGAAGCACTGGCCCCTGGTTCGTGTAGAGGACGGCGGGGCCCGGGTGAGGGTCCAGCCGGGGGTCACGGGGGCGGTGGTAAATCATGTCCTTCGGGGCTATGGCCGCAAGATCGGACCCGATCCGGCAAGTATCAATGCTGCCATGATCGGCGGCATCCTTTCCAACAACTCCAGCGGGATGTGCTGCGGAGTAGTGGATAATTCCTACCATACATTATTGCATGTGCGATTCGTGCTGGCCGACGGGTCTGTATTCGACACAGAGATCCCGGCCGACTACGCACGTTTTGAGCAGTCGCGCCCCGATCTGTTCGCCGGAATCACGGCCTTGAGGCGAAAGGTGATGGAAGACGCGTTGCTGGTAGCGCGGATCAAAGAAAAATATAAGATCAAGAATACCGTGGGGTATGGGATCAATGCGTTCGTGGACTATGAGCATCCTTTGGATATCCTCGCGCATCTGCTGATCGGGGCCGAGGGGACGCTGGGGTTTATCGCGGAGGCGGTGCTGCGGACTGTTGCCGATAAGCCGCTGAAGAGCGCGGCGTTGCTCTTCTTCGATTCACCCCGCAGCGCCTGCGATGCAGTGCCCGCTTTGCGGGATACGGGGGCGGAGGCGCTGGAGTTCATGGACCGGGCGGCGCTGCGTTCGATCGAGCACCTGGCGATCGCTCCGCCTTTCCTGCGGGAGCTGCCGGAGGGGGCGTCCTGTCTGCTTTGCGAGTACCAGGCGGAGAGTTGGGAAGCGTTGGAGGAGAAATTGGTTTTGGCGCAGCATTGCGTCAGGGAACTGCCGTTGGTCCGGGAGGCGGTGTTCACGTCCGACGAAAAGGTCCGCGGCGACTACTGGAAACTGCGGAAAGGGATGTATCCTTCCGTGGCGGCTGTGCGGGACAAAGGCACTTCGGTCATGCTCGAGGACGTGGCGGTGCCGCTGGATCGTCTTGGAGAGGCTATCGAGGCGCTGCAGGAATTGTTCCAACGCTTTTCTTATCGTAACGCGATCGTTTTTGGACATGCAAAAGACGGGAACCTTCACTTTGTTGTTTCACAGGCGGTGGGGACTCCGGAGGAGATCCGGTTCTTCGGCGAATTCAATGCCGCGCTGGCAGAGCTGGTGATCGCAAGGTTTGGAGGCGCGCTCAAGGCCGAGCACGGGACGGGCAGACAGATAGCGCCCTATGTGGAGGCCGAGTGGGGCCCGGCGGCGTATGCGGTGATGAAGGAGCTGAAGGCCCTGGTGGACCCGGGAAATATCGTCAATCCCGGGGTGATACTGAGCGCGGGAAAAGATAGTCATCTGCAGCACCTGAAGTCGCTGCCCGTGGTGGAGGAAGAGGTCGACAAATGCGTGGAGTGCGGCTATTGCGAGGGCAGCTGTCCGAGCCGAAATTTTACGCTGACGCCAAGACAGCGGATCGTGCTGAGACGATCGCTGGCGAGGCTGAAGGCTGCCGGGGAGTCTTCCACGTATGACGAGATATTAGGGGATTATAAATTTGACGGCATGGATACCTGCGCGGTGGACGGGATGTGCGCTACCAACTGCCCCGTGGATATTAATACGGGAGAGCTGATCAAGCGGCTGCGGCGAGAGAATCATTCGCCTGCTGCGAACAGGACCGCGTTGCGGGTAGCGAAATCGTTTGCTGTCGTCGAACGGTTGGTGAAGGCCGGGTTGAGGGTGGGGAATGTGTTCGGACCTGCGGCGATGCACCGGCTGACCGGTGCGGTGCGTCGTGTGGCGCCGGATTTTCCGTTGTGGACGCGCGAGCTGACGGGGCCGGTCAGTGTCCCTGCGACCGCCGGGGACGGAGCCGTATATTTTCCGACCTGCATCACGCGAATGATGGGGAAGGACGTATCGGCGCGTGACACGATCGTGGATGTCTTTTTGAGGGTCGCCCGCAGGGCGGGGGTGGAGCTGTTCATACCGCCTTCGATGACTGGTGTTTGCTGTGGGCAGGCCTTCTCCTCGAAGGGGTTTGCGGACGCATATAAATGGAAGGTCAACGAGACGATCGAAAAGGTTTGGGAATGGACCCGGGAAGGGGCCATTCCGGTGGTGCTCGATATCAGCTCGTGCAGCCATTCGCTGCATACCAGCCGGCCTTACCTGACGGTGGAGAACCAGGCGCGGTTCGACAAGCTGCGGATACTGGACAGCCTCGAATTTGCGGTGGACGTGCTGGCTCCGAAACTGAAGATACAAAAGAAGACCGGCAAGGCCGTCTTTCATCCCGTGTGCTCGCTGCACAAAATGGGTACGTATAACAAACTGGAGCAGCTGGGCGCCCTGACCGTCGAGGAGCCGGTGATCCCTTTTTCCGCAGGATGCTGCGGCATGGCGGGAGACCGGGGTTTTTATTATCCCGGACTGACGGCGGCGGCGGGCAAGGCGGAAGGAGCCGAGGCTGCCGCGGAGAATGGGTGCGGGTATTACTCGACGGGCAAGACCTGCGAGATGGCCCTGTCGGCTGTCTCGGGGAAGGAATACCGGTCGATACTCTATCTGCTGGATGAGGTAAGTGCGGATTAGACCTGGCTGCCGGTGAGGAAACGCCCCTTGTATTCTTTGGGAATAAGACCCGTATGCTTCTTGAAATGGCGATAGAAATTTGAAAGGTTCTCGAAGCCGCTCTGGTAGCACACTTCCGAAATGTTGTGGTTGCCTTCCATCAGGAGGCGGCAGGCGTTGCTGATGCGGATCTCCGTGACATAGTTGGAGAAGGTCTTGCGGGTATGGTGTTTGAAGTAGCGGGAGAAGGAGGCGATGCTCATATTCAGTTTTTCAGCTATCTCCTCAATGTATATTTCCTTTTTGTAGTTCTTCAGGATGAACTGGAAGACCGTGTCGATCTTGTCCGTGTCGTTGGTGTTGTTGGCGGTAAAGGTGCGGGACAGGATGGGTTCGAGCTCTTTGCTGGTCGAGAGGAAGACGAGGATCTCCATTAATTTGATCAGCCTGTTGGCGGGCGGGATCGACTCCATCTCTTTTAATTTTCCTTTCACATATTTATTGGCCTTGCCCAGGATCTCGAGACCGAGGGACGACCGGTCGAGGAGGCGGCGGACCAGCTTCATTTCGGGCAGTCCGAAAAAGCTGTCCCCGAGGAAGTCGTCGGTGAAATGGATAAAGCTCGACCGCGCCACGAGCCCTTTGTTCTGGTAGTAGTCTTCCGTGTTCCGGTAGAGGTGTGGGATATTGGGGCCGATGAGCATCAGGTCACTTTCCTTGATGAAGTTGACCTTGTCGCCGATGAAACGGGTGCCTTCGGTCTTGTCGATCAGCACGAGCTCGTATTCCTTATGAAAGTGCCAGGCCTTGTCAAAGTAGTTGCATTCCCAATTAATATAAATAAAGGAAGAGTCCGGGGATAACGGGAGTTTATGTAACTGGGGCCTCATGCTACAGAATCGATTGGTTAGAACCTGTCCGGCAATATATGGATTTTCCCGGACCCTGCCGAATTTGTTGGATGCGTAGTGTTTTCAGTTCTTTTATCGACTGAGCCTGTTCCACGACAAGGGAGTCCAGCTTCTGTACGTTGCCGCGGTAGCTCACCTCTTCTGCCGTGGGCATGGAAGGCGCCGCGGGAGCCGTCCGGCCGGTCGGCGTCTCCGTCGCCCGGGGGCTCCATCAGGCCGGGGGCGAATTTCGATAAAGATCAGCACCGCTATACAAAAAATGACCAGTCCGCTTGGCTCGCGGGTGTGGACGAAATTCCACAAACTATTGTGAGCAGTCGTACACATAGGCCACCTTTCCAAAGTAGGCCCCGCTGGCCGAAGTGACGGTCGCGACCCGCCCATCCTTATCGAAGGTGTAGTTGTAGTTCGTATAGCCGCCGTTGCCAAAATCGGAAGATTTGATAAGGTGTTTGTTCCGGATTATGGATACTCCGTATCTGGAGAGATCATTGCGTACGGTGGGATCAGCAGCGGTAGCCGGCCTGTCTGTGAAATAACTGTGTGTTGTAGTGTGACCGGAGTTATCCTTCTCGGAGATCATGTCGCCATCCGACCAGCTATAGGTGATGACAAGCTGATCGTTGGACGAGTTGGTTTTTTGTGTCTTCGTCGCCAGTTGGCCTGCGGCGTCATACGTGAACAAGGTAGTGGTAATATTATCGTTGGGTTCGTACGTGACGATCTTTGTCACCCGGCTGCTGTCGTCCTGGTATATTGTATCCGTGGAGCTCTGGTAAGCGCCGGGGTAGACGTACATGTAATGGGGCCCATAGGTCCATACCTTGCTGATTATATCGGTGTCGGGCGGTAGTGTGGACATATGAACGATCCGGCCCTTATAGTCGTATTCGTACTCAAAGGCAAAGGTCCCCATGCCCGCCTGGCCGGTGTTGCTGAAGCCATAAATAGTGTCGTATTCGGTAACGATCCGGCAGGTCTTCGGAGCGGCGTCGTTGTGCTTTTTGCAGGAGAACAGGGCTATGGCTGGGCCGATGGTGAGGATAAAGGCGAAATAGTATAATGATCTTTTCATGGAAAACCAGTTGTGCGCAAGGTAGGGCAAAGTGCATAGCAACCGGAATCTGTTTATTGGTTGGGGACTTTGACCGAGCCAATGACGACGACAGCACGGCGGTTTCTCCGGAATTAACGGCGAATATGGCACAGGTTTAGTAGTAGGTTAAAAAAACTGCACATGTCCGTTATCATAACCCGTCAACGCCATATTCTGATAGTCGAAGACGACGGGGATATTTGCCTGCTGATGGAGATACTGCTGCAATCGAGTGACGTCACCATCAGGCGTGCCAAAACCCTGGCCGCAGCGCAGGAGGCTCTTGAAGAGGACCAGCCCGACGTCGTCGTGCTCGACAACCGCCTGCCTGATGGCTTTGGGATCGATCTTATCAGCACTATCAAGAAGAAGTATCCTGCCGTAAAGGTAATGATGGTGACGGGTGTCGACCATGCCGCGCAGGACCTCGCGCTGGAGGTAGGAGCCGATGCCTTTCTGGCCAAGCCTTTCACCAAGGAGCAGCTCGTGCAGTCGATCCGGTCGCTATTGACGCCCTAGGGCCCTATTCCGGCGCCTGCTCTTCGGAGACGGGCAGCAGCAGGGAAAAATAAAAGGTCGAGCCTTTGCCTTCTTCGCTTTCCACCCACGTACGCCCGCCGTGTGCCGTAACGATCTGCCTGGAGAGGAAAAGACCCAGGCCCAGGCCTTCGAGGTTCTTGGTCTTTTGTGCCCGGTAGAACCGGTTGAAGATGTAGGGGAGGTCCTTTGCCGGAATCCCCTTTCCATAGTCCCGGACGGAGACGACAACGGAATCGCCCTCCAAAAAGCAGCCCACCTCGATATCATAATTCCCGTTGGAGTATTTGACGGCATTGGTGAGGTAGTTGGTGATCACCTGGATCAGCTTTTCCTTATCTGCAAATAAGGGTACCTGCGGATCTCCTTTTTTGCTGATCGTAAACTGCCGGTGCACCTGCTGCACAGACTCGATGGCTTCGTCGATCACTTCTTCCAGCGTGAAGACGGAACGCTCGGGATCGAAGTTGCCGGATATCAGTTTGGTAGTCTTATACAGTTCGTTGATCAGCCTTTTCAGCCGCTGGGCGTTGACGCGGGTACGTTCCATAAAGCCTCTGAATTCGTCCAGGTTCTTCTCTTTCAGCATCTCGTCCACCAGGTCGATGTTCAGGATCACATTGGTAAGCGGGTTTCGGAATTCATGGGCCACGAAGTTCAGGATATCTTCCCGCTGCTTCTCGAATTGTTTTTGCGCCGTAATATCGTGGAAGATCAGCAATATCCTGGTTTGTTCTCCCTCTTCTGCCAGTTGGGTACAGCTGATATCGAACGTTCTCCTTTCCATGCCCGGCGAATCCATTTCCAGCTGGATCCTTGAGATATTGGATTTCGACTGAAACACGCCCAGGATGGCGTTGTAAAGCTCGGAATTGATATCGAAGGTGCTGATAAAGGCTTTGAAGTCGATCTTTGAGACGTCCTTGTCCGAAAAATTAAAGATCTGCGTGAAAGAACGGTTGGCCTTTAATATTTTTAAATTCTCGTCGAGGACGATGACCCCGTCTTCGATGGTGCCAAGAATGTTCTCGTTAAAGTTATTCAGCCGGATGATCGAGAACTCTGACTCCTTTTGGGCGTGGATATTTTGTATCACTTTCAGGATCAGCTTTTCATGCCGGTCGTTTGTCAGGAGAAGGGACTCTCCGGAAACCCAGGTCAGCGTCTTATTCTTATTGACCAGGTAATTATTGTCAAAAGACTGGCCCTCGTCGATCACGGTCCTCAGTTCCCTTAAGGGAAGGTCCTTTTTCTGGTCCGCTTGGGTAAAAAGGATCGAAAAATTCTCGCCGACGATATCCGCCTCACTATAGCCAAATGAGCTCAGGAACGCCCGGTTGGCTTCGAGAATGATGCCGTTCGGGTCAATGATCAGGACCGAGTTCATCTTTGCATTGGCAAAAAGGGAACGATAATAGTCCGGGGACGAAAATTTACCTGAATTGGCCATAGACATTCGATGAGGCAACGAATCTATAGGAATTCAGTGAATTATAAAAGATTTTTATCGCGTGATATTTTACCTTTTGAGAGCATGAACAGGTCGCTTACCGGCAGTCGTATGTATAGCTGTCCGCCGGATAGCCCCGCTCTGTATAATGGTACATCATGCTGGAGGAGGCGTTGGACGGGCTGCCTTGCCGGAGTTCGTAGGTTATTGTAAGGGGATTATTCGGGCTCAAAGCCGTAATGATCGCCTGCCAGTTCGTGTTGCTGGCGACGCCCCAGTCGTTCTGCACGAACTTCCAGTACTTTAGCGATGCGGAGAAAGGAGAAGGCTTGCTGTCGTAGGTGACCTTGATCACCGTCCACGCGGTGGAGTCGAACGTGAAATAGCTGAGAGAGGGGTCGTTGACAATATATTTTCCCTGGCGGTAGACGTCCGTTTGTTTTAATACGATGGCATTGTCGTTGCCGTCGTAGGTGATATCGAGAACGATGTTGGACAGTTGCCGGCCATAAACATAATTCATATCTCCTGAATTGATCAACGGAGCCATATAGATCGCCTTAACCAGTCTTTTTTTGCCGTCGTATTGGAAGTTGTACAGAGTATCGGGCCCGCGGTCCTGATACGATCCGGTGGAGGACGACTGCCTTTCCTCCCTTGTCATCCAGGCCGGTGTTCCGTCGTACAAATTGCCGGTGCCGCCAAGGAAGACGTCCGTCTCTTCGAGCGTAGACCCACCCTGATTATAGCTGGAATAGGTCTTATTCTTGTCGACTGTCTGCGTGAAGGGGCCAAATCCCGATGTCGCGAAGTCATATTTCCTGGCCGTCATCTGCCTGGAACCATCATACGTAAAAGTCTGGGTCGTGCCAAAATAGCTGGGACAGCTGGTTACGACGCAGGCTGCGTCCGGTGGCGGGGTGGGAGGGAGCTTGTGTTTGTGGCAGGCGGCCGCGATAAGGCTGCCGAATAAGATAAGATGAATATTTTTCATGATCGTTCTGGAAAGGAAGTAAAACTATGTCGTTTTCGTATTAGCTACTGCGGGATTGATCCGTTGGCGGGTTTGGCTTAGCCGTTGCCGTGGCAACTGCTCATTGAGATTCTCCGGATACTAAATGGAGCCGGGAGGAGTTGCCCATCGGTGTAATTTCGGCTGAATATGAAAAGGAGCCGGTTCATTTTCGCAATTATGATGGGAGGCTTGGCATCAATTGGCATCTCCGCATGTAAAAAACATTCTCCGAAGCAATCGAATCCCTGTCGGATCGTCGCTATTCTCGATACCATTATCCGCAAGGGCGCGGAATTGACGACGATCGAAACGTTTTCCTACGACAGCGCGGGCCGGCGTTTGAAATATCAGGAGACGGATTCCACCGGCGGCAGGACGATAACCTATACCTATATGGGCAACCTGATCATCAGCCGGCCCGGCGCACCGGGCCGTGAATTTACCGATTCCGTCTACGTGAATGATAAAGGCCTGCCCTACCGGTTGATCGATGATATTCCCGGTCAGCTCAATGACAACAGGACGTTTACCTATGATGATTCCGGCCAGCTGCTGTCTGAGATCTTTGCAGAGAACAATGGCAGCTTCCACGTGTATTCGATCGATTTCGAATACGCGGGCGGTGACCTGATGAGGGAAACTCTGGGCGTCAATGTGACGAATTACAGCTATTATACCGACAGGCCGGCTGCAGACGGCGATTACACCCGCATCTCGGAACTTCGTGCATATGGTATAGTTCTCCGGAGAAGCAAGCACCTCGTCAAATCGGACTGGTCTGCCAATTTTAGGGAGGATTTTACCTATACGTTCGATCAATCCGGAAAGATCACCAGCTGTACCAGGGTAACGGAAGATTTTACCGAAAAGCTGGTGTATCAATACGATTGCTCCCAATAACAGGACGACTGATGGCAGTTCCCCGGATAGAGGTCAGGTATAGGAAAAAGGCGTTCTACCTTTTCATTGCCATAGCGATTTTGCCCATGGCCCTGACGGGCTACGCTGTTGTCTCGGCGCGGCCTTCATGGCTGCTATTCCTGCCTTGTCTCGTCGCTTTTGTCGTTGTGTTCTTCGTCTTCCGCCGACTTATCCTGATGACGCGTTCGGAAACGCCTGTACTTATTTTTGAATCGCATGCCCTGACCGTCAACTTCCGGAGACCCAGGACCATCCCCTGGTCTTCGATCACCGGGTGGAAGATCAGAACATATAAAGCCAATGACACGCTTGTCATCCGGACCGGGTCAGGGAAAATATCCGTACAGCTCACCTGGCTGGACGTTCCCGCAAGAGAGATCAAAATGCTAATGGAAACCTATATCCGGGAACCCGGCCCCGGCGGCTTCCGGCGGTAGGCCGGTGGCCACTCCGGCCATCGGCTCAGTCATTTCCGCCAACCGCTCAACGCTTTTTTTCGGGAAGGGGGGGTGTCGTATTTTGGTTCATAGGGAAAAAGCCGAATTCGATCATATTCTGTTGCCAGCGCATTCTATGACGGACGAGTGACCCGATTATTTGTACATTTAAGAATGTTCCGCCCTCTCTTTTTGGTTTTTTTACAGGGCCTGATGGCCGGAGGGCTGTCCGTCGATGCTCAGTCGACCAGGGCAGCCCCTTTTCATGGCTCTTTTGTAGCCCGGAATATCGACGTGGTAAATGGCCTGTTGAGCAATAATGTCCTGTCCATCGCGCAAGACAGGAAAGGGTTTGTCTGGATCGGAACGGATAAAGGCATGCAGCGGTATGACGGTCTGCGATTCGTCTCCTGCAGTGCTCCCGGTACCGCGCCAAACGCGCTTGATGTCCCCGCTATCTATCCCGACGACGCACAGGGCAGGATACTTTACCGCCGGGCGGACGACAGCCTTTGGCAGTGGGACCCGCTACGCCATACGGCGGCGCCCGTAGCCACGCCTTCGGTTTCTTCAAAGGACCTGGTTTACACGGACCCGCAGGGGAAGCGATTGACCATCCGCCCGGTCTGGAAAGACGGTGACGCGCCGCAGAAGAACGGTTTGGTTCTCGTTCACGAAGAGGGCGGGGGACGGGACAAACCAGGCACGTATCTGACCGATAGTGCCCGTGGCCAGGCCTGGCTGCTCATCCGTGGCGGGGGATTCCAGCTGCTGGACGAGACCCGGAGGACGACGGTAGCCGCGCCGCTGCCGGTCGATCCCATCACCATCCATTCGATCTTCACCGACAGGAATGACAATCTCTGGCTGATCAGCTGGTCGAAGGAGTTTTACCGGTATGAGCTGAGGACTCATAAGCTTCACACTTATTCGCTCGCCCATATCCTTACCCAGGAAGGGAATGACAGCACGCTCCCGGTATGGATATCCTCGGTGCTGCATGACAACCATGGCGTCCTGTGGCTGGCGACCGGCCAGGCGGGTTTGTTGCAGTATGACCAGACGAGCGATTCCTTTATATATATCCTGCGGCAGACCGGGAATAACCTTGGGCTGCAGTATACGGACCAGATAAATACGATGTTCCAGGACAAGGAAGAAAATATCTGGCTGGGTACGGACAAGGGGATCAGCATCATTCATCCTTACCGGCAGTATTTTTCCGTTCTTTCCAACCAGGAGGCGGCTACTCCTTCCAAGATCGTCAGTGATATCATACCGGTTCAATTGATAAAAGGTCAGCTTTGGGTCGGTTCCTGGGGTGGCGGGATAAAGGTCTACGATACCGCCTGGAGACTTCGCAAACATTACTTTTTCCCTGGCCTGTATGACGAGAACATGGTCTGGTGTTTTTTTGAAAACAAGGATGGGACTGTCTGGGCGGGATGTCAGTCAGGGGCGATCCATATAATCGATGCGAACGGGGGGCTGGTCAAGACTCTGCGGCCGCCCGAACTGGAGCACCACACGGTAAAGTGCATAACGGGCGATGGGCAGGGAAATATCCTGATAGGACTTCAAAACGGCTGGATCGTGGTATATGATAAGGCGACCGGCCGGTTCATGCGCCATATAGAGGACAGCGCTTTTCGTCGTACGCCGGTGGAGCATCTTTATATGGGAAAAGACGGCATATGCTGGACGAGCACCAGCCGGGGCCTGGCTGCTTTTGACACCCACACCCGCCACTACACGGGGCTTTACCGGCCAGCCGCAGTCGACGTTCGCTGCTGGGGAGTTTGCCCGTACAGGGATTCTTTGCTCATCGTAGGCACCGAGAACTCCGGGATGTATTATTTCAATGTTCGGACAAAGGTCTTTACAAGGATACAGGTCAATAATGAACAGCAGTACTGGTCTGCCCACGCGGTAAAGGTTGACGCCTCAGGAAAGATCTGGTTTACCGACGATCACGCCATATGCTGCTATGATCCGCAGAGCGGTAATTTTTTTGCGAGCCAGCCCGAAAGGGGTTTGCTGAACAGCTCATTTCAGGGCCAGGAATTCCTTGCCGCTCCCGATGGAAAATGGATGACTTCGACGGGCACGGAAGTAGTAGCGTTCTATGAGCAGAATCTCCTTGCACGGTGGCAGGAGGCCCCAACCGTCGCTATCACCGGATTCCGGGTCTTTTCCCATCCACTCTTCATTGATTCGCTGTTGCAGGAGAAGCAGCCGGTTCGACTGGCGCCAGGACAAAACTTCCTGGACATCGAGTTCTCCAGTCTGCAGTTTGCGGGCATCGAACAGGCCAAATTTTTGTACAAGCTGGAAGGCGTGGACCCGGGCTGGGTGACAGGCGGGTCCCAGGGCGTCGCCAGCTATACCGATCTGGCGCCCGGAAAGTATACGTTCAGGGTCCGGACCGAAAGCTCCTCCGGTGAACAGGGAATGGCGGTGATGCAGGTCCAGATCGCGGCGCCCTTCTGGAACACCTGGTGGTTCGATGCGCTTGTGTTGGCCGCGGCTGCTCTGGTCATTTTCCTTTTGCTGCGCTGGCGCGAGAAGGGTATGAGGAATAAAGAGCGCCTCAAGCAACAGGTTGCCGAGACCGAGATGATGGCCCTGAGGGCTCAGATGAACCCGCATTTTATATTCAACTGCATCAATAGCATCGACGCGCTCATCCAAAGCAACGACAAATATCACGCGACTGTATACCTCAATAAATTCGCCAGGCTCATCCGAAATGTTCTTGAAACCAGCAAACAAAAGACCATTCCGCTGATGCGCGATATGGAGTCTTTGCAGCTGTATATCGACCTCGAGCAGTTCAGGGACGAGAACAGGTTCGTTTGCGAGATGGTCCTCGACGACGAGCTGTTGGAAGAGGATTGCCGGGTACCTCCGCTTATCATCCAGCCCTATGTGGAAAATGCTATCGTACACGGCCTTCGCGGCCGGGAGGACGGACAGGGAAAACTGCTTATCCGGGTCACCAAAGAAGACGAACACCTGGTCTTTCTGATCGAGGACAACGGGGTAGGGAGGACGGCGGCGGTAAAAAAGAACGGTCACCGGTCATTCGGCATGGAGATGAGCCGTGAAAGGGTCAACCTGTTCAACGGAGAGGAATATTTTCCGGTTGTTATAACTGATCTTTTCGAGTCGGGAAAGGCAGCGGGGACCAGGGTGCAGGTCTCATTAAAAATCAACTCATGATGAATGCAATTATTATCGACGATGAACCGAAGGGGCGCCTTGCTCTTCGGGAAAAACTGAAGAACTATTGTCCCGGTATCACGCTGGTTGGTGAAGCCGAAGATGGTGAGGCTGGCCTGGCATTGATCGAGCAAAGCCAGCCGGATATCGTCTTTCTGGACATACAAATGCCGAGGATGGATGGTTTTGAGATGCTGCAGCAGCTGGGGCGAAAATCGTTTCATCTCATTTTTACCACAGCGTATGACCAGTATGCGATCAAGGCTATCCGGTTTGCCGCCTTCGACTACCTGCTGAAGCCGGTGGATATCGAAGAGCTGCGGGCTGCGGTCGAAAAGATCGAGCAGGAAGTAAGGGTCGGGAACGCGGGTCAGCGCCTTGAGGTGTTGTCGCATAACCTGCGCGCAAATCTCGACAAGATCGTCATCCCGTCCATCGACGGGCTGCTCTTTTTTGACCTCAAGGATATCATCCGGATCGAAGCCCAAAGCAACTACAGCGTTTTTCATTTTGTCAACAGGGGAAGCCTTACCGTAAGCAAGACCCTGAAGGAATTCGAAGAGCTGCTGCCCGCCGACAGGTTCTATCGTCCGCATAATTCCCACATCGTCAACCTGCAGTATATCAAGCGGTACATAAAGGGGGATGGCGGCCAGATCGAAATGCAAAATGGGTCGGTCGTCGACGTCAGCCGAAAGAAAAAGGAGCACTTCTTGCGTCTAATGGGATTGAGTTGAGACCGAACATACCGGGACCTTATGGTAAGGTATACCGCTGGAAGAAATTCCATAACAGGTCTGTCGCATTCAGCGCCGTAGATGGCGGGTCGGCTTTGTCCCTGGGTTTTTGCCCTCCCGGCCAGGAATGTCCGCCGTCAGCGGTGAGGTAGCAGTCGATTGCAACGCGACCGTGCAGGTCTTTCCATTCTGTCAGGGTATATCCCGGATTGTCGACGACGGATGGCGGGGTATCACAGGAATCGTTGATCGCCCATACGTTCAGTCCGCTATCCACGGGCGAAAAATAGACGCTGTCCATTCCAAAGCCGCCGTTGAATGGGACTTTGGTGTCCAGCGCCGAATGTATCTCCAGGATGGGGACGGCTCTCGAGGGCTGACAGGGAGGAGATGCCATCAGCGTACCGCTCACCGACGTAATAGCGGCGATCTTTTCAGATAAAGCACAGGCCAGGGTGTAGGTCATCATCGCGCCATTGGACATGCCGGCGACGTAGACCTTTTTGGGGTCGATCTTGTAGGCGGCGACCAGCTGATCGATCAGCGCACTTATAAAATGTACGTCGTCGATATTATCGCTTTCTGCGACGAAGCAGCACCTGCCTGCATTCCAGCTTCTCAGCCTGAGCGGCCCATTGCTTGGGACGCCGTCCGGATATGCGACCACGAATCCGGCTGCATTGCCCTTGTCGGTTATTCCATAGTCCCTTTCCATCTCGGCGGAAGTTCCGCCAAAGCCATGCAGTGCGATCACCAGCGGCAGATTGGAAGTGTCATAATAGTTTGGAGGCAGGTTCAGCAGATAGGTACGGGAAAGGCCGTCGACGGACAAATGACCATTAAATCGAAAGGTTTTGCCGGGGTTGCCTTTCTGGCAGTTCGCAAATATGATCGGACAGAATAACAATAGGCCGATAGGGAAGAGGATACGCGTCATAGTTTTTTCTGTAAAGTTGGCGACCCGCGCGCGACCTCAAGGTAGGAATCGATACGAGACGGGCGATTATCCAAAGGAAGCGGGCCGCCCGTCCCGGAGCGTTTTTGGCCCGTTTCACAGGCATTTTGCGCCATGGACAGAAAAAAAGAGGATTTTTGCACTATGCTTAGGCAGTACAATAGCAAGGCCGGGCTGATCTTTGCCGTTACCATCTCAACCACGGCGACATTGTTGCCCCGGCTTATCCGCCTGGACGCGGACAGGCTGTCGCTTGCGTTGTTGAATTTTATCTACCTCACCTGCGCCTTTTTTTTCTGCTGGATGATCCACCATGCCTTTTTACTCAAGATCCGGCATCGACTGACCCCCCTGTTGAGCATTTGTTGTTGTGTCGCCGGCATCGCCGTTATTACATGGGCGTTGAATATTACGCGGCTGACACCGTTGAACCGCTTCCCTGACCTTGAGCTCAGACGCGGGCAGGTGCTTTTCGTGCGAATGTTCCGCGCGGTTATCATCGGCGCGATCTCCTGGATCGCAGTCTACTACTTTCGGCTGATCAGTCTATTCCAAAAATCCCGTCTGGAGAACGAATATCTCAAGCAGGGGAACCTGCAGGCGCAGCTGGCGTCATTGCGGCAGCAGATAAGCCCTCACTTTCTTTTCAATTCGCTGAATACGCTGTCCAGCCTTTCCAAGGAGACGGCGGTGAAGGAATATATCCTGAAAATGAGCGAAGTGTACAGATATGTCCTGCAGTATCAGGACCAACGGGAGACGACCGTAGCAGCGGAGTTGGCGTTCATCCGTAGCTATGTATATATTCTGGAAGCAAGATTTGAAGAGGGACTGCATATCCGGATACATGTCGGGGCCCACGTCCTGGACCGCAGGATATTGCCCTTCGCGCTGCAGCTGCTGGTGGAAAATGCGGTCAAACACAACATCATATCCTATACGGCGCCGCTTTCCCTATTCATCTATGACCGGGGCGAAAGACTGGTAGTCGAGAACGATCTCAGGCCGCGTACTACGATGGAGGCTGCTTCCGGTACGGGGCTGCACAATTTGTCGCAGCGCTATCTGCTGACGACCGGTAAAGACATTTGTATCAGCCGGGACGAGTCCCGATTTAAAGTCGAAATCCCATTGATCTCATGAAAGTCCTGATCATCGAAGACGAAAGAAAAGCCGCCGCCGAATTGCGATCCATGATCCTGGCCCTGCGGCCGAACTGGATCATCGCAGACATACTTCCTTCCGCCGCGGATGCCATCGAGTGGCTGACCGAGAACAGATGCCCCGATCTCATCTTCAGCGACATCCAGCTGGCAGATGCCGTCAGCTTCCGGATATTTGAGACGGTGAGAACCGACTGCCCCATCATCTTCTGCACGGCCTATGACGAATATGCCATACAGGCTTTCGAGACCAACGGTATCGACTATCTCCTCAAGCCGGTGGACATGAACAGGCTGGAGCGTTCTCTGTCGAAGCTCGAGTTGTTGCAGCGGAACAAGACCGCTGCCGCGTCCGACATCACCCGGCTGATCGGTCAGCTATCGGCTCCTTTTAAAAAGACGGTCCTCGTCCATCTCAAGGACAGGATCGTCCCGGTCGCTTACAGCGACATTGCCTTCTTCTACTATGCAAAGGGCATCGTCACCATCCGGCTGATAAGCGGCTCCGCTTACCATATCCCGCAGGGTATGGACGAGCTCGAGACGGCTGCCGATCCGCATATCTTCTACAGGGCGAACCGCCAATTCCTGATCAATCGGGACGCCGTGCGAACGATCGAAAAGTTCTTCGCCAGAAAGCTGGTGGTCAGGCTGACAGTGGAGACTCCCGAGGCGTTAGTTGTCAGCAAGGCGAAGGCCAGTGATTTCCTGAATTGGCTGGAAAAGGGACTTTAGTTGCCGGCTGCCTGCTTCAAAGGAGTTTTTGCCCGTTTGGGCAGGGTATTGGCGACCCGGTGGCCAGCCGACGGTCAAATTTGTAAAATAATACACGTTATGAAAAAACTGTTCTTACCCGCAGTGTTTCCCATTGCAGTCCTGTCCTTTGCTGCGTGCCTCCTGGTCGGAGCCACGACGGCCAGCGCCCAGACGCCCGACAGCGCGCGTACGGCGGAGGGCCGGGCTAACAAGCTGACAGAGAAGATGAAGACCGAGCTGACCCTGACAGACGAGCAATACCCAAAGGTGCAGGCTATCAATCTCAAGTATGCGCAGAAGAATGAGGCGATCTTTCAGGGTTCCGAGGGCAGATTTGCCAAATTCAGGTCTCTGAAGTCCGCGCAGAAGGACAAAAGCAAGGAGATGAAGGCCGTTCTGACGAGCGATCAGTACAGGAAATATCAGGAGATGGCGGAAGAGATGAAGAACAAGGCCCGCGAGCAATACCAGAGCCGGGGGCAGTAGGCGGGATAGACCGCCGGCCGCCCCGCTGCCCTATTCTTTCCCAACGAGCAGGCGCCGCGTCCTGACGGCCTGGGCGCTGAAATAGCCCAGGCAGCCCCCGGCGATATTGGAGGTCGGGTTAGCAGGGGACGCACTATTGCCGGACCCGTCGGCGTTCCGTTCGAGCGCAAACCAATACTGGTAGACGGCGGAATCTATATTGATCATATCGATGCGTACCGAATCTCCCGTCTTGATGTCCCGGTTAGGATCGTCCGTGCTGTTGTTGAAATCGAGCTGGGTCCTGATCTTCAGACCGTCGGTAAATTCATCGTCACCGAGAAAATTGGTCTTCTCCTGGTGCCCATTGACATATTGTACCCAGCGATAATAGTTGGGAATACCGGCGGGATCTGTAAAAACAACGGTAGCATATCTCTTGTTGGTGAGCGTTCCATTGCTGACATAAATGCTGTCTATTCCTACGACCGGATCGGGCATAGTAGAGCTGGCAGTGTAGACGGCGCCGGCGAGAACGACCTTCATGCTGTAGGAGTTGCCGGGGACACCGGTCAGCGCGCTCGTCGTATAGACACCCTGGCTGGTTTCCGTCAGCGGGTAGTTCGATCCGTTGTTTTCGATCGTGACAGTGGCTCCGCTGACCCCGACGAAACTATTATTGGCGCTGAAATCCCTGGTCTGGGTAATAGAGACGCTGCACCCGCCCGGCTGATCGGTTACCACACCTTCGATCACATATTTGGTGGCGCTGGAATCCAGATGGACGCTGATCACCCGCTGACA
>JAFDYE010000838.1 GCA_018267585.1 Bacteroidota bacterium
AGACAGCTCTATCCGTCGGTCGTCGTGATCATGATCAGCAACCAGGAAGGCGATGTCTACCGGTCCCGCTGCAAGGCCCTCGGAGCCGCCCACTATATCGATAAATCGACCGAATTTGACCTGGTTTCGCAGGTCGTCTCCTCCTTCCTCTAAAAAAAACGCGCTAAGTACTGTAGAGCAACTACTACAAGTTTACCTTTAAATCAAGGACGCGTTTTCTGTAAGAAGCTCTATTGGCCCACACGGCATCGGTTCGTTACTTTGTAGGGCAAACTCCTATCAGCATGGTCCATGCCTCATCGAAACCACCAATATCACATGAAACCCTCTCACATCCTCTGCGATGAGTCTTCCTCCTTCCTCGACCCCTCCACCTCCGCCAGGACTTTTGCGCAGCTGATAGAAAACCTCAACAAAGGGATCCTCGTCGAAGACGCCAACAGGAAGATCGTCCTGGTCAACCACCTCTTCTGTCAGATGATGAACCTTTCCCCCGATCCCCATCGCATGATCGGCATGGACTGCGGGGGAGCCGCGGATACGCTCAAGCTCCTGTTCAAGGACCCGGACAGCATCCTGCGACGCGTCGACGAGCTGATCGCAAAAAGAGAGCTGGTCACGGGCGACCTGCTGCATATGCTGGACGGAAAGATACTGGTCCGCGACTATATCCCGATCTATGTCGACAACGAATTCAAGGGCAACCTCTGGAAGTTCCAGGACATCACCCTGAACAACCAGGAAGAGCTCGCCCTGCACGAAGCCAAAGAGCAGGCCGAAGAGTCCTCCCGCGCAAAAGAGATATTTCTCGCCAATATGAGCCACGAGATCCGCACTCCCATGAACGCCATCATGGGGATGTGCCAGCAGCTCAAAAAGACATGCCTCGACAACCAGCAGCGCTCATGGCTGGACACGATCGGCTCTGCAGCAGAGAACCTCCTCGTCGTCATCAACGATATCCTCGACATCACAAAGATCGAAGCCGGGAAATTAGACATCGAATCCATCGGTTTCTGCATGAAAGATATCCTAAGCCGCGCCACAAAGGTCATGCAGCACAAGGCCGAAGAAAAAGGCATTTCTCTCTCTTACACGCTGGATGGCACCGTCTCTCCGGTGCTGATCGGCGACCCCTACCGGCTCAACCAGGTCCTGCTCAACCTTATCGGCAACGCGATAAAATTCACCCCGAAGGGTTCTGTATCTGTGGCCTGCAGCGCCGGAGGACCGCTGAACGTCGGCGACAACCAGTGCATCCGCCTCGTCGTAAAAGACACGGGCATCGGAATGGACGAGCCCTTCCTGAACAGGCTCTTTGACAAGTTCAGCCAGGAAGACAGGACCGTAACGCGAAAATATGGCGGCACCGGCCTCGGCATGAGCATCTGCAAACAGCTGGTCGGGCTGATGAGCGGTCATATCCTCGTAAAAAGTCAGAAAGGCGAAGGCACCGAAGTGATCCTGACCATCCCCTTCCTGCGCGGCCGGGAATGCGACCTGCAGCAGAACGAGGCGCCCCCCAAAGATCCCGTGATATTCAAGGGCAAAAAGATACTGCTGGTCGAGGACAACGAAATGAACCGCCTCGTCGCCCGCACCGTCCTCAACAACTACGGCGCCGAGATCCGCGAGGCGGTAAATGGACTCGAGGGAGTGGAGACACTGAAGAAAGAACGCTTCGACCTGGTACTGATGGATGTCCAGATGCCCGAAATGGACGGCCTGGAAGCAACGCGCAAGATACGGCTGGAGATAGACCCGGCGATCCCCATCATTGCCTTTACCGCCAACGCGATCAAAGGCGACACCGACAAATGCCTGGCCGCCGGCATGAACGACTATGTTTCCAAACCCTTCGAAGAAGCCAGGCTCATCCGCACGCTGGCCTGCTGGCTGGACTCCTGCCAACGGCAATTTTCAACAGACCCTGTTACTTGAACTGCAGGTGCAAGGATATCACGTCCGATACCAGGTCGGTCGTCTGCGTATAATGTCCGTACCTGATCTCCAGGCTGGTCATATGCGTACCGAACACACCCTTTGGAGGAGCGATCCTGAAACCTCCGCCAAAGAAATTGCTGTTAAAATGAGCCAGGGAATAATTGCTGCTATAATAAGTATCGGAATGGGCGTGCGCGCCGTATGGAGCAAAATAGTCGGCCGCAGTCTGGGTATAATACCGGTAAAAAGGAGTGACCGAAAAGAAAGGCGTTATCTTCACGGATGCCTCCAGACTGGCCGTGTGCGCGCGGACGCCCCAGTTGTCCCAATAATAACGGTAGTATCCCCGCAGGATCACCCCGTCTCCGAGAAAATAGTTCAGGCGCAAACCGATCGGTAACTTGAACCGGTTAGACGGCAGCCGCTCAACCGAATCCACACCATCGGTAAAGTACACGCGATGAAAGGGAAGACCAAGATACCCGTGCTGTTCGACAAGGTCCACCAAAAGGCTCGCCTGCATCCTCGTGTTCATGACCTGGGCAAACGAAAAAGACGCCGTATAGGTCTCCCGCGGGCTGCTGCCATAGTCGGGGTGTTCCCTTTCCCCTCTTACGCCGGTGTTGAACGTCGCGGGCTCGAACTCCGACGGATAGATCAGCTTGACCTGGTCGAAATAACCGCTGAGCTTCAACCCGAACTCGCCGTTGTTCTTCGTCTTCTGGCTTACGCCGGCGCTCAGACCAAGGGACTGATAGTTGAATTCGTTCGAATAATAGGCCCCGAGACTTACCGAGCTGCCCTTCTTCCCGTTTTCGCGCGTCCAGTCCAGCGACGGATAGACCCGAAGCCCATCCGTATGCCTCGACGCCCCACTCTTGGAGATCCAGGCCTGGGAAGCCGCGGTGTGGTGGTCGATACCCACCCCCGCCGCCAGCGTATTCTTTCTTCCCCTGGCATCCCAGCCTACCCATTTCAGCTCGATGCCATTCGCAAGATCGGTCACCTTCTCCGAACCGATCCCGCCCTGGATGGCGGAATGATCTCCATTCTGCGTGTAATAACTGCTAACCAGGTTGACCTCGTCCAGTTGGAGCTTCCTTGACTTGAACGAGGTATCCGATGTAACCTGCGAGAAAGCATGCAGGAGCATAAAGTACATGCCTACCACCGTGAGACAGATCCTTTTCATGAATGAGTCGTGCTTTAGTTACAGCCGCATCCGCCGCCTGTCTTACCGCCATTGGCGCCGGAAGCCCCTTCCCGGTAAGACTGAAAATTGAGTTCGTTCTTCTCCACCTTGCGGCTGGATAGACTCATCTCGGAGTCGTTCAACCTGTTCTTCTGGTATTCCTTTACAGGCGTACAGCCCGTCACCAGACCGGCCAGCCCGAAGGCCATCCCCATCATGAGGACGATCGTCCTTATCATTTGCGATTGTTTATTGCGTCTCTTAGCTGTGCGTCGAAGACCTCCGCTTTTACCGACGGGTTCCCCTCCCATTCCTTTATAACCTTCCCATCAGCATTCAACAACAGGGTCAGCGGGAACTTCCCCTGCGAATTATACTGGTCCGCCAGCTGGTCATTCAATCGCTGCTGCTCCTTTGAAAGCTGATTCTTCTTCATCCGGGGGAAATCCGCGTTCACAAGCACCAGCGCAGAATCGGCAAAGCCGCCAAATACGGGATCGTCGAATATCTCCTTTCGCAGCATGATGCAGGGCCCGCACCAGTCGCTGCCTGAAAAATTCAGCAGAATATAGCGATGCTCCTTTTGTGCGATCTCCCTCGCTTCCTGCAAGTTAAAATGCCACACCGGCGGGGCAGCCACACCCGGCTCCGCCACCCTTCCAAAAAACAAAAGACAACAGAGGTAAACCGTCATAACTTTTTCAGTGTTTAAACACAAAGTTCACTAATAACGCCGTCCGGCGTGCATTTGTTTTGTTAATTCCTGCGTTTCCCATGGATCATTCCCGATACCAGTCCCGGATGCTCCCCCGCGTCCGCCATTACCACCCCTACAAGGTGAAAGAGCGCAAAAGCGTAGATGCCATACTGCGTAAGACTATGCACCTGCTTAATTCCCTTCCGCATCTCCCTGAACAATGGAACCTCCTCGAATGCCAGGGCAAGACCCGTAACAGCCATGATCAGGATCAGCAAATAGAAGAGCAGATAACCCCTCTTGACCATAACATAATGGCGCATCTCCTGCTGCTGCCAGGCATCGGCAGCACGCGCCATCTTCATTCTCTTACGCATCTTCTCTTCGGCCGGCTGGAAAAATTCCAGGATCAGCCTCGCCAACAGGAACGCCGCTATAAAATAGCCGATATACGTATGCAGTTCCCACAGCTTGTCACTGAAGGCATGCGCCACGGCCCTGGCCTGATCCTTGTCCGCCGCCAGCTGCTTCTTTTGCAGCTCCTGCCGTACCATCTCCGTATTATTTCCCGTCCTGAATGTCGTAGACGCCAGCAGGACGGTGATCATCGCAGCCGCTATCAGCAAAAAGAACAGCCAGTGCCAGATCCGTATCCCGGCGCTATGCTTCTCGTTAAAACCAGATGTGACAGAAGTCTCCAAGCAGATCAGATTTAAGAGCGTTAATGAAACCTATATCCCAGTATTACTTTAAAGATCGCGTTGTCCGTACTCTGCGTAAACCCCCATCCGTAGCCAAAATTCAGCTCCCAGTCCGGCGACCAGTCCAGGTCGACCGCTGCGAACAGCTGATGCTGCTGACTCTGATAGGTCTCGAAATGATTCAGCGGCCCCAATGCCCCATAGTATTCGAATCCTCCCGCTATGACCTTTGTCACATTGTATGCCGCCTTGAAATTTGGCGAGAAAACATAACCCCCGTTCTTATTCAGCCCATGAAACGATTTGTCGAATGTCGGGTTCAACGAAAGATAAAGCTTCCCCAGCTGCTTGTCCACTATAGGCCTTATCTCCAGACTCCAGTCGTCTTCGCTATATTCCCGTTTCTGATACCCGGCCTCCAGCGAAAGACTCACCCCCACCGGCCAGTGCCAGGACCCGGGTACCATGACCCGCGGACGGATATGACTACCTACGTAAGTCGTTCGGTTATCGTTGCCAAGCGTATTGAAAAAATAAAAGCCGGTCTCGAACCAGGGCGTCCATCCATGCGTGATCTCGATCGTCTCGTGAAATACATGCCGCGTAGGCAACACGCCATTCTCGCTATAATGCTGCCCGTCGAATGTATAGTTACTGTGCAGCTCCACCATCGTATTACCCTTTGCCACCGTCTGCGAACCATATACCTGTATCTCGTAGTTATCCTGCGCCCGGGCCTCCGTCGAAAGGAAACCTGCTGCCAGCGCACAGTAGAAGATCAGCCTTGTCATGGCTGTAAAATTAGACAGACACCGCCCCGGCGGCCGTTAGAGGTCAATTATAAATTCTTTAGAAAAAAATTAGAAGATCCTGGATAAAAACTGAACTACAGCTCAACCGTAAATACCGTACCCTCCCCGGGCCGGGACTCGACGGAGATCCTGCCCTTATGAAGCGTCACGATCTTCTGCGTCAGAGAAAGCCCTATCCCATTTCCCGGGGCATACTTCTTATTCTGTCCCCTGAAGAATGGCGTAAAGACATGCCCGACATCCCCCGCAGGTATCCCGATACCATCATCTGCAAACTTCAGGAGCGTCACTGTCTTGTTAAAATATATCCCGACAGCACACCGGTGATCATCGGAAAATTTACACGCGTTCTCGAGCAGGTTGATAAACGCTACCTTCAGCAGATATTCATTGCCCCTGATGACAACACCGTCAATTTCCTCTGGCTCTTTTTCAAATCGGATATCGACCCGGTAGCTGCCGTTCATTCGCAGAATGTTCTGCCGCGCGTCCAGCAGTACCTCGTCCAGCCTGACCGGTCTGAATTGAATGCCGGACTGGTCGTAGCTGGCCTTCGCGAGGTCCAACAGGTCATTGGAAAGCCGGGAAAGCCGGTGAGCGTCCTGCAGGATCAGCCGGATGGTTTCGCGATATTCATCAACCGTCCGGCCTTTGAAGGCGGAAATCTCCAGCTCGGCAATGATCGCCGCCAGCGGCGTCCGCAGCTCATGGGAGATGTTGGAAACAAATTGCTTTTGTGCATCGAATGAGCTTTCCAGCCGGTCGAGCATTTGATTGAAAGTCTGCGCCAGCTCCGAGATCTCGTCCCGGTTATCACCGGTGTCGATCCTGAGATCGAGCCGGTTGGCCGATATCTCCCCCACCTTTTCCACCATTTGCGAGACAGGCGCCAGCGCTTTCCGGGAAAAAAGGATGCCGGCCAGCAGGGTCAGCAGGATGGCAGCCGCAAATCCGATGATCAGGTTGTAACGCAGATGCCGCAGCTTGCTGAGACCAAAATCATCCTTGGCAGCCGCGGTGACCACATAGTCCTTCCCCCTGAAGGAATATACAAAACCGATAGCCTGCAGGTCTTCCACATAGAAATGGATCTCCTTCAGGGCGATAATGCTGTCGATCATGCCCCGGGTCTCTTTCAGCTTGTCGACCTTCCCCACGTCGTGGTACAGCAGATTGAACCCGGTGTCAAAGACAGCCACCTCTTCCTGCGGCAGCGTACTGAGGGAATTCTCATAGATCACCTGCAGCACGGCAGGCTGGACCTTGGCCTCCAGCAATAAATTCGTCTTGGTAATAGCCAGCTGCTTCAGCCGTTTGAAGTATTCCTCTTCCCGCTGGTTCGAATTCGAGAAATAGATCACCAGCGAAAAGACAAGCAGCACCGCCGCAAATAACCCGGCAAAAAGCAAAGTGAGCTTCAGTCTAATCTTCACGGCTGTTCTTTAAATATGAAACCTATCCCCGGCCGGGTCTGGATCAGCTTGACCTCCTGGTCCCTGTCGATCTTCTTTCGGAGATAATTGATGTATACATCGATAAAATTTGTTCCGGTATCGAAGGAGGTCTCCCAGACCTTTTCCGCTATCTCCGCCCTCGACAGCACCCTCCCCCGGTTGGTCATCATGTATTCGAGCAGCCTGAACTCTTTTCGCGTCAGGTTGATCTCTTTATTATTGCGCAGGACGATGCCCGTATGCAGATTCATCTCCAGGTCGCCCGCCTTCAGTATCCCCTTCCTCGAAACACCGCCGGGCGGCACCCGCTTGAGCAGCTCACGGATGCGTACATATAATTCCCGGATATCAAAAGGCTTTACGAGATAGTCATTGGCGCCCGCATCAAAGCCCTCCACCTTATCATCCGTCGTCCCCAGCGCCGTGAGCATTATAATGGGCAGATCAGGCAACTCCTGCCTGATCTGTTTGCAGACATCGATACCGCTGATATCCGGCAGCAGGATATCGGTAATGACCAGATCGAAGGCCTTGCTCAGGGCGAGCAGCTGCCCCATCTTCCCCTCAGCCGCGATGGTCGCGGAGAACCCCATCTCCTCCAGCCCCTTCCTGATCAGGGAGCCGACACGCTCTTCATCCTCGATGATCAAAATTTTTATGGCCATTGCATTTTTGCGGTTTCGCTACCTGTAAAGGTAGGCTTTTCCGCCATCTTCATATGGGAAAGAAACCAGGACCGGGTCATTCCCATTACCTGCTCCATTCTGCCATCTCCAAAGGAAGAGGTCGTCCCCTCGAGGACGATCAGCTGACGTTCACACCTCATCTTGCCCATGGCCTCCCTGTTCAATTGCAGGGCCTGCCGGTCCATAGCTGCTGCGATCATAAGCACGGGCGCTTCTATACGTTGAATTATATCTTCTTTCAGAACCGGCCTGCCACTGCGGCATACGACCGCATCGACCGCTTCCGGCAGATAGGCCGCGGCTTCGAGCGCAAAAGCGGCCCCGCTGCCACAGGCATAATATCCCAGCCGGTAACGATGAAACCTGTCCCTGTCCATCAGCCACTCGGTGACGGACATCAGCCTGGCCGTGAGAAGGTCCATGTCCAGCGCCTTGTCCCCGTTGGATTCTTCGGGCGTCAGCAGCTCTGGCAGCACGGTCCCGAATCCATTCTTGTTCAGATAACGCGCTGCCATACGGCAGTTTGGACTATACCGGCTGTTCCCCTCGGCCTGGCAGAAAATAATGATCCCCTTTGCGCCTACAGGTATGGTCAGTTCGCAACCGATCCTGACATTCCCCATGCGAACCTCGATCTCGTGCTTATAATAGGTATACATAACTCTTTTTATACAAAACTAACGTCCACAAACCAGCGGGCGACTGAGAGCGATCATCACCTGGCCTGATTGACGTCATTTCTCCCGGCTATCACACAGGATATCTTTGGTTAAACAAAATCTCCGATGTATGAAAAGAAATATCACCGACATAGAGATCGTCATCCGGCTGTTTGCCGGCATCGCCTTCGCAAGCATCACCTTTGACTTCGCGCTCAGACACCAATGGAACAGCATGACCGCAACGGTCTGCGCTATCCTCCTGGTCACCGCTCTGACGGGTTTTTGCCCCCTGTATTTTATACTCGGCATCCACAGACACCCGCGAAAAAAAGTGATCCATAAACCTTCAATTTAATACCCACCATCTAAAACCTGGTCATCATGAAACCGGAAGATATACTTAAGGCGTCCATGCTGGACATCGTCTTCGACGGACGCAACAAGCAATATGGAGCATACGCGCTCAGGAGAACGTACAATGCCCACCTCATCGAAGCCCTTTTAAGCGTGGCCGTCCTGACAGGCTCGCTGTTCGGCGTGGACGCCCTGACGCGTCACAAGAACGTAGCCCCGGCCCAGACCCTGTACGTCAGAGACGTTCAGCTGGAAGAAGTAAAGGACGTTCAGCGCAACGAGCCCCCGCCTCCTCCACCGCCGCCGCCAAAAGCGGAGATCCCAAAGATCGAAATGACCAAATTTACACCCCCGCGCATAGTCAAAGACGAGGAGGTAAAAGCGCAGGACATGCCGCCCGAACAGGAAAAACTACAGGATACAAGGATTGGAACGATCAATCAGGAAGGCGTAAAAGACGAAGGGCTCATAGCCCCGCCGGTCTCCGATGCAGGAAAGGGAGTGATCGAAGCACCCGCCGCAAAAGCTACGGAAGACTACGAGAAGACCTTCGTCAAAGTGGAGATCGAATCGGAATATCCCGGTGGCCCGGCAGCCTGGCTCCGGTACCTCAACAAAACCTTCCGCTACCCTGAAGACGGCCTCAACAATGAGATACAAGGCACCGTCGTCGTGCAGTTCATCGTCGACAAGGAGGGCAAGGTCAGCGAGGTGCAAGCCATCAGCGGCCCCGAGCTCGGCGGCCTGCGCGAGGAGGCGGTCAGAGTTATCCGCGGCAGCGGCGACTGGATACCCGCCATACAGAACGGCCGAAAAGTAAAATCCTATAAAAAACAGCCGGTGATCTTCCGGCTGATGCAACAATAAACAAACCGACGATCAAAAAAACCTGCCGTTTGGCAGGCTTTTTTTTTACCTATAGGATCTTACAGTCTGTTATCGATCTTACGACAGGTCTGGCGTGCCGCCGGCGTCCCGCGAAACGATCCGTCCCGGATACCGGCAAGCCATTGATCTCCTCTCTTAGCCGCTGTTTCTCCCGCAGCCAGTCTTCCATGACGGCCTGCAGAAATGGTTTCGATCCCTGGCCGGTCGCAAAAAGAAAATTAGGGTCCTGCAGCATATCCAGCCGGACTGCCGCTTCCCGGTAGTCTTCCAGCAGCTGTACCTGCGACAGTATTTCCTGCCTGTCCGCCAAAGCAGCAGGCCGGATGAGACGCAGAGCCTCCTTGTCCAGGAAAACCCACGCATACAAAAGGCCTTTTAACGCCTCAAGCCTTTCACAAAGCTGACTATCTGTAAGATCACGGGCCTCGGCAGCGGCAGAAAGGATCTTCACTTTCTCCCCTACAAACTCCTTCGACAGATCAGCCAGATCGGCTCTCTGCAGGGCAGACCAGCTGACCGGCTCCCTGATGTCCGGCGGGCAACTCTCAAGGTCAAGGGATACCAGACGCAAGGCCGTCGCCAGCCTCCCATCCAACATCGCCAGACAGGCTAAGGGCAGCCTGAGCTTTTTCTCCTTTCCATAGAGGATCAACTCTCTTCGTAGCAGCTGAAGATCGCCGACCACAGCCATCTTTTGATCGAACGCCAGCAATTTGTCCGGAATGCCCGGACTTGCCTTTTCGCCGATCAGCCGAAAAAGCGCCCTGAGCCGCCCGATCTCCTGCCTGAATCCCCGGACACTTTCTTCATCGAACCCCTCCTGAAGCAGGGCCAGACAACTATTTATATTCTGATACCGCTGCCGGATCGACATAATAATATCCTGCTGTTTCATAACATCGATTTTTCTGTTTTCTGAGATAATTCACCGACCAGCTCGTCTATGGCCGGTCTAAAACTGACAAGATCCGCTGCCGATATCTTAAATGAAGTTCCCTTTTTTGCGTTCGCTTTCCTGTCTTCCGGCAGCCAGTCCCGCAACGCCAGCTGCCTGACGAACAAAGGCGGCTTTCCGGCTATGCGGCCCAGCTCCCGCACCATCTTCTCCTGCTGCCCATCCCGTCCTCCGCACAGCGTCACATATCCGTATGAGGGGATCTTCCCCTTCAACCATGCCAGAAAAGAAGCGACCGGCGACGCGATCTTCGCGTTCCAGACGGGACCGACCAATATGACCCGGTCATACCGGGTGGCATTCACGGTCGGAGGATTGATCCTGGGTCTTCTTCCCAGCAAAATATCCAGCAGAATAGTAGTCCCTTTTCTTGGCCTTGGTTCCGTGATCTCGTAAAGGTCGGCTCCGAGCCTCTCCTTCAGCGACGCGGCGAGAATAGCATTATTCCCGGTAAATGAATAGTATGCGATTAAGGTCTTCATAATGATCTCCGTTATTTTCCCATAAATGTCGCCAGGACGGCAATGACCGGCCATGATCCCGCTCAGCAGGACCCGTGATTGTCATCAAATAATAATTTTTTAGCAATTTTTATCACAAACAAACTTCCTATCTTTCTATTCCCTCTTACCAAAAAAAGAAAATTAAACCTACTATGAACAACATCTACGTTCTCCGGCAACGTCGGGCATTTCTATTGCCCCTGCTCCTTCTTCTTACAACAATTGCCTCCGCCCAGATCAAATGGCCCCAGGGCCAGCTATTGCCTTCGTTCCCGGCGACCGCCGGTAACCAGGACCTGTATACGCTGACCGAGCGATCGTGGCGCTGGGAGGCCGAAGGCCCTTATATGAGCCATCACACAGGACGGCCCGAGACCGACGGCTGGCTCTGCCAGACGGGTATCGACGCGGCCAACGAGCACATGGTCTTTGGTCCCTATGACACCAGCCTTACAGCGGGATCATATACCGCGGAGTTCAGCATGAAGGTCGACAACAACACTGCCAACAACGACTCCGTCGTGGACATCGACGTCAGGGACGCGACGACCGGTGCGACACTCGCCTACAAGGCCATCACCCGGCTCCAGTTCCCGGTGGCGTCCAACTACACCAGCTTCAGCCTGCCGTTCACCATGCCCGCAGACCACCACGCCATAGAGCTCCGCGTCTTCTGGCGGGGAACCTCCTATACAAAAGTGGACTACGTCGCCGCGCACCAGGATAATACCGCCGAGATGTACCTGTTCTCCTCGCTGAAGGGCATCGTCAACAGTACCCGCCCCAGGATATTCGCTTATGAAGGCGACCAGTTCGCCGAAGGCCCCTACACCTGGATGCAGTCGCTGGGGCTGACCTGGACGGAATACACTGACCGATGGCAGCTGATCACAAAATACCGCGGCGAGATTCGCGGACTGATCGTCTACGACACCGCACAGCCGCATACCGCCAACCTCGCGACGATGCTCGCTGGCAGCAAGAGAGCGCTGGTAGTCCCCCCGTCACTTCTGCCGCGGTTGACGGCCGCTCCATACAACCTGCCGGTCCTGCTCGATCTTCGCGGCCAGTTCACCAGCAAGCTGCAGGTATACCAGACCCTGTACAATACCTACTGGCCACATCTCGACCACCGGATGCTGATCGGCCTGAACCCGCTGGTTCACCGGGCAGCCCTTCGCGAATACGCCACCGCCCTGGGTGCGCCGGTCATCTGGCTCGACCCCAACGTTGCCGGCGAAAGCGAGCTGCTGAACAGCTTCCTGTCCTCGATGCCCGCCAACGCCGTCTTTTTAGGCTGGTGGCCGGACGAAGCGTCAGGCATTACCCGCGCATCCGGCTATGGCATCGCGACAGTAGCCAGCGACTTCTGCACGAACTTGACGGTCCACAGCGGCATGCCACGCACCGTCAACGTCAGACCCGCGCCACCCAAACCTGTTCTTCAGAATAAGATCTATGTGGCCTTTATACTTAGCGATGGTGACAATCTCCAGTACGTAGAGCACCTCCTGCGCAAGCTATGGAACGATCCCGGCCGCGGTTCGGTCCCCATGGGCTGGACCCTTTCCCCTGCCATGCTCGACGCCATGCCCGGAGCGCTCAACTATTTCTATCAGTCGTCGACGGCCAACGACAACCTGATCTCCGGCCCCTCAGGATATGGCTATGCCTATCCCAACGACTTCCCCAGCCCCACGGTACTCAACGGTTTCGTCTCAAAGACCGAAGACTATATCAAAAGAGCCGGGTTCCGCGTCCTTACCGTCTGGAACACGATCACCGGCGATATCAACCAGAATGTCGGCGAGAGCTATGCGCAATATGCGCCGTCCCTGTTGGGAATAACCTCCCAGAATACCAGCGGCACGTTCCGTATCTATAAGAACAGCCTGCCCGCCGCACCGCTCAACTGCAATTACTGCACGGGCGAGCAACCGATGAAAGACGCTATCGCCGCGGCATCTTCCGGATGGGATGGGGCGGAACCCCGATTTATCCTCATACAGGCGCAGCCATGGCAGAACGTGACCCCTTCCAGCTTTAAGAACGTCATGAACTCCCTCGACTCCAATCACATCGTCATAAGGCCGGACCAGCTGTTCCAACTGATCCGGGAAGCCAACGGACTCCCGGTCAACCCTGTCTGCAGCGCCACTGTGACAGCGGCTGCCGCCACCTCCAAAGGCCTGACCGATCCGGCGGACAAGCCGATCGTCCTCTATCCCAATCCCGCCGGCAGCAGGCTCTATATCGCCGGCCTCCAAAGCGCGGCCACGGTCGAGGTCTACAGTACCATGGGGCAGCGTATGCTCAGCGGCAATACGCCATCGCTCGACATTAGCAACCTCGGTCCCGGCTCCTATTTTGTAAGGGTCAGGTCCGGCGACAAGATCCAGACCTATACGTTCATTAAACAATAAACCCTATCACATCTCCAACAAAAAAAGGCGACCCGCTCTGTAGCCGGCCGCCTTTTCTTCATTCATACGGGACTCGTGACCTCAGCGATGCAGGATCTCCCCGGTATAAAGCTTACCGTTCTGATGTACAGTAAGATTATACACACCCGCCGGCAATAGCGCCAGTGGCAGGGTGACGCGGATATCATTAAATTCCTTCTTCATGACCGCTAGACCCGAAACATCGTACAACACAAGGGCCGCAGCCCCTTGCTCGGGCAAAACGATCGTGGTGCTGCCAGCCGCCGGATTAGGATAGATCCGGAAACGCGGGTCCTGCGGAGCGGCTGCGCTCGCCGCAAGACTGGCCGAGCTGTCGGCAGAGCCGTGTTTTCCATGTCTTGCAAAGTCGACCGTCAGCCAATAGTTGCCGACTCCCACCATGTGGAAAGATCGACCGGTAGTGTCGATGGCGACAATGCCGGTGTTCACGCCAAGCGGACGGTAGTCCCAGTGGACGGCGTCATTCGAATAGAGGAGATAGCTTTCCGGACGACCCTTCATCGCATAAGCGCCTCCCACATAGTGACCGTTGGCATAGGCGAAGGTCTGATCTCCCTCGGGATCAGCCAGTATATTACCAGCGGGAGGCGAGCTGATGCCGCCTTTATCCCCCCATTCGTCGGGATTATTAACGCGTGCGTTCTTTACGCTGAAAAATCCCACCGGATAAAAGTCATTACTGTCCAGCTGGGTACCCGTCAGTATATAGTTCGATCCGTCGTATATCAGGTCGTCAAGAGACCCCACATTAAAGGGCAGGTTCGGAGATATATCCCCCCATGCTGCACCGTTGTACGAAACCAGCAGCAGCGGCAGATATGCATTGTTTTGCTGCATGCCGATAGCATAAAAAAGGCCATTCACATATCTTATCTTGTTAACATAAATATTTCCGGGAGCATAGGTGAGCGTCCAGGAGACAGCGTCCGTAGAGGAGTAAATTCCCGCCCCGCCAAGCGCCGAATACCATCCCGATCCCTCGCCGGTTCCATACGTCAAAGAAGACAGCGGAATATTGCTGTGCCCGAGGCTGGTCCAGTTGACTCCATGGGGTGACGCAAATACGATGGCCGGATCAATGACACCACCGTTGTTGGCCCCGCTGGTTCCTGACGTCACGAACCGGCTTCCATTATAAACGCACCCGGTCAGCGGAGATGCGCTGTCAGGCGTTTCATCTCTCCAGGTAACATAGTCGGTGGTTCTGCGGATAAGCCCCCAATGACCCATATACCCGACGCCGACTGCAACACCCTTATGAAAGGCTACACCTTGGAAATTCATTCCCAGCGGCGAATAGTGGACTCCGTCCTGTGACCGCAAAACCCCTTTGTCTGTAAATATATAATCATGCTGCCGGGCATACAGGCCACCCCTTAAGTGTAGGTTGATATTGATGGGAGTCGAGAAGTTGAGGCCATCAGGTGAAGGATAGACATAACCATAGCTGGCCGCATATGCACCATAATCACTGCTCACCAGGTAGACATTCGAGCTGTCATAAAAACCTCCCGATACCCTTCGGGTATCCGAAGCAAAATAGGGGATCTTTGTCCAGGTAGCGGCATCGGTGGACGTCGCGATGTAAGTGTCGGCAATCCAATAAAAATAGCGTTTCAGAAAGAAGACCATAGGCGCAATGGTCAGCGTGTCGGCCGTCCAGTTGCCCAGGGTATCCAGGCCGCTTCTGAATACGACAGAGTTCGGGCTGATCGAATTAACAATAAAATAGCCGTTGCCATAATCTACAGTGCTGTAGATATCCGTCGCACTACCCTTACCGATGCTCACACTATGCCATCGCAAACCGTTGCGGGACTGTAGAAATGTTGCGCTATCACCAACGATATAGAAAGCTCCATGCAGGAATTTCACGTCCCTGAGATAGGCCGTAGTCCCGGAACTGCGCTCAGTCCATACCTGCCCATCCCGTGATGTCGCAATGGCGCCGCTGTCCCCTACGCATACAAATTTGCCAGCCCCGAATGCCAGGGTCGGCGTTTTGAGCCAATTGCCATGAAGGGTCGGCCCGGCCACTTGTGTCCAGTCTACTCCGTTGCTGGAACTATAGAAATAACCGTACAAATTGGCTATAAAAATGCCATTTCCGTGCACGATCTGGCTTACGCCGGCATTTGCCGGGAGTCCCGAATGCATCACAACCTCGGGCGCCTGGGCCCGTGCCTGATTTGCGATCGCCCAAAAAACGACAACCCTCAGCAGCCGGACGGCGCTGATGCGCGTGAGTAAGATCTTTTTCATAGAAAGGTCCTGTTTGAAGTGAAAGTAAATGGAAGCTTTTAAACAGGACTCGCTATTAGCCTTGAATTCAGGCGGGCGGAATTGATGCGTAAGTGAATATACAAAAAAATTAAATAGCTCCATCGACCGGGCCAAAGATTGTTCGGTAACTTTAATCCATATGAAAGACAATTTCTCCACCCGGTCGGACCGGTATGCCCAATTCCGCCCAACCTATCCCGGGCAACTGTTCGATTACCTCCTGTCAATAGTCCCCTCCACCGATAACGCATGGGACT
>JAFDYE010000839.1 GCA_018267585.1 Bacteroidota bacterium
AGCAGACCGCTGAGGCTCGCTTCCTTCGGGCGCTTTCTCTTTATTATACTTTTGACCTCTACAATCAATTTCCCTTCCGGAATCCAGGCGAGAATCTACTTAATGCTCCCAAAGTCTACTTCGCCGACAGCGCCATCAACTTCATAATCAGCGAGCTGCAGGCAGCACTACCCGATCTGGATGCAAAAAATGACGCAACTAAGGCCAACCCGGATGCATGCCGGATGCTCCTGATGAGATGCTATCTTAACAAAGGCGCGTTCCTTAACCGCGCCCACCCAACCTTTGCTGACGCAGATATGCAGCAAGTGATCGCCCTAGGTCAGCAGATCATGAGCAATCCTAAGTATGCTTATATGAGCAACTACTTCGACAACTTTACTGCTACAAATGGTAATTCAACAGAGGCTATTTTTGCCTACCCCAATACCTCCGGCGCTACGGCAAACAATAGCGGCCCACAAGCGCGCTGGATGATGACATTCCATTACAACGAGTACAACGGCGCTGCGCCTAATGCCGGCTGGAATGGTTTCTCGACTATGAGCGATTTTTACAATGCGTTCTCCGTTGGAGGTACGACGACCTATGGCCTCGGTGATACGACAATCGACTCCCGTATCGGCCGCCGCGTAACTTCCGCCGCAAGGACAACAGTCAACTCCGGTATCCGCCCAGGATTCCTTGTCGGCCAGCAATACGACCAGAACGGCGTAGCCCTGAAAGACAGAAAAGGCAACCCGCTTGCCTTTACCCCGCAAATTGCTTCGAATATGATCGAGACCGGTTCCAACCTCGAAGTGACCGGTATCCGCGTCGCCAAATATGTTCCTGACTTTACCGATCCCGGTGGCAAATACTACTCAAGCAATTCCGGCAACTGGGTGATGCTGATGCGGTATTCAGACGTTGCTCTCATGGTCGCCGAAGCCAAGCTCCGTGCAGCGACTCCCGATCCGGCAGGCGCACTCACTCTGGTCAATGCCCTCCGCACGGCGCGTGGCGCAGCAGCGATGGCCGGGCCCCTCGTTCTTGCCAATCCCGCCAACGTAGATGATCCAAACACCCTCCTGGCAGAAAGAGGCCGCGAACTCTACTGGGAAGGCATACGCAGAACCGACCTCATCCGCTTTGGCGTATTCAATGTGCCCTGGCAATACAAACCCACGGACGACCCGAAATATCTCGTATTCCCTGTTCCCAACCAGGCTCTTTCAGTAAACCCGAACCTAAAACAAAACCCCGGATACTAATTCATAAAAGGATTCATAAATTGCGGGAGGCCATTGCAAAATGGCCTCCCTTTTTTTTAACTTACAGCTCTTAACCGGTATCTTTCCATAATGAAGCCATTCCGCCGCATTCTTGCCATCGCCCCCCTACTGCTGGCCCTCTCCTGCCACAACGACCACCCCTCCACCCTATTCGATCTGTTGCCCTCCGCCACCACCGGCATCAGCTTCAACAACGCAGTCGTCGACGACAAACTGGACAACAGCTTCGTCTTCCGCAACTTCTACAACGGCGGCGGCGTCGCCATCGGCGATATCAACAACGACGGACTGGCCGACGTCCTCTTCACCTCCAATCAGGGTGACAACAAGCTCTACCTCAACAAAGGCAATTTCAAATTTGAGGACATCACCCCTGCAACAGGTCTCAAACAGGACAGCATGTGGAACACCGGCGCAGTCTTCGCCGACGTCAACGGCGACGGCTGGCTCGACATCTATATCTGCAGCTCCGGCCACATGAAGGACGGCCACCGCAGGAACAAGCTTTATATCAACAACCACAACAATACCTTCACCGACTCCGCCGCACAATACGGCCTCGACATCGCCGCCTACACCACCCAGGTCTCCTTCTTCGACTACGACAACGATGGCGACCTCGACTGCTTCATGATCAACAACAGCCCCATCCCCGTCAATACGCTCAACAACGCCAACCGCCGTGACCTCCCCGACGCACAATGGCCCGTCGCCCCCTTCCTCAAAGGCGGAGGCGACCACCTCTTCCGCAACGACAACGGACATTTCACCGAAGTCACCCAACAGGCAGGCATCCACGGATCGCTCATCAGCTTCGGACTCGGAGTATCCGTAGGAGACATAAATGGCGATGGCTACCCCGATATCTTTGTATCCAACGACTCCTACGAGAGGGACTACCTTTACATCAACCAGAAGAACGGCACCTTCAGGGATGAAATGGAAGAAAGAATGGGACATACCAGCTTCTCCTCCATGGGCGCCGACCTCGCCGATATCAACAACGACGGCGCCTCCGAAATATTCACCACCGACATGCTCCCCGAAGACGACTTCCGCCTCAAGACGCTGGGCGCCTTCGACAATATCGACCTCTACAACGCCAAGCTCAGCTCCGGCTTCTACCACCAATACATGAAGAATTGCCTCCAGCTCAACGACGGCCACGGCTCCTTCATGGACATCGCCAACTATAGCGGCGTCTCGGCCACCGACTGGAGCTGGGGAGCGCTGATCTTTGACATGGACAACGACGGCTGGAATGACCTCTTCGTCTGCAACGGCGTCAACAAGGACGTGACTAATCTGGACTTCATGGACTTCTTCGCCAATGACGTTATACAAAAAATGGTGCTCACCGGCAAAAAAGAAGAGATCAACGAAATACTGAAAAAGATCCCCGTTACCCCCATGCTGCACAAAGCATATCACAACAAGGGCGCACTGCAGTTTGAGGACGCCGGCTCCAAATGGGGCTTCTCACAGGCCTCCTTCGCCAACGGCGCCGCCTACGGTGACCTCGACAACGACGGCGATCTCGACCTCATCATTAACAACGAGAACGGCCCCGCCTTCGTCTATAAGAACAACTCCCGCGAGCTCAATGGCAACCACTACATCGGATTCCTGCTGAAAGAAAAAGAAAAGAACACATTCGCCATCGGATCCAAAATAAAGATATACATCAACGATAGCATCGTGTACCGCGAGGTCATCCCCAGCCGGGGCTTTCAGTCCTCGATGGACTACAAACAAATCATCGGCATCGGCCGCCACGACCATATCGATTCCGCGATTATCACCTGGCCCGATCGGACCTTCTCCACGATCAACCACCCAGCCATCGACAGCGCCTACACCATCCAACAATCCCCAAACCTCCCTGCCATCCCCGCCCCACCCGCAGTTGACTCAGCCAGCCTTCTCCTGCACCAGGCCCCCTGCCCGTTCGAGCGGCACACAGAAGACAACAATATCGACTTCTACTACGAGCTCAACCTCCCTAAAATGCTTTCCCGCCAAGGACCCAAAGCAGCAGTAGCAGACATCAACGGCGATGGCCTGAGCGATGTCTATATCGCCGGCACAAAAATGCATCCCGGACAGATCTACCTCCAGACACCCGACGGCCATTTCCAGAAAAAAGACGAACCGGCCTTCCAACCCTTCGGCGACTTCGAAGACGGGGCCGTCACATTTTTCGACGCCGACGGCGACGGCGCTCCCGATCTGTTCATCGGTCCCGGCGGCAACAACGCCCAACCCTTCGCCCGCCAGATGCAGAACCGGTTCTTCCACAATGACGGAAAAGGCAATTTTACCCTCGACGCAAACGCATTCCCCCCACTCTATAACAGCGCCAACACATCCGTAGCCATCCCCTACGATTTCAACCACGACGGCCATCCCGACCTCTTCCTGGGCGCGCTCAGCGTACCGCACGAATACGGCACGACACCCGCCAGCGCCCTTTACCTCAATGACGGCAAAGGCCATTTCTCCGACATAGCAGCAAAGGCCAACCCCGACATAGCAAGCATCGGCATGGTCACAGGCGCTCTATGGACGGACATTACCGGCGACTCCGCAAAAGAGCTGGTCATCGTCGGAGAATGGATGGCCCCACATATCTTCTCTTTCCAAAACGGCCGTTTTCAGGAAGTCCCTACCAACCTCTCCAGCCTATATGGATGGTGGGAATCCATCGGCGCAGCAGACCTCAACGGCGACGGCCGCACCGATCTCATCCTCGGTAATACGGGCGAGAACTTCTACCTGCACCCCGACTCAGCCCACCCGGTGAAACTCTGGATCAACGACTTCGACAAGAATGGCATCCCCGACAAGGTGATGACCCGGTCCGTCGACGGAAAAGACATGCCGGTATTCCTTAAACACGAAATGGAGCGCCAGCTTCCCCTGCTCAAGAAGAAGAACCTCAAACACGGCGAATACGCAAAAAAGACGATCCATGACCTGCTTCCACCGGAAACCCTCGACAGCGCCACCGTCCTCCAATGGAACTACTGCTCCTCGGTCGTCGCCATCAACGAGGGCAACGGTCATTTTTCCATCCGCCGCCTGCCCACAATGACCCAGCTCTCTTCCATCAATGCGATCCAGTGCATCGACATCGATCGTGACGGCCATACCGACCTTCTGCTCGGTGGCAACGAATTTGGCTTCCTACCCCAGTTCGGACGGCTGGACGCCAGCAAAGGACACATACTGACCGGCGACGGAAAAGGCAATTTCACCTGGCTTCCACCCGCCCAGTCCGGACTCCAGCTGCCCGGACAGATAAGGGATATCAGGATCATCTCCCGGAAAGACTCCTCCCAGCCATGGGCGCTCTTCCTCCGCAACGACGACTATCCCGCGCTGTATAATATCAATCTCAATAATCATCAGTAGCTTTGAGCAATATGTTCCGTCGAAATAGCATTATCCTTTCCTGTCTCGTATTGATCACACTGACATTCAGCTCAGCCTGCCATAGGACCTCATCGGCGACCCAGGGTCCTCCACTCTTCAAAACTCTCGACCACCTCGCCACCGGACTGGATTTTAGCAATACGCTCCATCCTACAAATGGATTCAACGTATTCGACTATATGTATTTCTACAATGGGGGAGGTATCGGCGCCGCCGATCTCAACAACGACGGAAAGATCGACCTCTTCCTGGCTGCCAACCAGGGCGAGAACAAGCTCTACCTCAACACCGGCAAACTCCACTTCAAAGACGTGACAAAGGAAGCAGCCATCCCCCAGGACGGCGGATGGTCCACCGGCGTCTCCGTCGTCGATATCAACAACGACGGGCTCCTCGACATCTATGTCTGCCGGGTCGGCCACCTGGGCGGACTACCGACCACCCATAACCAGCTGCTCATCTGTAAAGGCATCGACAAGAACGGCGTCCCCACCTACGAAGAACACGCCAAAGACTACGGCCTCGACTTCTCCGGCTTTAGCACCCAGGCCGCCTTCTTTGACTACGACGGCGACGGCGACCTCGACATGTACCTACTCAACCATTCCATCCATCAGAACGGCACCTTCGGACCCAGACTCCAAAAACTGTCGACCGCAAACCCCTATTCCGGCGACCACCTCTATCGCAATGACGGCAACGGGAAATTTACCGAGGTCACGGCAGCAGCAGGCATCCACAGCTCTGTCATCGGCTTCGGCCTCGGACTGGTCATAGCCGACGTCAACCAGGACGGATATCCCGATATATACGTAGGCAACGACTTCCACGAGAACGACTACCTGTATATCAACCAGCGCAATGGAACCTTCAAAGAAGAGCTAAACGATAAATTCATGCACACAAGCCAGTATACCATGGGGGTCGATATAGCCGACGCCAACAACGACGGCCTCCCCGACATCGTCTCCATGGACATGCTGCCATTCGACCCCTATATCCTCAAACGATCGGAGGGAGAAGACACCTGGGATATCTACAACCTGAAGATAAGCAACGGCTATAACCACCAGTATACCCGCAACAACCTGCAGTTCAATCGCGGCAATGGACAATTCAGCGAGATCGGCCTGTATGCAGGCATCGCCGCTACCGACTGGTCCTGGTCTCCGCTCTGGGTAGACTTCGACAACGACGGCCTCAAAGACCTCTTCATCTCCAATGGCATCCCCAAACGGCTCAATGACATCGACTACATCAACTTCATATCCGACCGCGAACTGCAGCAAAAAATGAAGAACAAGGACCTCTCCGACCAGGACCTGAGCATGATCAACAAATTCCCCGAGATCAAGCTGCCAAGCAAATTCTTCCACAACACCGGCAAAATGCAGTTCGCCGACCAGGAAGGCCGCATCGAAGGCGAACACCCGACCTTCTCCAACGGCGCCGTATACGCAGACCTCGACAACGACGGCGACCTCGACATTGTCGTCAACAATATCGACGAGCCCATCCTCGTCTACCAGAACCTGCAGAACGACAACGACAGCACCCGCCGTCCTTCCATCGACCTCTCCCTGAAAGGTCCCGCGGACAATGGCAACGCCCTCGGCGCCCGCGTCTTCCTCTTCTGCGGCAACGACATCCGCAGCTACGAAAAATACCCCGTCCGGGGATTCATGTCCAGCTCGGAGATACCGCTCCACATCGGACTCTTTGAGACCAAAGTAGACTCGGCCTTCCTCGTATGGCCCGACAATACCTGCCAACGATTCACGATTCCCGGGAACAAGGATACCCTGACCTATCGCAAAGGCCTGCCCGCATTCGACTTCTCCATCGTCACGCAACACCACAAGAACCCCACTATCCCTGCGGAAGACATCACCACCGCAACCGGCCTGCTCTACAAACACGAAGAAAATGACTTCCGGGAGTTCGACAGGGAACCGCTCATTCCCCACATGCTCTCCACAGAAGGTCCTGCCGTCGCCGTCGGCGACGTCAACGGGGACGGCCTCGACGACGTCTATATCTCCGCTTCCAAATGGAAAAGATCCGGATTCTTCATACAAAACCGCAACGGTAAGTTCATCCGCGTCGCGCAACCCGCCCTCGACAAGGACAGCGCCGCAGAATATGTCGACGCCTGCTTCATCGACGTCAACAACGACGGCAAAAAAGACCTCGTCGTCGCCCCGGGTGGCAACGAGTACTATGGCCAGGAATCCTGGCGCGCCCCCCACGTGTACCTCAACGATGGCAAAGGACTGCTGCAGCCATCCGACCACGCCTTCGACAACATTTACGGCAACGCCTCCTGTATCACCCCCTGTGATTTCAACCACGACGGAAATATCGACCTCTTCATGGGCGGCCGGTCGATCCCCTTCGACTATGGCAGTACTCCCCGATCCTACCTGCTGCAGAACGATGGTAAAGGCCACTTCACCGACGTCACGGACAGATACGCTCCAGGCCTCGGCACCATCGGCCTCGTCACCTCTGCGCTATGGTATGACCTGGACAACAACGGACAGAAAGACCTGCTCATCACCCTGGAATGGGGAGGCATACTCGCCTTTCTCAACCACGACGGCCACCTGACCGAAAAGACCCTCACCGCAAAAAAAGGATGGTGGAATTTTGTGCTTCCCGTCGACATCAACCACGACGGAAAGATCGACCTCGTTGCCGGTAATCTCGGCTGGAACAGCCGCCTGAAAGCCTCGGAAAAAGAACCCGTAAGACTTTACCACTACGACTTTGACGGCAATGGCAGAAAAGAGCAGATCCTCACGTACTACATCAACGGACGAGAGCTGCCCTTCGCCAACAAGCAGGAGCTCGAAAAACAAATACCAAGCCTCAAAAAGAATTTCTTATACGCAGAAGACTTCGCAAAAGCCAGCCTGAGCGACCTCTTCTCCATAGAAAAGCTGCGAAACGCCGACACACTGACCGCCGACTACTTCTCCAATGCGGTGCTGATCAACCAGGGCAACCTCGATTTCAGGCTGCAGGCGCTCCCCTGGGAAGCCCAACTGTCTCCCTACAGGGACGCCGCCATCGTGAACGCTGAAAGGGATAGCATACAGGACGTCCTGCTCGTAGGCAATTACTATGAGAACAATATCCAGATGGGACGCTATGACGCCGACTTCGGGACCATCCTGAAAGACGCCTCCAGCACATCACCCCTCAACGGGATCGCAGTCAAAGGCCAGGTAAGACATATTCGGGATATCACCATTGGCGGAAAAAAAGCCTTTCTGCTGGTCAGGAACAACGACAGCGCCATGGTCATCCGCTTCCCGCCATCCCACTAAAATATCGGACAATAGATCGTGGTCAGCCACTTCGATGTATCAGGCTCTGCGATCCTGTCCGTAACCAAAGTGCGATAAGGCATCGCCATCACCGTGCGCCGATAGTCCAAAATATAATTATTCATCCCCTGAACAGCCGCCTCTACAGTCGAATCCCCGCCCCGCACATCGGCGATCAGGAATTTGGCCGGTATCAGTCGCATAAAATAGACCGTCCCGTTACCCTTCAACGGTATATCCGTAGGCACAGATACCGTCGTACGCCAGCCACTTTCGATATGCTCGATGTTCATAATAGGATAGCTCGTCTGCTTCGCCCCGCACACACGCATATAGGCCTGGATGCTGCCGATCATTCCATAGGTATCTTTTGTAGTCGGATAGGCCGGCAACACTTTCCGCATCGCAGCAAGATAAGTGTCGGTCGTCGTACCTTCCCTGAACGCCACACCATAGACGTTCTTCTGGACCCCGAAGAACGCCGCCGCCCTCGAAAGTACATTTCCAATATCCCCACCGAGCGCCCCGGCCTTCCGGTAGTACGTTAGCCGCTCGATCAGGTTCTTTGCCTCCGGAAAGCTGCACGCCCACTGCAACACCGTGGAATCCTTCGACACCGGGATCACACTGATCCTGCCGGTAACCTCCACCGGCTGTCCCGTTAGGCGCACATCGACGTTATAATACGATAATTTCGTCAGCCGGTATTGATACCCATTATAGCTGTAAGTACCCGGGATCGTCCTGCCCCCATTCGGCCACCAGCCGGCCCACTTCTTCTCATCCGTGATAATCCTGAATATGGGAGCGGCATTGCAGCTCACACCCACAGCCCTCACCACCGTGATCGTCCTGGGAATAAAGATATAAACACAAGCCACACTCAAAACCAAAACCCCAACTACAATAAAAACTAGTTTTTTCATACGCATTACGCAAGTGTCGAAAATAAGCAATAATGTGTAATTTAGCCCCAAACGATTGCAAAATGAAGCTTCGCTTTATCATCCCCCTCTTTCTCATCCTCCCATTCACCAACACCTCCGGCCAATCCACCCCACCCCAACCGGTCGACTCCTCCACCTGGCTCGTCAATGCCGACTCCATCGACCCATCCACCTACTACGGCGTCACCGTAGCCAACGGAATGCTCGGCCTGGTCTCATCCACCGAACCCTTTAAAGCCAAAGACATCGTGCTCAACGGCGCCTTCGACCTCTATGGCCGCGGTCGCGTCAGCAATATCCTCAAGACATTCAACTTCGTCAACTGCTACCTCGACATAGACGGCCGCCGGCTGGACAACGCTAAACAACTCTCCCATTTCCGCCAAAGCCTCAACATGAAAAAAGCCTGCCTTACGACGCAATTCGACTACGCCGACAAAGCATCCGTCAGCTATACCTGGTACTCGCTACGCCAGCTGCCGTTCACAGCCCTCGTCGACGTCACCATCACCGCCAGAAAAGACATAGAGATCGTCCCCGCCAGCGTCATGGAAGCTCCCGACATGCTCAAAGACGTAGAGAACTACTACAACGAGATCGACCGCCCCCACGTCACGATATCCCTCCTGACCTCCACCGCCAAAAGCCCCACCGGCAAGCTGCTCATGGCCGCCTCCAACAGCTTTATCTTCGACGAACCCCACGGCTCCGAACCACGCGTCATCCACGAAATGTGGGACAACAACATGCACCTCCTCAAATTCAAAAAGAAACTTACCGCCGGCCAAACCTGGCACTTTTCCATCGTGGGCTCCACCCTCACATCGGCCCACAACGACGACCCGCTCAACGAAGCCGAACGCCTCACGCTGTTCGCCACCCTCCAGGGCAGCCGTCAGCTGATAAACGACCACGAAAAAGCCTGGGACCAGCTATGGCAAAGCGATATTCTCATCGACGGCGACCCCGTCACCCAGCGCGAGGTCCGGCTCATGCTTTATCACCTCTACTCCTTCGCCCGCGAAGGCACCTCCTATAGCCTCTCCCCGATGGGACTCAGCGGCCTCGGCTACAACGGACATACTTTCTGGGATACGGAGATATGGATGTACCCCGCCCTGCTGCTGCTCCAGCCAAAGATCGCCGCCTCCCTGATGGAATACCGCTACCAACGCCTTCCGGCAGCCATCCGCAACGCTTCCAGCCACGGCTATAAAGGCGCCATGTTCCCCTGGGAAAGCGCGGCCAGCGGCAACGAAGAAACACCGGTATGGGCCCTTAGCGGTCCCTTCGAACACCACATCACCGCGGACGTTGGCATCGCAGCGTGGAACTACTACTGCGTCACCCGCGACAAGACCTGGCTCAAAGAAAAAGGCTACCCCCTCCTCCGGGCGACAGCCGACTTCTGGACCAGCCGCGTCCAACGCAACGGCCCCGGTCACTATGACATCAACAACGTCGTCGCCGCCGACGAATGGGCCGAGAACGTAGACAACAACGCCTATACCAACGCCGCCGCACGCGCCAACCTCCAATACGCCACCGACGCAGCACGCACACTCGGACTCACACCCGACCCCGATTGGCTCAACGTCAGGAACAATATCCCGATCCTCCACTTCCCCGACGGCGTCACCCGCGAACACGCCGCCTACAACGGCGAATCCATCAAACAGGCCGACGTCAACCTCCTCGCCTACCCCCTCAAAGAAATTACAACCCCGGCCGCGATAAAAAAAGACCTCGAATACTACGAGCCGCGCGTAGGAGAAGGACCGGCAATGACCCACGCCATCTTTGCCATCCTCTACGCCAGACTGGGAATGCCTGACAAAGCCCTGACCGACTTTACAGGCGGCTACAGGCCCAATCTCCGCCCCCCTTTTGGAGTGATCGCCGAGACGGCTACGGGCAATAACCCCTATTTCGCGACCGGCGCAGGAGGCATGCTCCAGGCCCTCCTGAATGGCTTTCTCGGCCTCGAGATCACCCCCTCCGGAATAACCCAGCTGCCCACCCGATTGCCGTCTAAATGGAAAGCGGTAAAGGCCACCGGCGTTGGCCCTGAAAAGCTGACTTATATGATTAAATAATTTTATGCCATTTTACCCATATTTTTAACGCTCGTCCAGCGATAGGACAATTTATTGGTGCCCTGAAGCCACTACCCACTCAACCGCATTTGATCTCATGACGACACAGGGCGCCTGCGGCAGCTACTCCCAGGTACTCGCCCGGCTCGCCAGCTTCGCAGACGTACAGAACAACCGGACCTGCTATTCCAGACAGGTACCCAAAGAATACAACCCGACTATCGCTACGAAGACGTCCGCTACGCTAACTGGACAAAGATCCCCGTCATCTCCCCCGCGATCAGGGGCGTCCTCAACCCCACCATGGGCACAGAAAAGGGCTCCTGCTCTTTTTTCCCATATGCCTGATGACATTCCGGCTGGTCATCAAAAGCAAAATATTCCCGAGCCAGGACATCCCATTTGCATTCCGCAACTTTGTAAAATGTATCCGGCCGAGGATCGCCGGAACATCCTATACACACTAGAGACAACCCTCGTTATTCCAGATTTTTAGTGTAGGTTTGGGGCCGAATAAAAATTAATAAATGCTTAAAGTTGGCATCTTCGGCGTCGGTCACCTCGGAAAATTTCATCTCAACAACTGGAAAGAAATAAAAGTAGCAGAACTGGTAGGATTCTACGACCCCAACGACAGCATCGCCCAGGAAGTCACCAATAAATATCAGATCGCCAGATTCCTCGACCCCGAACGCCTCATAGAAGCCTGCGACCTCATCGATATCGTTGCCCCGACCCCGCTGCACTTTACCCTGTGTGAAAAAGCCATACGTAAGGGTAAACACGTATTCGTCGAAAAGCCCCTCGCCAATACCATGGACGAGGCCCGCGAGCTCGTGCAGCTCGTCCGCGAATCCAACGTCAAGCTGCAGGTCGGCCACGTAGAACGCTTCAACCCCGCCTACCTCGCCGTACAGTCCGTTCCCCTCCATCCCATGTTCATCGAAGTCCACCGCCTCGCACAATTCAACCCCAGAGGCACCGAGGTCAGCGTCATCCTCGATCTCATGATCCACGACATCGACATCATCCTCAGCCTCGTCAAAAGCGAAGTAAAAACAATCTCCGCCAGCGGCGTCGCCGTTATGACCGACACCCCCGACATCGCAAGCGTCCGCATCGAATTCAACAACGGCTGCGTCGCCAACCTGACCTCCAGCCGCATATCGATGAAAAAAATGCGCAAAATGAGACTATTCCAGAAAGATGCCTATATTGGCATCGATTTCCTTAATAAAAAGACGGAGATCATAAAATTGAAAACGCCCCAGGACCTGGACGTTTTCGCTTTCGACATAGAGACCCCGAATGGAAAAAAGACGATCGCGCTTTCCAATCCATCCGTACCCGAAGTCAACGCTATTAAAATGGAATTGGAAGCCTTCTGCACCGCCATCCTGTCCAACACCCCAACCCGCGTATCCGAAGTTGACGGACTACGGGCAATGGACATAGCTCATCAGATTCTTCAAAAGATAAAACACAATACGATCAACACCTGATTCGGGCATGCAGAGAAAGCTACATACCATCTCTATCCTGTGGTATATCCTTAGCGACTATGCAACAGCGCTCGCATCCTCTATTATCTTCCATTTCAGCCGGCGGATGCTCCTCTCGGAAACGATTTTCGTAGACCACAGACTCATCCTTACCCAAAGATTCTGGCTCGGGACCGCCACCATCCCCCTCGGCTGGCTCGCCCTCTACACCCTGATGGGCTCCTATCGCAACCTCTATCAGAAATCCCGGCTCAGCGAGACCACCAATACATTTATCTATTCTATTGTCGGCTGTACCACCGTATTCTTTGCGATCGTTATCAACGACCCGGTAAAAGACTATCACTATTTCTACCAGACCTACTTCATCTTTTTCTTTAGCCATTTCTTCCTGACCCTGATCGGCCGCATTATCATCCTCAATTTCGTCCGCGCCCAGATCATAAAAGGAAAGGTCGCCTTCAACGCGCTGCTCATCGGCAGCGACTCCATCGCAACCCGCGTCTACAAGGAATCCCGGGAAGGCCTCCGCCAGTCAGGCTACCACTACGCCGGCTATATCAGCAGCCCCGACCAGCAGAACAACGGCATCGCCCGCTACCTGCCCGAACTGGGCAACCCTGACCAGATCGAATTGACCATCGACCGGCATGACATCCAGCTGGTCGTCGTAGCACTCGAACGGTCCTCCAAAAAAGACTTTGATCTGATCGTCGAAAAGCTCAGTAACAAAGACGTCCGCATCAAAACCCTCCCGAGCACCCTCGACATCCTCTCCGGCTCCGTCAGGACCAGCGACGTCATGGGAGCGCTCCTCTCAGACATACACACCGGACTGATGCCCGAATGGCAGCTAAACTTCAAACGCCTGATCGACGTGTCCATCTCCGTCATTGGCCTGGTCGCCCTTTCCCCCCTGATGCTGTACGCCGCCATTCGGGTCCGCCTTTCCTCTGCAGGTCCCATCATCTATCAACAGGAAAGGATCGGCTACAAAGGCAAAAAATTCTGGATCTATAAGTTTCGCTCGATGTACCCCGACGCCGAAAAAGAGGGCCCCGCACTCTCTTCCCACCAGGACCCCCGTATCACCACCTGGGGCAAGGCCATGCGCAAATGGCGTATCGACGAGCTCCCCCAGCTATGGAATATCCTGAAAGGCGAAATGAGCCTCGTAGGCCCCCGTCCCGAACGGGAATATTATGTCGATCAGCTATACCTCCGCACCCCCTATTTTCGTTACCTCTTAAAAGTAAAACCGGGGCTCACATCCTGGGGAATGGTCCAGTTTGGCTATGCAGAGAATACCGAAGAAATGCTCGAACGAATGAAATATGACCTGATGTATATCGAAAATATTTCTCTCGGCCTCGATCTGAAGATCATGTTGCATACCCTGCGGATCATCTTCATGGGACAAGGCAAATAAAACAATGAAGCAGCTCACACTTCTCTTACTTATAATCACCGCCGGCATCACCGCCTCCGCACAACAATACTGGCAGCAGCAGGTCGACTACAGTATCGACGTCACCCTCAACGACGCCGAACGCACCCTCGACGGCTTCATAAAGATGAATTATCACAACAACTCTCCCGATACCCTCTCCTTCATCTGGATCCATTGCTGGCCAAACGCCTTCAAGAATGACCGCACAGCCTTCAGCGAACAACTGCTCACCAACGGCCGCACCGACTTCTATTTCTCGGAAAAACAGCAGAAAGGATATATCAACCGCCTCGACTTCCGCGTCGACGGCCAGGAAGCACGGATGGAAGACCATCCCCGGTATATCGACATCGTAAAGATCATCCTCCCCATCCGGCTCCCACCGGGACGCCAGATTATCCTGTCTACCCCCTTCCACGTACAGCTGCCCTTTAACTTCTCCCGCGGCGGCTATACTTCATACACCGACCCGCAAACCGGAAGGACATATACCGGGTTCCAGATAACCCAATGGTACCCCAAACCCGCCGTATACGACAAATACGGATGGCACCCCATACCCTATCTCGACCAGGGAGAGTTCTACAGCGAATTTGGTTCCTACGACGTCCGCATCACGGCGCCCCGGTCATATACGATCGCCGCTACCGGCGAACTCCGGGACTCCCTGACCCTGCAGGAAATCGCATATCCCCAGGCAACAACCGTACACAACCCGGCTGCCTCCAAACCCGTCCATCACAAGACCAAACCCACCGCACACACCAAACCCGCAGCGCATACCAAACCCGTTCAAAGACCCCTACCGGATCCGCCCGCCCTTGTCGCTACCAAAACCCTCCACTACCAACAGAATAATATCCACGACTTCGCCTGGTTCGCCGACCGTCGCTTTACAACCGACCACGATACCCTGACCCTGCCCTCGGGCCGGACGATACAGGTCTATGCCTACTATACCCCGTCCGCAAACAAATCCTGGAACAAGGCCATCCGTTACATAAAGGACGCCGTAAGATTCCGGAGCGCTCTCATCGGCGAATATCCCTACAACGTCGTCACGGCCGTCCAGACCAAAGCGGGCTCAACAGGCGGCATGGAATACCCGACCATCACAGCCATCAACACACCCGACGCCAGCCCCCGGTCCCTCGACATGACCATCGAACACGAGGTCGGCCACAACTGGTTCTATGGCATCCTCGCCTCCAACGAACGCCGCTATGCCTGGATGGACGAAGGCATCAACACCTACTACGACACGCGCTACGCAGCAGCCAGGTACCGGCCCGAAAAGCCCGGCAGCTGGCTACAGAACAAACTGCCGTCTGACGACGAAAAATGGGGCCTCGACGTCGCCTACGCAGAGCACAGCGACCAGCCCATCTCCACGACCTCAGAAGACTTCTCCGAGACCAACTACTATCTTACGGCCTACGCCAAGACCGGCTACTGGCTCGGTTTGCTCGCCGACACGCTGGGCACAGCCACCTTCGACAGCTGCATGCATGAATACTTCCGCAAATGGGCGTTCAGACATCCCCATCCCGAAGATTTCGCCTCAGTCATCGACCAGACCAGCCACCGCGACAACAGCCGGATATTCTCCCTCCTCGACAAAAAAGGACCTCTAACCCCACCACAGCACCGTCAACTA
>JAFDYE010000083.1 GCA_018267585.1 Bacteroidota bacterium
GGCCGGGGCGCTGGCGGAGGGTATTCCGGTGGGCTTCTGATGCGCGCCAGGCTTTCAGCCGTTCGGCTATAACGGCTACGCCGTCGTTGTTAAAGCCCATCCGGTTGATCAGCGCCTGGTCCGGCGCCAGGCGGAATAGACGAGGCCGATCGTTGCCTGCCTGGGGTCTGGGTGTGACGGTGCCGATCTCGACAAAGCCGAAGCCCAGGGCTTTCAGCTCGCGGAGGTAGAGGGCGTTCTTGTCGAAGCCGGCTCCAAGGCCGACCGGATTGCGAAAGCTCAGGCCAAAAGCTTCTTTTTGCACGGAATCGGGCGTATCGGGCCGGCAGCCCCACTCCACCAGCTTTCTGAAAAGGCCAACGCTGCACAGAAGCTTTAGCATCTTCATTGAAAAATGGTGTACTCCCTCAGGAGGGAAGAAGAACAGGACTGTTCGCAGGATCTTGTACATGGCCGCGAAGATACACTTCAAAAGAAAGATGCTGTCCAAAAACAGTAGAAGATACGACTTAAAACCCGTAACTTTAGGGACGAAAGTTGCATAAACAACTAAAAAAATCAGCTATGCAGGAAGCATATATTGTGGCCGGCTATCGCACGGCGGTCGGAAAGTCCAAGAGAGGGAAACTTCGTTTTTATCGTCCGGATGATATGGCGATCGACGTCATCCGCGGACTGCTGGCGTCCGTACCCCAGCTGGACCCGCTGCGGGTGGATGACGTCATTGTAGGAAATGCGGTCCCTGAGGCTGAGCAGGGGCTGCAGGTGGGGCGGATCATTGCGGCCCGCGCCGTTGGCATCCATGCTCCCGGGGTGACTGTCAACCGATACTGCGCGAGCGGACTGGAGACGATTGCGATGGCTACGGCCAAGATCCGGACGGGTATGGCGGACTGTATCATTGCCGGGGGGACGGAAAGCATGACCATGGTTCCCCAGGCCGGCTGGAAAACGGTACCCGCCTACTCTATTGCGTCTGAGGAGCCCGACTATTATCTGAACATGGGGCTTACTGCCGAGGCCGTTGCCAAGGAATTCGGCGTCAGTCGTGAAGACCAGGATCAGTTCTCCTTCCGGTCGCATCAGAAGGCGATCAGGGCTATAGAGAATGGGTATTTCAAGTCCGGCATTCTGCCGCTGAAAGTTGAAGAAGTATATGTTGACGAAAAAGGCCGGCGTCAGAAAAGGAGCTTCACGGTCGATACCGACGAAGGACCCAGGGCTGATACATCGCTCGATGCGCTGGCGAGGCTGAAGCCGGCATTTGCGGCGGGCGGTTGCATCACGGCGGGCAATTCGTCGCAAACCAGCGACGGGGCGGCGTTTGTAGTCGTGATGGGCGAGCGGATGATGAATGAGCTGGGATTGAAGCCCCTTGCACGCCTTGTGGCCTGCGCCAGTGCGGGTGTACATCCGCGGATAATGGGCATCGGTCCTGTGGAGGCTGTTCCGAAGGTGCTGCGTCAGGCGGGGATGAACCTGGGTCAGATCGATCTGGTCGAGCTGAATGAGGCCTTTGCTTCGCAGGCACTGGCTGTCATCCGGAAGCTGGAGATCGATCAGGATATCGTCAATATCAATGGAGGGGCCATTGCCCTCGGTCATCCTTTGGGCTGTACCGGGTGCAAGCTGACCATTCAGCTGGTGAATGATATGAAAAGATTGAACAAAAAATATGGAATAGTCACCGCTTGTGTGGGCGGGGGACAGGGAATAGCTGGTATTATTGAAAATCTTAATTAAAGCCGGAAAAAAGCTCTAAAAGTCACTCATTTTGGGAAAAGGCCTCCATTTAGAGGCCTTTTTATTCACTCATATCATAAATAGTTTTAACTTGCTTTGTAGTTGAAATACTTACGGAATCTACTAAACTAACATGATTCGAGTTTTTATTACCGATGATCATGAGATCTACCTGGAAGGGCTTTCTTTGCTATTAGGCAAACAGGAAGGTATAGAAGTCGTCGGTACTGCTACATCGGGTAAAGAACTCCTTACAATGGTGCCGGGTCTGCAGGCTGATGTCTTGTTGCTGGATGTATATCTGCCCGATA
>JAFDYE010000840.1 GCA_018267585.1 Bacteroidota bacterium
GATGCTGCTGTGCTATGGACAATATTATGATACCACCAGCGCCTACGGCATCATTTTACGGACTGAGTTCGTGGCCCCTGCTACTATCAGCCAGTCCCGGGTGGGGGTAAAAGAAAGCTACGATTCGATTCTTGCAGACCTCGACGTAGCGATCTCCAGCCTCCCCGGCGCCAATACGCAGATAGCCTATGCCAATAGCTGGGCGGCCAAGCTGCTGAAGGCCCGGGTCCTGATCAACCGGGGCGGATCCGGCGACTACGCGCAAGTCATCAGCCTGACGAACGACATTATCACCAACGGCCCTTTTTCCCTTGAACCCAATCTGAAAGACCTTTTCCTGGTAAAAGGCCTGACCAGCAAGGAGGTGATCCTCGGAGTCCAGCCTTACCCGGTGCAGGTTTTCAAATACTCCCAATTGCAGAATTATACGCAGTATGCGCCCAGCGACTCTATGGTCAGCCTGTTTGCGGGAGACCCCCGCAGCAGTTGGATATTTGATTCCGTTGTTGCCGCCTATGGCACCAATCTGGAACTAACGAAATATTATCCCGGATCGCGCACTTCGATCGCCCCGGCATCTGTCACCGAGAACTCGTACGCCCTACGGCTTACAGAAGCCTATCTGCTCGAAGCAGAAGCCCTCACCTTATCAGGAGGCAGCCTGTCACAAGCGAAGGCGCTCCTGAAGACTGTATTGTCACATGCAGGCATATCCGATTTTTCTGCTGTCGAAGCGCAAACTACGGCAGCAGGTCTGCAATTGCAGATCGTAAAAGAAGAAATGCGCAACTTTGTCGGTGAGGCTGGTCAGGACTGGTATGCCGTTCGCCGCCTTCCCTTTGCCACCTTACAGACCCTCATCCCCTCGATCGGAACAAAGGATCTGCTGATCCTTCCCATACCCCAGAACGAAGTAATAACGAATAGCAAATTGAAACAAAATCCCAATTATTAAATCACTGATAGCTATGCACACGAAGAAGTTGACAACATTTATACTCCTATCTTTCTGTACTCTCCTGGCAACAGCACAGCACAAGGTTTCCATCCATGCCACTATCACGGGCCTCGAGGCCGGCCAATGGGTTTATCTGAATGCCCTGACCAACAGCGTCCAGACAGACTCCGCGCAAACCACTGCCGGCGGCTTTACGATCACCACATATATCCCCGACGGAGAAGGAGATGGCTATATTCTGAATCTGGGCAGGAAATATATTGCCAACTATACGATGCTCATTTACCTGGACAAAGGGAATGTAGAGATGAAAGGCGCTGGCCCCGTTTTCAAAGACGCCAGGTTGTCAGGCACACCGTCCATTCGAGATCATGAAGCCTATAAAAATTTCATAAACAACCACCCCCTGTTAAAAGGAAGGCAGGAACTATACAAAAAGACCCGGGAGCTTTACGAAAAAAATGACAGCGCCGGATTAGCCGCACTGGAACCTGAAGGCAGGCGGATGGACTCCATACAAAGGGCCCTCACCAGGCAGTGGATCAAACAACATCCTGCGTCTCCCATCAGCGCCTTTTTACTTTCTTATTATCTCGGCCGGATCGACCCGGATGAAAAATCTGCTATTCTGGCCCAGCTGTCCCCGGCTGCCAAAGAGAATGCGCCGGCAAAAAGGGTCGCCAACAGCGTCCGGGTCAACAATCTTACCGGAATCGGCAAGACGGCTATCGACTTCACCCAGAAGGATACACTCGGACATCCCGTATCGCTAAAAGACTTTCGTGGCAAATACGTGCTGGTCGACTTCTGGGCCAGCTGGTGTGTCCCCTGCCGGCAAGAAAATCCCAACGTGGTTGCCGCCTGGAAGAAATACAAAGACAAAAATTTCACCGTCCTCAGCGTCTCCCTCGACCAGCCCACCGGAAAGGAAAAATGGCTCAAAGCCATCCATGACGATCATCTCGAATGGACGCATGTGTCCGATCTGCAGTACTGGAATAATGCCGTGGCCAAGCTGTATGATATCAATTCTATTCCTACCAATCTGCTGCTCGACCCCAACGGTAAGATCATCGCCAAAGACCTCCATGGGAAGGAATTGGGAAAAAAATTGGAGGAAATTTTGACCCAGCAGGATTTACGCTGAATCGAGTGGTTTCCGGCAACCATTACCGACAAAGATACTTATCGATAAGCAAGGTTGACTGCCGTTCTATAATAGGAGAGATGTCCCCGCAGGACATCTCTTTTTGCATAATCCCCAGGTTATTCAACCGATCACCAGTGGCGGCGGAGCAAGAAAAAAGCGTCTCAGGGTGTTATGAATTGAAAAAAATTACTAGATTCGTGTTCCAACCTTCGCACATATACTTTTTATTTATTGACCCTGTCTCTGATTTGTAGCAGCCGGCAGCCGCCGGGATATCATCATTTATCGTAATGCTACCAATTACTACCACATGAAGAAGCCGACGCTAGTCCTTGTGAGCGATCATGCCCTGTTGCGCGAAGGGCTAAAAGTGGTCATGACCGTTCAGTCTGAGTTTACCATTCTCAGCGAATCCTATTGCAGCCCCTTCTTACCCAAGATGGTGCGTGAGCTCCATCCTGACATCGTCCTGTTCGACCTGGAGCCCGTAGGCCATGATCCCGACATTCTGCTACGGGAACTGTGCCGTCTTTCCCGGGTGCTGATCCTGGCCGGCGCCACCGCCACGGAGATACTGGCACGGGCGGTTGGCTATGGCGTCAATGCCATCCTCTCGAAGGACTGTTCTGCTGCCGAGCTGGCGGCAGCGGCGTGGAGAGTAGCCATCGGGTGTTCGTTCTTCTCGAATATGCCCTTTCTCATGGATATCTCTGCGCTCGCGCCCTCTCCTGACGAGAAGCCGTTGTCGCGCCAGCTCTCGGGCCGGCAGGCGGAGGTGGCGAGGCTGGTTGCGCTGGGCATGACGTCCAAGCAGATCGCGGGCGAGCTGGCCATTGCCGTGAAAACGGTCGAGCGCCACAGGAGCGATATCCTGAAACGCCTGAATCTTCCCAACGCTAGCGCGGTGGCGAATTATATCAGCGCAGGGAACGCTTAGGGGTATTTTAATCAAAACAACTTCAGCTGACCACCATCGACTCCCGTGGAGTTCAGCCGATGACCATCGCCGCCGTCAAAATTGCTAACTGTAATTCCCAGCAGCCGGATCGTTTTATTTTCGAGCCCCGAAGCCGACAACAGTTCGATCGCCGCCTGCAGGATTGTCTGCCTGTCGTCTGTCGGCGAAGACAGCGACCGGCTCCGCGTGATCTGGCGGAAGTCTGCGTATTTGATCTTTAATGTAATGGTCCGGCCTTTCAGCTGATTGCGGAGCAGGCGGTTCGTCACCGTGCCGGCGAGCTTTTCGAGTTGGGGCGTCATTTCTTCAAGGGTCGTGAGGTCGAGGGGGAATGTGTCTTCCGCCGCGAGGGACTTTGTCTCCCGGTCGGGCTGCACCGGCCGGTCGTCGATGCCGCGGACGATCCTGTAGTAGAAATGTCCCGTTTTACCGAAGTGGCGGACCAGCTCGGCCTCTTCTTTTTTCTTCAGGTCGGCGCCCGTAAACAATCCCAGTCTTCTCATCTTTTCCGCCGTGACCTTTCCGACGCCGAAGAATCTTTCGACGGGCAGCGCTTCCATAAAGGACTCTGCACGGGAGGGGCCGATAAAGGTCTGCCCGTCCGGCTTGTTCATGTCGCTCGCGATCTTGGCGAGGAACTTATTGATCGATATGCCGGCCGATGCCGTCAGATGAAGCTCGGTCCGGATGGCCGATCTTATCGCCGTTGCAATATCGATCGCCGATCCGATGCCCTGCTTGTCCTCGGTAACGTCAAGAAAGGCCTCGTCGAGCGAAAGCGGTTCAATGAGGTCGGTATATCGCGAAAAGATCTCCCTGATCTGGCCGGAAACGAGTTTGTAAACGTCAAATCTCGGGACAATAAAGATCACCTGCGGACATAGCTGCAGCGCCTTTTTCGACGGCATCGCGCTCCTGATCCCAGATTTCCGCGCTTCATAGCTTGCCGTGGCTACTACCCCGCCCCGCCCCTCCGGCGAACCGCCGACGACAATGGGTTTTCCCCGATACTCAGGGTTGTCCCGTTGTTCGATAGACGCGTAAAATGCGTCCATGTCGATATGTATGATCTTGCGGTGCAAGCGGTTCATTTCCATTTCTCCCTGAGCTCGTCCCTCAGCTGCAGCAGCGCACTGCTGACCCCGACCTTGTACGTATGCGGATTCTCAAAACGCCGGTACTCTGCCGGCAGCAGCGCGAGCCTTTCACGGCCGTAGGCGGCTATCTCCGGGAGTAAAGGTTCGGGCTGCAGGCGCCTGCCGCCCTCCATGACCTTCTGCACCAGCGGCTGCTTTTTCCATTGGTCGATCGCCGTCGACTTGTGCGGATCGAAGGGATGGTAGATCGTCGGGATGGCCCGTCACCAGCCTCGTGCCTACGCCAAAGACATCGATCGGCGCGTCCTGGTCAAGCAGACTCCGGACCAGCCATTCATCCAGCTGGTTGGAGACGACGATCTTCATATACCCGAGGCCGGCTTCGTCCATCATCCGTCGTACACTACCCGAGAGCCAGGCCAGGTCGCCGCTGTCCAGCCGGACACCGATAGCCTTTGCCCCCTGCGCCTCCATTTCCTTAGCTACCGTGATGGCATTGGGGACCCCGCTGCCAAGGGTATCGTAGGTGTCGACGAGGAAGATACAATCGGAGGGCTGCGAACGCGCATAGGCGCGAAAGGCCTCCAGCTCGGACCCGTAGCTCTCAATAAAGGAATGCGCCATCGTTCCCGAAGCTGGTATATCATACTTTTTCGCCGCAGCAACATTGCTGGTGCTGTTGAACCCGCCGATGACGGCAGCCCTCGAAGCAGCCATGGCGCCGGCGCCCTGCGCCCGGCGAAGACCGAAATCGCTGAGTACCCTGTCGCCCGCGACCTGCCGCACCCGCGAGGCCTTGGTGGCGATGAGCGACTGGAAATTGATCAGATTGAGCAGAACGGTCTCGACCAGCTGGGTTTCGAAGAGCGTACCCTCCACCCGCAGCACGGGGCAACCCGGAAAGATCACCTCTCCTTCCGCAACGGAATAGACGTCACCCCTGAAACGGAACCCCTCAAGAAAGCCGAGATAAGCCTGGTCGAACCCCTGGTCGCGGAGATAAGCGATATCATCCGTCGTAAAATGCAGGTCTTCCAAAACCCCCAAGAACTCGTGCAAACCGGCGAAGAGTACACATCCGCCGCCGAATGGCAGCTTGCGAAAGAAATACTCAAAGGCCGCAGGCAGGTCCTGCCGACGTTCTTTGAAATAGACCTCTCCCATGGTTATCTCATACAGGTCCGTGTAACTGCCGGTGATCGAATAATTGAGCATGCCATCAAAGATAGTGTGGAAAGTTTACAGCACTTTTATGCACATCTCTTCTACAATTCTCAATTTAATCGGTTCGAAAATAATATTAGAAAATAATTTCACAGATAATTAGCAGATTTTATGAACAAGTCAGCCTTCCTAAAAAGTTTTCCACCAATGCGGTTTTCTTTGCCATCATTGGTCTGGCATTTGCAAAAGTTATAGTATCAGGCTTTAATAGGATATTGGATTAGCAACGGCCCGGATGTCTATCTGGGCTTTTCTTATTTCACCACCACGCGCCGGTACCGTAGCGCGATCACACCATTGTCCAGCGTCCGGGTTTCCACCAGCTGTAGTCCTATAGGCTGTTTGCCCTCCTGAAAAAGACGTTGTCCACTGCCCATGATGACCGGGTGAACGATAAGCCGGTATTCATCTATGAGTCCTGCCTCCTGCAGATGGCCGACGAGTCCGGCGCTGCCTTCGATCTGAATCTCGCGCCCGGGCTGCTGTTTTAGCCGGGTGATCTCTTCCATGACATTGCCGGAGATGATGGTTGTATTCTCCCAGTCCGCCTTCTTCAGCGTGTTAGAGACGACGTATTTTGGTACGCTGTTGAGCTTGTCAGAAATACCCATTTCGTTGTTTTTCATCCGCGACCAGTATGGTGCGAGCATTTCGTAGGTCCTGCGTCCAAACAGGATCGCGTCACAGGAGAGGATGCCGTCGCGGATGAGCTCCTGCCGTGAAACGCTGTCATAAGGCATAAACCATTGGGCCATGGATCCTGCGTCGAAGACGCCGTCGAGCGTGATCCATTCGGAGACTACTAGTTGTCGCATAGTTATCGTTTTTTATAACCACAAAATAATAGCAGCCGCCGGCCAAAAAATAGAAGAAACCCGACAAAAGCAGTCGGTGGAGTCACCGGTCCCGCGGGCTGGCATCAGGCGGGAAATTCCTCTGCCTTTCTTCGGTACTCCAGCGGAGAGAGGTTAGTAAAGTCCTTAAACGCCCGGATCAGGTGACTCTGGTCGGCAAAGCCGTTGTCAAAGGCGACTTTTATCATATCGGTAAAGCGGTTGTGGCTGAGCTGGTTTAGCGCCGCGTGGAACTGGCATATCCTGCTGTAGAGTTTTGGCGTTACGCCGATGCCCTGACCGAAGAGCCGTTGTAAGGTCCGTTCGGTCACGAACAATTCTTTTTGCAGATCGCCAAGCTGAATAGCGCCTTTGTTATGCCGTATTTTCCTGATCGCATAAGGCAGCCGCTCGTCGACGACGATCTTCCGGCTCCGGGAAAGCTGCAGGATATAGTCGTTCATCAGCTGCAGCCGCTGCTCCAGGGAAGGGCTGTTGAGCAACTGTTCTTTGAGGTCGGCATCCCTTGCGGGCCCATAGAGGCTCAGGTCGATGCCCTGGTCGGTCAGCTCGGTGGCTGTATAGCCGAAAAGAGAAGGCAGCAGCCATGGATAGAGGAAATAGGCGATCACGGTGATCTCTCCTGCCGTATGCAGCTGGATGGGTCCGGTGTTCTGTCCATAGAGCACCAGGGGAAAGCTTTTCTTATCGCCGGTGAGTATGCGCGCGGGGTCCGTCAGCTGAAAGGTGATGCTCGGATAGCCGTTGGCGATCAACGGCAGGACGGCCTCGAAAAAAAGGCTGTTGTTCTCGAGGATCACGATATGGCTCACGATCCCGGCGATCGGCGGCGGCGGAACAAGCGTTTGTACTTTCATTGGATCTTTACTGACCAACCAGGCGGTAGTCTTCCGTCACAATATAGTGCTTCAGCGTTGTGATCTTCAGCTCGTGCCCTTTTTCGGTGACATAGACCTTTTTCAGCTCGCGGAAGGCCTTGTTATTGTCCAGGAGGCCGACGATACAGGAATATTTTTCCGGGCCTTTCTGCAGTACCGGATGAGGAGGCGTCCCCATATCGGGAAGCTTGATGGTGTCTTCACCCGTGATGCCTTCGAATTCGACCTTTGCGAGGTATTTCATGGTGATCGGTGTCTCGAAGATACGGACGGAGAAATACATTTCATTCAGTGGGTCGTCGGTCCGGACGCGGTATTCGGCTACCGGGTCTTTTTTGACGTGGTCCCGCCTTTCGGGGTTGCGTTTGAACATAGTTAGTGCCGGTCGTTTGGCGGCTGGGCTGTCAGGGGTAGCAGCGGGCTCTTTACTCCCGGATCGACAGGAAGAGAACATAATGATCGCCGTGAGGGCAATGGCGGATATGGGTTTTAGCATGGCAAACGACCGGCAAACTTTGTACCAGAGGCCTACTTATATGTGGGACAAAAGATTTTAGTTGAAAATAATTTTTTGTCCCAAACCATATTGATCTGCGCACTTCGGCCGCAGGGCCTCGTGCGCGAACCGGACTCCGTCCGGTTAATAGTGTATTATTTGCAGCTGACCGGGATAGCTGCCCTGCTCGAGGACAAACAGCGTATAGATCCCGGGAGGCAGGTTGCCCATGAACAGGCTCAACGTGGCAGCGTCGGAGTCCGTTCTCCGGACTACCCTGCCAAATCCGTTGGTAAGAACATAGCTGCGGTGACCGGGCGTGCCGGCGTTGATGGTCAGTACGTCGCGGACCGGATTGGGGTATACCGTGACCGCTGGCCCCAGGTGGACGTGCCGTACCGGGCTGTATTGCATCGAGCCGTTGCTGTCGGTAATAGCGAGCCGGTAAGCATCGTCGCCCGGCAGAGGAGAATTGTCAACGTAACGGTATCTGATGCCTCTCTGCGCCGCAACCACGCCGATGCTGTCCCAGCCGGCCGTCCCGGTGCTACGCTGGATGACGAACCGGCGGACATCCCGCGCCGCGCTTATCCTCCAGCTGAGCAGTACTTTGCTGTTCTGGAAGGCGCGTGCGTCGAAGTCCATCACCAGGGACGGTGGCGGCGGTCCGACCGGAGAGAAATCTGCCATCAGCTCGTAGTTGGCGGTCCCTTCCATCCGGAACACGTCGCCGGAAGCCAGGTTGCTGATCAGCTGCGTGGACCCGCCGATGGAATGACTATCCCAATTGAGGCCATCCGTCGACCAAAGCAGATAGCTATTGTAGAAGTTGCCGCCGGATCTGTGGGTGAAGTCGTCGGCCGCGCCGACAAAATGGCCATGGCTATAGCTGAAGCTGGCTTCGCCGGAGAGGGACAGTATCGTCCCGTCGGGCAGCCCCCGGATAGTATTCGCGGTGTCGAAGATCGCGAAAGAATCAAGGCTGGAAAAACCGAGAGAGAAGAACCGCTCGGTGCCATCCGGATAGGTTCCCGTACCGATCAGATAATATTTTGCGCCGTCGGGATCGTATACGATGTCATTGAAGCCCCGGGGCGCCAGATATCTGCTGCCAATGCCATTTGGAAACCCAAAGCCGAAATGTATACCGTCGGAGGAGACCAGCATGTTCGCCCTGTCTCCGTCGCCGTGTGCGGTCAGGAGTATAAAACGCCCGTTGGCATACCGGATCTTTGTGAACTGCCCGAGATTAATATCCGGCGCCCTTGGCTGGGACAGGTCCGGCAGTATCGCCGGCTGCCAGATGACGCCATCGGTAGAATACCAGAGACTGTCCGAGCGTTGTGAACTATAACCGACAAAAACTCCGCCGCCAAAGGCAAAATGATCCATATATCTCCAATTGGTGCCTTTCACCGACCAGTGCCCACCATCAGGCGAAGAATAGACGGTAGGGCCCTCGGCGAGGTACCGGGTTCCGTCAAAGAGAATACCGGGCAGGCCGTTCTTTAGCGAATCGTGTGGCGTCCAGCTGACAAAGTCGCGGGAACTGTACATATAGCTGCCATCCGGGTTGGCGCCGATCTTTACATAGTTGGAGTCACCCGCTGCGGCCTTTGAGCCGGTGCTACCCAGCATATGGTAGTGTATTCCGTCCTGCGAACCGCTGATACCCGAGGTACCGTACACAAAATAGTTATGATTAATAAACGCCCCGTGTTCACCCACGATGGTAACAAAGACCGAATCCCCAAAGGTCGCGCCGTTGTCCGGGGTGGGAAGAATAATGCCTGGCGGAGCGTCAGTTTGGTTAAAGGTCGTCAGCAGGTACACCTTGCTGCTATCGGCAAAAGCGTCGAAGGTGCTGATGGTACTGCCCCGGAGCATGAGTGTGGTCCAGCTGTGCGCGTCCGTCGATACCATAGTCGGACCATTGACCTTATAGAAATGTCCGTTCAGGAACCGGATACTTCCGCTTGCGGCGCCCCTCAGCGTATCGGCGGTCCATGGGCCCTGTGGCCCCGTCGTGCTCCTGCATGCGATCTGCACAGGGAAAGTATCGATATGGATGACGTCCAGCACCAGGTAGCCGTTGCCCGAAAGGACCAGGTCGTAGTAGTCGCCCGGGCTGCCGATATTGGTATTCACCCGCGTCCAGCTGACGCCGTCCGTCGACGTGTAGTAACTAAGGCTGTCACCCACCAGGTTGAAAACGCCGTTGAAATACTCCACGTCATGGAAATTGACTCGTGTGCCCAGGTTGATGGATGTCCAGTTGAGGCCGTCCGGAGAAGAGAACAGCTGTCCGCTGTCAGCAGCCAGCACGAAACGGCCGCCACCGAAGGCCAGCACGGGGCGCTGTCCGGCGTTAAGAACCGTGTCCTTCCCGAGCAGGTTTGGCCCGGTAAAGACGCGCGACCATTCATTGCCGTCGGCCGAACGGAAAAGCGTCGGAGGATTGATCGTCCCGGCCAGATAAATTCCGTTGCCGTGTACGATCTGCTGCACTGAACTTCCGGGAACAGCCGGCGAAGCCGCGCCCGAGGACAGGTCGTATCTGGCCGGCAGACCCGCTTTGACGGTAATGGCCGGCGCCTGCGCGCGACTGTTAAAAAATGCGAGAAAGAAGAAAAAGGTAACGCCAAGCCGTATGCGCCTGAAGGATAGAGCTGAGATCATAGGTAATGCTGTTTTGCTGATAGAATAGAGTGTCGTACCACAGCTTTTAACAGGACCTATGCCAGCGTCATCGATAGGGTGAAGAAGGATGTAAAGATAGGGGAAACCTGTCGCAAGAAGCCTTATAAATGTCCTGCCCCGGCCATTTAATCGACGGACCCTGCCGTTGAGCTGCGGGTTGGCGCCGCCGGGTAATCCATATTATTTGGTCTTGTTATATTCCTTTGTTTTGTACCCGTTAGTTTGTTTACAGCTTATGTAACGGGTAATTCAGGGATAAATCACAGGTCATTTATCGGCCCCTTGTGTCAACAGGGGGCTTTCTTTTCCGTATTTTTAGCTTATGGAAGAACAATTATTCGACCGGCTGGTCTCGATACGGCGTCAGCTACACCAGTACCCTGAACTCAGTTTTAGCGAACACCGGACCTGTGCCTTTGTGGAAACCGAACTCAGGGAGCTGGGGGTATCCGTCGAATCTGTAGCGTCGACCGGGCTTATCGGAACGCTGGAAAAAGGCGGGGGTCCGACGGTCGTGCTTCGCGCCGATATGGACGCCCTTCCGGTGGTCGAAGATTCGGGCGTATCCTTTCCCTCTCTGACGGAGGGCGTGATGCACGCCTGCGGGCATGACCTGCACGTCACCATGCTCCTGGGGGCGGCGAGGCTGCTGAGAGACAGGGAGTTCGAGGGAACGGTCAAATTCGTCTTCCAGCCCGCCGAAGAGAGTCCGCTCCGTAGCCCTGAAAAGGGGAAATCGGGCGGACAGCTGATCATGGAAAGCGGCAGGCTGGCGGGCGCGGACGCGGTGCTGGGTCTGCATGTCAATCCCCTCCTGCCTACAGGGCAGCTCGAATATAAAGTCGGAGAGGCGCTGGCCAGCGTAGGCAATTTTTCCATTCGTATCGAAGGAAAGGGCGGACATCCCGGGGCGATGAGGCATGTCATAGATCCCGTCGCCGTAGCAGGCGCCCTTATCCCTGCCGCTCACGCGCTGGTGGGTCCTCAACCCGATCCCCCGACCGCGGTCCTGGCCATCACGCACGTAGAGACCCTGGCAAGGGCCAGCTTTAATGTCATTCCATCGTCGATGCTCCTGCAGGGTTCGCTGCGCGCAGTGAAGAACGACGACTACAATGATATCGTAGCCCGGCTGCGCATCCTGCTGTCCCAGCTGGAGCAAAAGCATAAATGCAGGATCGACCTCGATTTCAGCGCCTACTATCCCGCTCTGCTCAACGATGGACGAATACACGATCTCCTTGCGCCGGTGCAGGAGCGACTGTTCGGTATACAGAATATCGTCGAAGGCCAGGCTTATCTCGTTGGCGAAGACTTCTCCTTCTATTCGCGGGCCATTCCGGCTCAGTTCTATTTCCTTGGCGCAAAGACAAAAGAGAACGATGCCTACTGGCTGCACCATCCTAAAGTAACCTTTGACGAGAACTGTATACGCTACGGTTCGCCACTGCTGGCCGAAGGGGCGCTGCGGCTGATGAAAAGCCTCTAGCCTTTGGCTATATTGCCTAATAATCCATTCCCGGTGCTCCGGCAGGCGGCGGAGCTTCGTCGTTCTTGGGCTTGTCGGCGACGACGCATTCGGTCGTCAGCAGCATGCCGGCAATGGACGCCGCGTTCTCCAGCGCGATGCGGGCGACCTTGGTAGGATCGATGACGCCGGCCGCCAGCAAGGGCTCGTAGACTTCCGTCCGGGCGTTGAAGCCGAAGTCGTCTTTTCCCTCTCTTACCTTCTGCACAACGATGCTGCCTTCGAGTCCGCTGTTGTTGACGATCTGACGCAACGGCTCTTCGATCGCGCGCTGGACGATGGCGATACCGGTCGTTTCGTCCGGATTATCGCCCTTCAGGTCATTCAGTGAAGCGATGGCGCGGATATACGCCACGCCCCCGCCCGGGATGATGCCTTCTTCGATGGCCGCCCGGGTGGCGTGCAACGCGTCTTCCACGCGGTCCTTCTTTTCTTTCATTTCCATTTCTGTGGCGGCGCCGACATAAAGGACGGCTACCCCGCCGCTAAGCCTGGCGAGACGTTCCTGCAACTTGTCCCTGTCATAGTCGGAAGTCGTATTCGCCACCTGTCCCTTGATCTGGCCGACACGAGCGGTAATGTCCTCCTTCTTGCCCCTGCCGCCGACGATGATCGTATTGTCTTTGTCGATGGTGACAGTATCCGCCGTACCAAGATAGCTGAGGTCGGCATTTTCGAGGGTATAGCCCTGCTCTTCGCTGACGGCCGTGCCGCCGGTCAGTACAGCGATGTCCTGCAGCATTTCTTTTCTCCGGTCGCCGAAGCCGGGGGCCTTTACTGCTGCTACTTTTAGTGTGCCTCTCAGCCGGTTGACGACGAGGGTAGCCAGCGCTTCCCCGTCGAGGTCTTCGGCGATGATCAGCAATGGCCGCCCGCTCTGCGCGGCTTTCTCCAGCAGCGGCAGGATATCCTTCATCACGGATATCTTTTTGTCATAGATAAGAATATACGGGCTGTCGAGCACGGCCTGCATCTTTTCGGTGTCTGTCACGAAGTACGGAGATATGTAGCCACGGTCGAACTGCATCCCTTCGACGACGTCGACGGTCGTGTCGGTTCCTTTCGCCTCTTCGACGGTGATCACGCCTTCTTTTCCTACCTTGCTGAAAGCTTCTGCGATCAGCTTTCCGATGGTCTCGTCGTTGTTAGCGGACACGGTGGCAACCTGGCTGATCTGCCCGCTGTCGTTGCCGATCGTGCGGGATTGCTGCCGGAGACTCGCGATGACTGCAGCCGCCGCCTTGTCGACACCCTTTTTTAGGTCCATGGGGTTGGCGCCGGCAGCGACATTCTTCATGCCTTCGCCGATGATAGACTGGGCGAGCACGGTGGCGGTGGTGGTTCCGTCGCCAGCTATATCCGCCGTCTTTGAGGCGACCTCCTTGAGCATCTGCGCGCCCATATTCTCGATGGGATCTTCGAGCTCGATCTCCTTCGCCACGCTGACCCCGTCCTTTGTGATGGCCGAGGGGCCGAACTTCTTTTCCAGCACCACGTTGCGGCCCTTGGGGCCCAGGGTGACCCTGACGGCGTTGGCCAGGATGTCAACGCCTTTTTTGATCTTGTTCCTGGCTTCGGTATTGAAGAACAATTGCTTTGCCATATGAGGTTGAATTTTTGTTTGGATCTACAAATCCTGCCGCAATGAAAATGCCAAAACATTTTGGCATTTCCTGTCTGTAACATTTCCGGGGCCCTTGCTGTTGCCGGCATCGCTCTGGCGGCAATGAGCGGGTGTCTGTTGGGAGCAGCCGTCCTTGCATTTTTTGCCGGATATTATGGATATGAACGACTTGGATAGTCCCTTACTAAAAAAAGTTAAATTTGGTGTATCGAAATAGGTCATTCCTGTCTAATTTACATTTAAATTCAAATCATTACAATATGTCCGAACCGACTACAGTTGCCGCCGGCGTGTCCACGGCCGATAAAGACCAGGCCCTTGTGAATAAGACGATGGAGAATGCCCATTCTGCCTTCCAGCTATACCGCCGGATCCCCGCAAAGGACCGCGCGCTTTTTTTGGAGACCATCGGGAAGGAGATGGACAAGATCAGGGAAGAACTGGTCGCCGTCGCGGGTAAGGAGACCCATCTTCCGGCAGCGAGACTCAACGGCGAGATCAACCGGACCATCGGTCAGGCCAATCTGTTCGCGGCTCTTATCCGGGAAGGCAGCTGGATCGAGGCGGCTATTGACACGGAGGATCCGGGCCGGACGCCCCCCAAGCCCGATACGCGCAAGATGCTGATCCCGGTCGGTCCCGTCGTGGTCTTCGGCGCCAGTAATTTCCCATTCGCCTTCTCTACGGCGGGCGGGGATACGGTCAGCGCCCTGGCCGCAGGAAGTACGGTAGTGGTCAAAGGGCATTCGGCGCACGCGCAGACCTCGGAGCTGGTCTTCGGCGCCATTCAGAAGGCCATCGAGGCGACGGGCATGCCTCCGATGACCGTTCAGCACCTGCTGGGTTCGGGCAGGACCGTCGGCATCGCGCTGGTGGTTCATCCCTATACAACGGCGGTAGGATTTACGGGTAGCTTCTCCGGCGGCAAGGCCCTGTTGGAGGCGGCGCAGCGGAGGGAACAGCCGATCCCTGTGCACGCCGAGATGAGCAGCATCAATCCCGTCGTCTTATTTCCGGATACGTTGGAAAAGAATGCGGCGGCGCTGGCGAAGACCTATGCCGGCTCCATCACACTGGGCATGGGTCAGTTCTGCACCAATCCGGGTGTCCTGCTGGGCGTGAAGAGTCCGGCGCTAAATAATTTTCTATCGCTGCTGGCAACGGAGATCGCGGCGATCGAGCCCGCGAAGATGCTGCACAAGGGTATCTGCGAAGCCTATACAGAGGGACTCAATACAATGCTTGGTCACCAGGGTCTGACCGTTGTCGGCGAGGCAGCCAGAACCGCGGGAGACATGGAAGCTCGTCCCCTGGTAGCCTCCGTACCCGCCTCGGTCTTTCTGAAGAACCCACAGCTTTCCGAAGAGGTCTTCGGTCCATTCTCACTTTGTGTGGTTTGTGACGACAAACAACAGCTGGCCTCGACGCTGAAGAACTTCAAAGGACAGCTGACGACCACTATTATGGGAACTCCCGAAGACGTCCGAGCCAATATGGATATCATCGAGCTGCAGCAGCAGTTTGCCGGAAGGGTCATTCTGAACAATGTTCCCACGGGTGTCGAGGTCAACGCCAGCATGGTCCATGGCGGCCCCTGGCCCGCGACGACCGATGGACGCTTCACGTCGGTGGGGACGTCGGCTATTCAGCGCTGGGTAAGACCGGTATGTTTCCAGAACTTTATGGACGAGATGCTGCCGGCAGAGTTGAAGAATGCGAATCCCCTGGGGATATGGAGGGTAGTCAATAATAATTTTACCAGGGATAAGATCGGGTGATCAGTTACAGATCCTTTCAAAATACTTTCCGGATAACCGATAGGTTATCCTTTTTTTTCCGGCTCCGTCAGGTGAAATTCTTCAGCTTCTCCGGATCTACGACGGAGTTGATCCTCGTTATCCGGTTGTCCACGGGTGAAATATCGAAGACCAGGCAGGAGTTCAGCCTGTCGCCGACACTGAACAGCAGGGCCGGTTGGTGATTGACCTCGATGAATCGAATAGTCGCATTTTGCTGAAACTTCCGGTAGATGAGGGTGAGCAGGTCCGCCACAGCCGCATTGCCGGTGCAAATCCTTTTCACGACATTGATATTGGGGCCGCCGTCAGCGTAGAAAGCGATGTCTTCCGCCAGAAGGCCTTCGAGGCGCTGCATGTTGCGGTCGCGGATGGCGTCGATATAGTTGCGGAGAAGGGCATTGGTCCGTTCGTCGCGGATACTGGCGCCGGTCGCGGGACCGGGCTTGAAGAGCTTGTCCTTTGCACGGCTCAGCAGCTTGCGGGAATGCTCTTCGGTGATGGAAAGGATGGAGGCGATCTCGTCATGGGGATAGTCGAAGCTCTCCCTGAGGATGAAGACGGCGCGCTCTTTGGCATTCAGCTTCTCCAGCAACACGAGCAGGGAATAGGAAAGGATATCCTTCAGGTATACGTTGGCATCGGCCGACTCGGTCGCAACGGGTTCGGGTAGCCAGACCTCGGGCTGGACGGTTCTGCGGCGACGGGTCTTGGTATTGATCGCGTGGTTGATCACGCTCTTTACCAGATAGGCCTTCTCGTTAGAGATGCCGGTCCGGTGTTCTGCGTAGAATTTGGTGAGTACGTCCTGAACAATATCCCTGGCGTCCTCTACGGAGCCAAGGATATTGTATGCATAAGGGAACAGTATCTGCTGAGAGTCGGTCATACGAACTGTTTATGCGGCAAAGCTACCTACTTTATATGTTCCCGGCGTCGTCAGGAAGGCCGCGTTGAGTCTATTCCACATGTTGATGGCTGCCACAGCCATTGTCAGCGTAGCGATCTGATCTTTTGTGAAATGCTTCGCGAGGGCTTCGAAAGTAGCGTCGTCTGTCTCACAGCGGGAGGTCAGGTTCTCCGCAAACCGGAGGGCTGCTTTTTCTGCCTCTGTATAGAAAGGGCTCTCTGGCCAGGAAGGAAGGCTATAGAGCCGCTGCTCGGTTTCCCCTTCGTGGATAGCGTCCTTATAGTGCATGTCGAGACAGAACATGCAGCGATTCATCTGCGAAACGCGAAATTCGATCAGGTGTAGCAGCTTATGATCAATGTCAGCTTTGTTCAGGTAGTAGCCGATCTTCATTGGGCCGTCCAGATAGCCTTTGGGTGTGTCTTGAAAAGAGATCCTTTGTTCCATAATTTTTGTTTTTAAAGATTTCCCTAACAAGACACAGCACCTTAAAAAAACGTGACCGGATCAAAGAAAATTTTTTCCGGCTTTCAGGCCCAGTCCAGCGCGATGACCTCATGGTCTTCTATCTGTTTGATATCCAGCGAGATGACACTTCCTTCATGCCGGACTTCCGGCGTAACGCCGCTCATAAGCAGGTGGACCGCAGCCAGCTTTTTGTCTGTGGGAATATGGATGCGCACGCCAGCGTCCACGGGCAGAATATCCCGGAAGGGTCCTTTCATATACATGGGATTGGTGAGGTTGACAAGGTGGACCGTCATAGAATTTTTTTGCGCCCAGACCGCGACGTCGATGACGCCCTTTGTCTCGAGGATGACGATCGGGGGTTCCTCCAGCGCCCAGCGGATGGTATTGCGCAACAGCCGGGAATGGTCGGTGCTCAGCATTTGCCAGAAACTGCGGTCGAGGTCGCCCGGGAAATAGGCGACGCGGCCGCCTCTGGCCTGGTTTGAACCCGCGGGGGTTGCTGCCGGTTCACGGAGATAGAGCTCACGAACACCGGTCTCTTCCTGTCTCGGGTAAACGTCCTCCATCGGCAGGTCCGGATAGGTAGGGATCAGCGTGACCGGATCGGGGAATGAAACGTTGGGTTTGACCTTTACCCGGTATACGGAGTTGATGATCTTGTAGGAGTCCTCGAGGCCTTGCACCACCTGGTGGTCGCTTTTTATTCGGAGGTAGGAGTTGCGCATCGGTCCTTCGACCGGGTCTGTCTGGCCACCCGTGCCTGAGGCGGTGGCGGGGTCGACTGAAACCCCTAATAAGCCGGAGAGTCCGAAGTCGTCGCGCGGACGTCCATCCTGATCGTAGAGGGAGGTCTCGAAGGTTGCCACCAGGCTGCCGCCGGCCGCCACAAAATCCTTTAGCTGGCGGCACTGGCTATCCGAAAGCGCGGCGATATTCGGCAGGATCAGCAGTTTGAACCCATTGAGGTGTCCGGCGTCCAGCAGCTTGTCATTGACCATCTCGAATGGCAGGTGGTCCTCGACGAGGGCCTGATAGATACCCAGTGCATGCTCATTGCTTTTCTCCTGCCAGGGTTTGCCGCCATACTTCTGGTTGGTCTGTTCGGAATACACCAGTCCTATGCGGGCCAGAGGCGCCGTATTGTTGAGATAGGCTTCGTTGCGGTGATAGGCGTCATACATCTTTTCAACGGCCTTCATCCATCTTTTGTCATAGATATAGGCGCCAAATTTTACAAAGCAGGGGCGCATGCCGGCCGCGACGCCTTCGGCGACCCAGATGCGGATCTCGGCGTCGCTCTGCACCGAATCCTTCCACCGGTATTCTTCTTCGACGCCCACGCTGAAGATATTGACGATGGGCTTCATGCCCAGGCCGGCCCGGAGCTCTTTGGCGCCCATGGCGTTGGACCAGGGCGGAATGATGCCCCTTCTCGCTTGCTGGTCGGCAAAGAAGAAGTCAGCGTATTTGCCGGTCTCCAGCTTGTCGGGAAATCCGTTGGGAATGAAACGTGATCCTGCCCGGTGTTTGCGTATCTCGCCGTCCCAGGTGAACCAGACCTCCCGCAGCCTGTCCTTGCGCCAGGCTTCCCATTTCTGGTAGACGGGATCCAGCCGCCGCTCGCTGCGGGGAAGGTCGAGGCCGGTGGCTTTCTTAAAATTCTCCGTGCAGTGCCGGCAATAGCAGATGCCGTGTCCGGCCCAGCGGTTGGAGAAGATGCCGTCGGGCTGATAGCGCTCCATGATCTCCCGGTGCACGTCCGTCATGAAGACGAGGTTGTAGGGGCCATAGGCGCAGGTCACCCAGAGCTCGGGGTTGGCCCAGTGCCGACGGGGCTTACCGTCCGCCGTCACGGATATATAGTCCGGGTGCGCATCGAACATGTCCTGCCGCGTAGCGTGCGGGTCCGTGCGAAGCACTACCGACATGTTCATCTTCCGGCAGCCTTTGATCATATATCCGACCGGATCGGAATTGCCGAGCCAGTCGCTGCGGTGGTGAAAAGGAATATTCGTCGGGTAGAAAGCCACGACCCCGCCAGCGCTAAGCAGGGCGCCGTCCGCATGGATGAGTCGGAAATAGTCGAGCCAGAGATCCGGATCATATCGTTTGGGATCGTTCTCGACGAAGGCCAGCTGCGCCCAGCGCATGCGGGAGGTCCAGGGTTGATCTGTGGCGGCTGTCTGTGACCAGGCTGCGGGCCCCAGGGTGATGGCGGGTGCGCCCAGTCCGGCGAGGATAAATTGTCTTCTGTTCATATGGAGAACAAAAGATACAAAAAAGACGGCTCAATCACTCGTCGTCTCCGAGGCTCTTTTCGAGCGAGTCGAGTTGGCTTCCTATCTTTTGAAGTTGATTCTTATAGGGCAGACCCGGCGGGCCCGGATCGCCATTGAGCGAAAGGTAGGTCTGTACGGTCTGCTGCAAGCGCAGCATACAGTACGCTTTCAGCTTAAAATTCCTTTTAGCGAGCGCCTCCGGAATGTGCAGGAGGTCCATTTGCGTGACCAGGTTCAGACATTGCTGCCAGTAAGCCGTCGCTTTATTCTTCCAGCTCTCGCGCTGAGCCGGCCCGGCATTGAGCATCTGGTCGTAGGCGGACCGGGCGAGGGAGTCGCGCGATTCGAAGGCCTGCAGCTTCTGTTCGTAGACTAGGGTATCGTTGGGCAGGACACGGAGGGCGACCACCGTAAGCGCCAGCGCTCCCGCTATTGACAACAGAACGGTCCGGAGGGATAGTCCCCGCTTCCACGGATGTGTCAGCGCCGGAAGGTATGCGTACCCGAACAGAAAACCGCTGACGAGCCCTCCGGCATGGGCAGCGTTGTCGACGAAGCCGCTCAAGCCGATGGCGAGGTTGAGCACGACGAACCATACCATGCTTTTCAGCAGCGGTTTTCTCACCTGCGGATGTATCAGCTTTGTAGTCAGCAGGGCCAGAAAGAGACCGTACACGCCGAAGATCGCTCCGGAGGCTCCCGCCCCGACTGTATAGGAGTTGAATACTATGCTCGAGACACTGGCCAGCAGGCCGGTGAGCAGGTAGGCCACGAGGAATTTTACCCGTCCGAGAAGAGGTTCAAGCATGATACCGATGTAGAGCAGCGCGTACATGTTCACCATGAGGTGAAACAGGCCGACATGGATAAAACAGCAGGTGATCAGCCGCCACCATTCTCCGCCAAGGACGGCGGGACGGAATACGGCGCCCCATTTAAAAAGGGTTTCAGTCTTCGGTTCGAATATGTTGGCGCCACTAAACACCATGGCGAGAAAGACCAGGGTATTGAGGCCGATAATGATCGCGGTGATAAGATGCTTGCGCCTGGGGTCAAAAACAGAAAATATGGTCGGTCTTCTTTGCCGCGGAGGGCGTTGAACATTCTGGTCATCTATGGGCACGGCGGCAGCTGCGTTCTGCTCTGGACTTGTCATGGCTTCAATTAAAAAATAAAAGGGCAAATTACGTCAAACCCGGATATATATCTTCCTTTTGTCCAGAATGTAGCCCAACAGCCAGTACAGCAGGACCAGCGTAAGGGCGTAGATCAGAGACGCATTCTTTGCGTTGCCCGCGGATACCGGCTGACATACCTCGTGAAAGAACCAGCTCAGCGGAGATAGGTAGACCGGCTTGTCCCCGGCCGGATTGGGGATTCGTATCAGGCCGAGCAGCCTGGGGACCACGCCGCTCAGCACGAAGATGAAGAGGGGGTTCTTGCCGAAGACATCGAAGAACCTGCTACCCCAACTTTTCCACTGACGGAACTCGACGATATAGACCAACAGCGCCAGCAACAGGGTCCCGTACCCCGTGGAAACCAGGACAAAGCTGCTGGTCCAGATCTTTTTATTCAGCGGGAAAACGATACTCCAGGCATAGCCGACCGCAAGAAAGACAATGGCCATCGCCACCAAATTGCGAAGCATGGTGTAATTCTTTCCTTTTTGCTGGATATACCAGCCGATCAAATATCCGAAAACGACCTGGGTAATAGCCGCGATGGTACTAGGAATGCCTTCGGGGTCAAAGGCGACGCCCTCGCCGTGATAGAGATGTTCAGGTCCGAAAAGGGCCTTGTCGACCGCCGTTCCGAAATAGCCGTTGAGACTATAGGGGTCGCCCGGGGCGCCAAGCGTATAGCAGAGGAGCCAGTAGACCAACAAAAGGATGACGCTCGCCGCAATGGAGCCGCGAAGCCCGAGGAAATAGACGAGCAGGGAGCCGAACAGATAGCACAGTGCGATTCGTCCCAGCACGCCCATGATCCGGACCCCGATGACTACGCCCTGGTCATTGGTATAGGTCCACCCCCTGAAGACAAGGGAATCGTGGTCCCAGCGGATAAAGGGAAACCAGTTCAGCAGAAAGCCGATCAAAAATATCAGCGCCGACCGCCTGAAAATCCTGCCAAGGGCTATGGACCGGTCCTGCTGCTGCAGCCGGGGCATAACAAAGCTGAGTGCATTGCCTACGGCGAAAAGGAAAAAGGGGAATACCAGATCGGTCGGGGTGAGGCCGTGCCAGGGCGCATGATCGAGTGGAGCATAGGAACGCCCGGCCTGGTTGTTGACGAGTATCATAAATGCGACGGTCGCGCCCCGGAATACGTCCAGGGAATAATATCTTTCCTTCAAACAGTTGCGCCGGTTGTTTTAGCCGGCGGATGAAAATAAGACTATTTTTCCAGTCGATCCGAATGAATGGCCTGGAGGTCGGACGCAAACGCAATAAGTAGTTGACTTTATCAACTATTCTTTTTAAATTGTGTCATGGAACAAAAGACCATTTCCGAGATACGCAGCTTTAACCGCTACTATACCAATATCATCGGATTGCTGGACAGGCATATTCTCAACAGCCCCTTCAGCCTTCCGGAGGCGCGGATCCTGTATGAGCTTCACCATGGCGAAGGTATCAAGGCTTCGGGGATCATCGAGAGCCTGGGCATCGATAAGGGCTATCTGAGCCGGATACTGGACCATTTTGCCAACCGGAAGCTGATCGTCCGCCGGCGGTCGCAGGCGGATGGCCGGCAGATGCACATTTATTTGACGGAGAAAGGACGGGCGGCCTTTAAAGAATTGGATCGGGCCTCGAATGAACAGCTGAGACAGTTGTTGAACGGACTGACGGCCACAGAGGGAGAAAAGCTGGGCCGCACCATGAAGGACATCATGCAGCTGTTGACAAAGGCGCAGGACCGGGGTAGTTCTGAAAGGTCCGGGACTGTTCCGGGGGCGGAGACTGATCTGGGGTCAGTGACTGATCCGGGGACGGTGACTGATCCGGGGTCCAATGCTACCCCGGTCGTCACTATCCGAACCGATATGCGTCCCGGAGACCTGGGTTATGTCATCCATCTGCACGGCCGGCTCTACAAGGAAGAGCAGAATTTTGGCATCGGTTTCGAAGCCTATGTGGCGCAAGGACTGGCCGAGTTCTACAAGCAGTACGACTCCCAAAAAGACAGGGTATGGATATGCGAACAAAAAGATAAAATGGTTGGCTTTCTGGCACTGATGCACAGGGGCGAGCAGACTGCACAGCTGCGCTATTTCCTTCTGCTGCCGGAGTGCCGGGGTCTGGGCATGGGAAAGCAGCTGATGGAATGTTTTATGAGCTGTTTGAGAGAAAGGGACTACCGGCATTGCTATCTGTGGACGACCAGCGAGCAGGCGACTGCTATCGCGTTGTATCGACGGTACGGATTTGTTCTGACAGAGGAAAAAGCCTCGTCGACATTTGGCAAACAGCTGGACGAACAGAAATACGAGCTTTCGCTACAGGCGTCGCTTTGACGTCGCCAGAAGGACCACACCTCCCAGGACCAGAAAGCCGCCTGCATAGGGGGGCCAGTTGACGTTCTTTTGTTTGTCTGCGCTAATATGTACCGGGCCGGCGTCCACCACCTTTTCCCTTTTTGTGAAGGAAAAGCCCGTCCAGATCAGCATAATGATCCCTATACCAAGGAGAAGAATACCAAATATTTTTTGCATGGTCTGCTGTTGTTAAAGTGCGGGTATGCAAGAGTCGTTCCAGGTGGCTGGCACCTTTTTTTCGGTAAATGACCAAAAAACATGATCGAAGAATTGACGCACCTCCCGCCCAATGTGGTAGGCTTCAAGGCCTCAGGCGAAGTGAAGAAAGAGGACTATGACAAGGTGATCTTTCCGAGGATCCACGATCAGATGAAGCACGATAAAAACCTCAACTATATATTCGTCGTCGAGACTCCGTTGAAGAATTTCACCGGCGGCGCCTGGATACAGGACGTTTGGCTGGGGCTAAAGGAGTTGTTACACTGGCGAAAGGTCGCGATCGTTTCCGACAGCGAAGGTGTCAGGAACTTCACCAATACGGCCGGGCATTTTGTCCCGGGGGAATACAAGGGTTTTCCGATCGCCGATCTCGAGACGGCTGTGGAGTGGGTCGCGAACTAGCATAAATTTTTCCTTATGACACTGGAAAAGATACTGACGCTTATTATGATAAGCAATATTCTCTTACCGTCGAGGTTATGCCCGATGAGGAGGAGACCATTTTCCGTGCTACTCCCGATCAGGCGGAGCCCCTGCTGAAAGATAACCCTGCAGGATATATCGAATTTGACGAAAAAGGGAACCGGATATATCCTTTACTGTTATCCGCCCGGTGGATCAAACCCTTCCGCCGTTCGTCCTCCGGAAGCAGCGATTTCAGCGGCGGCGACAGCGGCTCGTCCTCCGACAGCGGGTTCGACGGCAACGGCTCTTCGAACGACTGGTAGTACCGGTGATCAAGGCGTGGAAAGGTAAATGCACGTCAGCCAGACGATCGCCTCGATAGTTGCAATTATATAAAGCGCATATCTCATAATGGTAGTATACACAAATAGGCTGCCAGCGGGCCGCCCCTGTGGAAGGATGCGGTTCCGTGAAATTTGTTCCACAGGCTGGCGTATCTTGCAGCCATGACCGAAAACCATAGCAACGATATCTGCGCTACCTGCGGCACGCATTACGCGCCGGGGAAAGTTCCGGAACTCTGTCCCATCTGCGACGATGACCGTCAGTTCGTTCCGGAAGGCGGACAGGTTTGGACCAGCAGCAGACAACTGCAGCGGCGGCACAGTGTGCTGGTCAGGCAGCTATATCCGCAGGTATATGAAATAAAGGTAATTCCCGATTTTGCCATCGCCCAGCGCGCCTTCCTGGTACTCACGGCCAGCGGCAATATCCTTTGGGACTGTATTCCGCTGCTCACAGAAGACCTGGTCAGCTTTATCCGATCGAAGGGCGGGCTGAAGGCCATTGCGTTCTCGCATCCACACTACTACAGCAATATGAATGAATGGGCCGCGGTATTCGACTGCCCGGTGTATATCCACCAGAAGGACGAGCAGTGGATATTTAACAGGGGGCCGCAAGTTTCTACCTGGGAAGGCGGCGCCAAAACGTTGTGGGAAGGAATTAAGATCATCCACACGGGCGGCCATTTCCCCGGCAGCGCGGTACTTCATATCCCGCCGCTCACGCCGGGCGGCGCCGTGCTTTGCGGAGACTCGCTGTATATCGCGCGCAGCAGGCAGCATATCGCGATCCAGTATAGCTATCCCAATCATATTCCTCTGCCGGCAAAGACCGTCCGGGAAATATATGACCGGCTGCTCCAGCTGCCCTTTGACACGCTGCATGGCGCCTTTGACTGGCAGAACCTGCCGGGGAAGGCAAAGGAAGTACTCGAGGCGTCGGTGAGGCGGTATTTCGAATAGACCGGGCTGCAACTGCGGCCGGCCCCGGCTTGATTGTGGAAAACTGGGCCAAACTTTCCCCATAAGTGAGCGATCCGAGGGCTTTTCCCGCTGGCAGGTGTTTTGTCTGATATAGATAAAAACTCCTATGGGCAATCTTCTTTACCTAATTGCGGTCATTCTCATCATCGCCTGGGCTATTGGCTATTTCGCCTATGACGCCGGAGGGATCATACATATCCTCCTGGTTATCGCCATAATCGCCATTCTGCTCAAGGTTATCCGCAGAGAAGGAATATAAAATTTTATCAGGGGGCTCCTCTGTCGGGGAGCCCCAATGTTGTCGTCGCCGCTTTCCGGGACCTGGTCAATTACGCATGTATACCGCTTGGTACAGTGCAAATAATAATATAATTTCAAAATAATAGTCTATTAATTTTGTAGACTAATAAAAACACCCTAATATTGTGCTATCGAAAAGGTCGCGTGGCCGAGTGGTCAGGCACGGGTCTGCAAAACCTTCTACGACGGTTCGAATCCGTCCACGACCTCCCATCGGCTTTAGCCGTGGAGACTTTCATATGGCAAGCAATCGTTAGACGGGGTTGTATCTTTATACGACCCCTTTTTTATTTGGGCCTGCCGCGCGGTTGCTCGTCATCGAAGTTACCGTGTTCACAGCACCGGTGTTTATTTCGCTGCCTTGATCCTTGTCGCGAGATACTTCTTCAGCACGATTGCGTGATTGTGCTCCTCGTCTTTTGCCCCATACAGCAGGGTGATCACCTTTTCGCCGGCGTGGGTTTTGGCAAAGGTCTTTACGGCGTCGTTTGTTCTCAGCTCGTCCATATAGCGTTTCTCGAAGTCCGACCACAGCCGCGGCTCGTGTCCAAACCACTTGCGCAGATCGGTTGAGGGCGCCAGGTCTTTTGCCCATTCGTCGATGTCCGCGGCCTCTTTCTTCATTCCCCGCGGCCAGAGCCTGTCAACGAGCACCCGGTAGCCGTCGGATTTGGCGGGTGGATCGTAGATGCGTTTGATTTGAATGGAGGTAGACATATATGTTTATTTAACCGGATACCAATTCCTCAGTCTCACCTCAATATTCTTATTCTTCTCTTCCACCATCTTCTTAAAGGTTGCAACATCGCTGGGGCCGCCCTGACCGCGATAGTGATAGGGGTAAACGATCTTTGGCTTGAACGCCAGCACCGCGTCTGCGGCTTCGTTGATGTCCATGGTATAGGGCAGGTTCATGCAGACAAAGGCGATGTCGATGTCTTTGAGCGCGCGCATCTCGGGGATGCCCTGGGTGTCGCCGGAGATGTAGAGGTTCTTGCCGCCGATGCCAAGCACGTAGCCGTTGCCCCTACCCTTTGTGTGACGGGACTGGGGGTCCTCAGGAAGGTTGTACATCGGGAGCGCCGTAATGGAGATATTCAATTTCGATACCCTGTCCCCGTTGTTGAGGATGATCAGCTTGTCTTTTAGCGAATCAGGCATCAGATCGGCCACTGCCTTGGGGGCCACCAGGATCGTATTCGGCTGCCGGATGGCGCTGATGGTTTTCAGGTCGAAATGGTCGCCGTGGATATCGGTGATCAGGATGACGTCAGGCTGTTTTATCCCTATATAGTTGGCTGCTCCGCCGGTAGGGTCGGCATAGATGGTCAGATTGGGGGTGGAAAGGACGAGGCTGGCGTGCACAATGGGTTGTATCGTAAGAGCTCCGATGGAAGTGAGCACGACGTCCGGTGTGGCGCGCGCCGGCGTCTGGGCCCGGACAGAAAATAACAGAGAAATGGACAGCAGCGAAAGTATGACTCTCATATGATGTTGATTTGGGACGAAAATTAAGAAGATATTTGTAGAAATTTACTTAATGCCTGACCCCATCGATATCCGCCTTATGCTGCCCGGGTACCTGCCTACCCTGCACCGGATCAGCAGGGACGCATACAGCGCGGCTCCTGCTGGAGCGGGCCCTCCGTCTGGCCGGTCAGTTGGGGAGAGAGGGATTCTCGCTGGAGGTCATCGATACGAATACCGCAGCCATCGCCTTTTATGAGAAGGCCGGCCTCCGGCGGCACAGCCTGACACGGGTGGGGTATCCCAAATTCAGGGAGGAACTGAAGGGGATGTGGCGGATGGAAAAAAAATTATCCGGGAGCCTGTAACCATTTGCCCCTTTTGAAGTAATCATAGTAGAACCATTCAATTTTTATCCTGGTGCCGGAACTATCTGACGAAAAAATAATGCTGCTGGTGAAAGACGGTCATCTGTCAGAGCTGACAGAGCTCTTCGACCGATATCAGGTGCCGCTGTATAATTTTTTCCTCCGGCTGACCTTAGACAAGGCGACCAGCGAAGACCTGACACAGAACCTGTTCTACCGCGTGATCCGATACCGGCAGAGCTACCAGGCGTCGCAGGGAACCTTCCGGACCTGGCTCTACCGGATGGCGCGGAGCATCTATGCCGATTTTTACAAACAGCGGCAGAAACAGCCTGGTCGACTGACCGATGAGGGAGCTGAAGAAGGGCTCGCCGACCATAGCTCCGGCTATAGCGAAGCGGACTTTCAGCGGCTGGACGAAGCCCTGGCCCTTTTGCCGTCCGATCAGCGCGAGATATTGGTACTAAGCCGGTACCAGGGGTTGAAATACGAAGAGATATCCAAAATAAAAGACCTCTCAGTGGGGGCTATCAAGGTCCAGGTCTTCCGGGCGATCCGCCAGCTGAGAAGTCTTTATTTCAAACAGTCATAGCATATGCATTGTAAGGAAGTACAAGCCGTATTGATCGAATATCTTGACCAGTCGCTGGATACGGGGGTCGCTGCAGTCGTGAAAAAGCACCTTGCCTCCTGCCCTGCCTGTCAGCAGGAGGCCGGGGAGATGCAGCAGCTGCTGCTTGCGATGAAGGACACAGCAATGCAACAGCCGGGGCAGTCGCTGCGGGACAATTTCCAGACCCTGCTGCAGTCGGAAATGAATATGCTGTCTATGAGCCACCTGCTGGAAGACGAAGAAAAAGAAAAAGACGCGGCGCCGGCGCCCGGACAGGGCAAACCCGCTGTGCTGTCCCGCCTGGTCTGGCAGGCCGCGGCAGCCTTCCTCCTGCTTCTCGGCGGAGCCTGGGTCGGTGCGACGCTGCAGCACAAAAAAGACGATCGGCCGAATGAGATGGCGGTCCTGCAAAAAGAGGTGAAAGAGATGAAGCAGATGCTGCTGTTCTCGCTTATCGACGACGAGTCGGCCAGTCAACGGATAAAGGCCGTCAGCTATGCCGAAGAACTATCCAACCCCGATGAACCCGTCATCGATGCGCTGATCAACTCGCTGAATAACGATAAGAATGCCAATGTCCGGCTGGCGGCCCTCTATTCCCTGGCGCGCTGGGCAGACAGAGCAACCGTCCGGGATTCCCTGGTGGTCTCGCTGGGCAGACAGACCGAGCCGATCGTCCAGATCGTGCTGATCAATCTGCTGGCCGAAAAACGAGAGACCCGGGCCATTCCATCGATGAAGGCCATCCTTTCCAATGACAAGGCGCTAAAGGAAGTGAAGGACGCGGCGCAGAAAGGGCTGAGAGTTTTGTAATCACCATCCAATTTATACACCCAGATGTTTGTTCAGGTAACACCGGTTGACCTGCCAGCCATCCCTTGCAAAAAACGAAAAACATGAAAAAAATGAAGTATATCTTTTCCCTGTTCGTACTGATCGCAACTGTCCAGTGGTCCTCGGCGCAGGAGTTAAAAATCGCCGTCGAGAATAACAAAGAAGCAAAGCTGACCATCGAGAATTTTACCGGTGACCTGCCCATCGAAGGCTACAACGGCAATGAGATCATCGTCTCCGTCACGCACGGTCATTTTGAAACACCGGAGAAGGCCAAGGGGCTTAAACCTGTCTATGGAGGAGGGGTAGACAATACCGGCATCGGGCTTGCCATGGAGAAGAACGGCAACTCGGTCACCCTCAACTGTCTGCTCTCCTTTGGTCAGGACGTCAGCTACCGGCTGAAAGTGCCCGAGAATATAGCCCTGAAGATCGAACGGGATTGCCCCCGGGGCGGTGAGACGACCATTTCCAATATAAAGAACGAGATCGAGCTGAAAAGCTGCCAGGAAGTCTCGCTCAGGAATGTGTCGGGCCCGCTCGTCATCAATACTATCAGCGGCGGCATCAACGTCGTCTTCACGGAGATATCAAAAGACAAACCCATTTCGCTCGCCGCGATCAGCGGGGACGTCGACGTCACGCTGCCGGCAAAATCAGCCGTCGACCTCGAACTGTCTACCATATCGGGCAGTATGTTTTCCGACTTCGATCTCTCCTCGACCTATAAGGATATGCACCGGGTCGGTGGAGGAAATATCAAGACCCAGCTCAATGGTGGCGGTACCAGCCTCAAGCTGCGCGCCATCAGCGGCAATATCTATCTCCGGAAAGGCTGATCCCGCCGGGATGATCCATCCGACCAGCTATTCACTAACCATCAAATCAATCGATCATGAAACCGGGCATCACGACTTTTTACACACAGGAAGGCGGCCGGCGAGGTTCCGTCCGTCCATTCAAAAATAATTATCTCCGGATGAAACAAAATATCCTTCTCTTTTTGCTCTGTCTCGGACTGCTGCCCGCGGGAGCACAAAAGATCATCGAAAAGCATATCGACTTTGCACCCAGCGGCTTTGTGCGGATGAACTTCCAGATATCCGATTCCATCCGGATCATCACGTGGAAGAAGAATGAGGTCTATATCAGGAGCAGCATCAATGTCAACGACAACCAGAACAACGACGACTACAAGATGGTCTTCGGAGAGACGGGCAACACGATCAATGTCTCGGCCAGGCTGGATCTTCCCAGGGGCGCCTGCTGCGGCGGAAAAAAGGACTCCTCGGGCAAGGTCATCCACAGCGGCGGGACCACGGTCAACGGAGACAACGACTGCTGCTGTTGCTGCAGCTGCCACAGCCAGATCTTTCATGAAGTGTATGTTCCTGAGAACGCGGACTTCTCGGTAGAGACGATCAACGGCAATATCACCATCACCGGTAACACCGCCGAGATCAGGGCCAAAAGCATCAGCGGTTATATCGACCTCGCCATCGCTCCGTCGCGCAAGGCCGACCTGAAGATGCGGACCATCAGCGGCACAATGTATTCGAATATCGAGCTGACCTCGACCAGCCGTCGGATCAAACAGGTGGGTGGCGGAACGGTGACGGCACAGCTCAACGGCGGCGGAGGCAAGGAGATCGAGCTGGAAACTATCAGCGGAAATATTTTTTTCCGGAAAGAAGGATAAAACAATAAAGAAGGTTGAATATTGAATCGGTTTTCGTAAAAATCGACGAGCCCGCTGTCCAGCGGGCTCATTGCTTTACAAACACGATCTGCGCCGTCTTCCGGCGCCTTTGGAGGTCAGGTCGTATCTTTGCGCGATGGATTATTTTGAAAGACTGGCCAACCTGTTGAAAACGGAGCAGGCAGAGGACCGGAGGCTTTACCGGGAGATGGCGGAAACGGCTTCCGTCAACTTGCGTCGGGAGGCGGGGCTGGCCTGGTATCCCGTCGCTATCAGGGATACAGAGATCACCAGGGGCGACTATCTTACGGTAGAGGTAGAGCGAACGACCGGTCTGGATATCGCCCATCAACTGCGTTTTGGCGCTTCGGCGGCCCTTTTTTCCAACCACGATGCGCAGAATGACCGGCTCGAGGGTACCATTTCCTTCCAGGGCGGCAACCGGCTAAAGATAACGCTGCGGACCGACGAACTGCCCGACTGGGCGCGCAATGGGAAGCTGGGGATCGACCTGCTGTTCGACGACAACAGTTATAGTGAGATGTTCTCCGCCCTGCGGCTGGCGGCGTCTTTGACGGACAAGAAAGAAGAGGGCCGGCTTGTGCGGGTGCTGACGGGTCAGCAGAAGCCGGAATTTGGGGACGTAGCGGCCTTCCCGGACGTGCGGCTGAACCCTTCCCAAAAGGCGGCCGTCGCCAGTATCCTCGCAGCTAAGGACCTGGCCATCGTCCATGGGCCTCCCGGTACGGGAAAGACGACGACCCTGATCAGCGCGATCCTGGCAATGGTCCGGCGTGATAAGGAAAAGGTCCTGGTGGTTGCGCCAAGCAATACGGCGGTAGACCTGCTAAGCGAGCGGCTGGCAGAGCAGGGTCTCAACGTACTGCGCATCGGCAACGCGGCGAGGGTATCAGACCGGCTGCAGTCGCTGACGCTCGACGAAAAGATGGCGGCGCATAGCAGCAGCAGGGAGATCAAAAAGCTGAAGAAAAGGGCCAGCGAGTTCAGGGACATGGCCCATAAATACAAGCGCAATTACGGAAAGGCGGAAAGAGACCAGCGAAAGGCCTTGTTCGACGAAGCTCGCAGCGTGATGAAGGAGGTCGAGCGGCTGGAGCAGTACATCCTCGACGACGTCCTCGAAAAAGCGCAGGTGGTCACCGCGACGCTGGTCGGCGCCAACCACTATACGGTCAAGAGCCTGCGCTATCAGACGGCGGTCATCGACGAGGCCGGGCAGGCGCTGGAGCCGGCCTGCTGGATACCTGTACTGAAAGCGCAGCGAGTCATACTGGCGGGCGATCACTGTCAACTGCCCCCGACGGTAAAGTCGGCAGAGGCCGCGGGGCTCAACACCACCCTGCTCGAGAAGAACGTAGCGCTGCACCCCGTGGCGGTAACGCTGCTGGACGAGCAGTATCGTATGAACTCGACCATCATGGGCTATTCTTCGGAGGTCTTTTATGAAGGCAGGCTGAAGGCGCATGGCTCTGTGGCCGGCCATACGCTCTTCGAAGGCGACGGGCCACTGGCCTTTATCGACACGGCAGGCTGTGGTTATGACGAACAGCCGGAGGGGACGGGTCTGGTCAACCCCGAGGAGGCCGCCTTTCTGATCAGGCACGCGACGCATATGGTGCAGGAGCTCGAGGCGCGTAATGGCGACGGGGATCTCCCGTCCATGGCGATCATCTCCCCCTATCGCAACCAGGTGCATCTGCTGCAACAGCTGCTGGAGCATTCGGCCGTGCTCCGACGGCATTCGGACAGAATATCCGTCAATACGATCGATAGTTTTCAGGGGCAGGAGCGGGATATTGTCTATATCGGTATGACCCGCAGCAATACGGACAACAAGATCGGGTTCCTTTCGGATATCCGGCGCATGAACGTGGCGATGACCCGGGCGCGCAAGAAGCTGGTCGTTATCGGAGACAGCGCTACCCTATCGCGCCTACCCTTCTATGGCGGTTTTATCACGTATGCGGAACAGCACGGGGCCTACCTGAGCGCCTGGGAGTTCGTGGAGCTATGATTGGTGGGTCTATGGCCGCTCTCTCAGACTGTTGCCCCATTCCGACATGGTCCGCAGCAGCGGCGCCGCAGACATGCCCAGCGCGGTGAGCTCGTACTCGACCCGTTGAGGCACTTCTGCATAGACTGTCCTTTTGACGAGTCCGTCTTTTTCAAGCTCACGCAGCTGCGCCGCCAGCATCCTCTCCGATATGCCGGGAATGCTTTTCAGCAGCTGGTTGTAGCGCATGGTTCCCCCGAGAAGAGAGAAGAGCAGGGTAGGTTTCCAGCGTCCGCCGATGAGCGTCAGCGCATATACAACGCCGCAGTTGCGGACAAGACTGGCTTCGTTGATGGCGTTTGTCGAGGTCAGCTTTCTCATACTTACTTTTTTGTCAGTCCCTTACAATTCGTGCGGGCATTGGTCGCCGTTGTTCTCCGGTCTAGCTTTGCAATATGAAAAATTTACAAAGCAGAACAGCAGTGGTGACGGGTGGCAGCCGGGGCATCGGTGCCGCCATCGCCAGGAGGCTCGCCCTTCAAGGTGCGAATGTCGCAATTACTTACCACAATTCGGAAGCGAAAGCACAATTGGTTGTAAAGCAGATCGAAGAGACCGGAGCCAGGGCGCTGGCCATTGCGGCCGACGGCGGCGACCCGAAAGCGATACGTCGCGCTATCGACGAGGTCATGCGTGTATTCGGAGGACTGGATATCCTGGTGAACAATGCCGGTATCGGGCTTTTCAATGATATCTCCGCCTTTACCGACGAAGACTTCGATCGGATCATGGCGGTAAATGTCAGGGCCGTCTTCGCCGGCAGCCAGGCAGCCCTGCCCTATCTCGGGGCCGGCGGCAGGATCATCACCGTCGGCAGCTGTCTGGCAGAGCGGGTAGCCAGGCCGGGCGCCGCCCTGTATGCGATGAGCAAATCGGCGTTGGTCGGGCTGACCAAAGGTATGGCGAGAGACCTGGGCCCCAGGGGGATCACGGTGAACATGGTACATCCCGGACCGGTAGACACGGACATGAATCCCGCCGACGGCCCTTTTTCCGATGACCAGCGGTCCAGGATGGCGATACCTGCTTATGGGAAGGCAGATGACATTGCGGGTCTTGTCGCCTACCTGGCCGGACCGGAGAGTGGCTATATCACGGGTGCCGGTTTTGTCGCCGATGGCGGGACGAATATATGATCGATGGGGTCGGCCTTATCCTTTTATTTCTTCTCCGCTGCCGTAGGGTTGAGCTTAAAAGCCCCGATCTTCGTCGAGTAGTTCTTCGCCCCTTCTTTCAGATAATCGCCAACATACCAGAAGGTCTCGTCATCGGAGGGATCAAGGGCCGTATAGGTATAGTCTTCCCAGCGCAGGGTATTGGTCTGCGCGCTTTGTCCTTCAGCGAATATCCCTTCACCAAAGCTCATGACGCCTAAGGTATCGCCAGCCAGCCTGCCTGTAAACCGTTGACCGGCAAATTGCTTTTCTCCCCCATAGGAGTACCCGATTCCGATATTGCCCGATTTGTCCACGGCCAGCCCCGGCAGCCAGCGCCAGTCGCCTCCGGGCGCATAGGTACCCTGCTGATAAAGAGCGGGGCGACGATGACGGCCGAGCCGAAACTCATACCACCTGACTCCGCTGCCCCCAGCCGCGGTCTTGACGGAGTGGACGACCGCCAGCGACTCCTGCCCGCCCTGCCGCCGGTATACCAGTCTTCCCATCAGCTTGTCGCCCTGGGTATCCAGTGACATCCCGGAGCCGGGCTGGGGGACGGACTTTTTCAGTTGGCCGTCACCGGCATAGTGATAGGGCGCCACGGTGACTTTGAATGGACCGCTGATCTTGGTCTTTGTCGTGTCCTTCCAGTCGACATGGAAGGTCCAGAAATAGATGCCGTCGTCTTCAAATTTATTCTGCAGCTGGGTTCCGCCGTTGGCGACCATGATATTGGGCGCGCCTTTTGGCGGGAGCTGTCGGCCTTCAACGTCGGAGTTGAGCAGGAAATTGACGCCATTCAGTAAGAAGCCCTGTTCTGTGGCAGCTTCGCCCTTCAGCATCTTCTCGCGGTCGACGACAAAGGCCTGACGCTGGATGAGATTGTCGCTGGTGCTGCTTGTGAGATAATACCCGTCGGGCCAGATGGTGGGCCGGGGATAGTCGGGGAACAACGGCCTGTCGAACTCATAGCGGTAATAAGGGCCCATCGGGTCGGGGCCGGTGCTGATCGCGTAGCACATGCAGTAGGTACCGGCACTGTCCGTCCTCGTCCTTGTGCGCGGGCCGCTGCCGGTCTGGGGTTCCTGCGCATAGGTCGGTCCCGGCCGGTACAGCATTACCGCGGGCCCTGGCTGGGGCGGATACGGGACGCCTCCGTGGGCAGAATCTTTTTCTTCTGTGCGGGGTATCCCTCTTCGGAATGTCGGCATTACGATCAGCCAGCGGTTGGCCAGCTGGTCATAGCGCACTACGGCGTCCCCATTGTTCATCCGCTCGCAGGGCCCGCCAAAGCCGCGGAAAACATTGCGGGTCTCCCCTGGTCCGTACAGGATGCGGCCGGTGCTGTCGAATCGTTTGCCTTTTTTCGTGAAGATCGCCATCCGGGTATTGACGATCTGGACGATATGGTCGGGGCCAACGGCCAGCGCGTTGTCGGAGGGATTGCGATAATAGGCCGTGCCCTGGGGGCCGCTAAAGCCCTCGCCCAGTCCGTCGAAGCAGGCAATGGGTTGCGGTGCGGGGCGGGAGCCCTGCCAGGTCTGTTCGATGGATTGCTGGGCGAATGCCGGTGCCATGGCGAAGACGGCGAGGGGGAGAAGGAGCCTTTTCATACTAATGACGTTGAGTTGAGTGATCTTATGCGACCTCCTAAATTTCTTATAATCGGGCTAAAAGTTGTTTTCGAATTTTACCAGTCACCACCTTGAAATTAACCAAATTGAAGATCAGGGGGTTGACCGGTAAAGCGCTGCATTCGCGCACGGGATACTGGCCACAGCGAGCCGATGGACCTAACGGCTATGCACAATATTTTTTGGCGGATACATACAATCCCGTATATTCGTCAGGCAATTCTTCTACACGCACGCTAATATCCTGTCTCCTCTTACCATCTGGCATTTTCCACAGCTGTATAGCAATCCGTCTGCCCTGACGACCGCAAAACCTTAAACGTTTATTATATGAAAAAAATCCTCTATGCTGCCGTAGGCATGCTTCTTCTTTTTGCGTCCTCTTCCTGTCGTAAAGACATCGGCTATTTTCCTCCGCAGAACCCGTTGACCAGCGAATTCCAGGTGGTGGAATACCACCAGGCGGTTTTTGACGGATTCGACACTGTCGTCGTATTCCCTTTTCGAAAGAAATTTGATCCCTCCGGGAGGACCGTAGTAGAAATAGACGGGTCTTATGACTATCCGATCGGTGAATCGTTCTTTAAGTGGTATGGCTATCGGGAGATGGCGATATCCACAAAGGGTCGGATGATCTATCTGATCGACAAGAAAAACCTTAAGAACGGCGGACCGGACACGCTGCTGACGGTAACCCTTAATGCGAAGGACAGGCCCGAGTCCACGCTCGCCGATTCAACATGGTTCCCCCCGGGAGGATTTGGCAATTTTAACGTTAGGGAGACCTTTAGCTATAAAGACAACAGGCTTGTCGCGGTGACCCGTCAAAGGATCAATAATGGATATTATGCCGGCAGCTCCCCCGAGACCGACAGTCTTCAATATGACCAATATGGTGACCTGGTCTCCTTCAATTTAAACAGCTATCAATATGACTATTCACATCCGGTCAAACAACAATACTATTGTGTAGGTTGGCAGAATGACCACGAGGGTTTCCAGTATCTGGAATATCTCGGCTATTTCCCGGAGGTCACGAATCCTCCTTATCTCATGACGGGATGGAACTTTTTTGAAGAGGCCTTCAAGGTCACCAATCCACAATTCGACAGCCGTGGAAAGCTGATCAGCTATGATAATGGGGGATATGGGCACACCACGATAACCTGGAAATAATAATTATTTACAGTTGGGGCGCATGGTTATGCGTCCCAACTTGTTGTTAAAACTCCACACCAACTCCTATCCGCATCGTCCGGTTCGTATAGTCAAACGTATCGGTCCCGGAATTGATCGTGCAGGCGGGGGGATCGTAGCAGCCGCCGTTGGCTGTCTGGCGCTCGGTGAGCTTGCCGGCGCCGTATGTGGCGGAGAAGAGCAGCGCCCTGCGGCCGGCGTCGGAGAAGCGCCATCTGTAACCCAGACCGGTGGCCCAGAAGGGACCGGCGCGGAAACTGCTGGTCAGGTTCTGGTAAGGCAGAGGCGTTCTTTTATACCAGGGCAGGTCGACGCCGCCGTCCAGGATGAAGAAGAGCGCGCTTCTTCGGTTGGCGAGCAGGTCACGTGTCGCGGATAGAAAGAGCGGGACGTTCCTGTAACGATAGTAGTCGAGTCCCGCCCCCAGCCCCACAAACCAGGGGCCGCGGGCCAGGCCGTTGACGGTCTGTACCTGGCCGTAGCTGCCCATCTGGCCGATCGAAAGGCCGCCATAGCTGTCGCTGCGAAATCGTCCTGCGTGCTGCCCGAAGCAGGCAGTCACGCAGAGGACGAAGAGGGAACCCATCAAAATATGTTTTGTCATTGCTGGTTTTGGCTGATGGCTAGGTGGCTGAGTGAGACGATATGCGAAGGATCGCTGTAGTCGAACTGGTCGAGACCTGTAGGGCTGGCGACTAGCAGCACGTGGTTGGAGGCGATGACGTCATAGGCGCCGCTGATCTGAAGGGAACCCAGCTGCTTCAGATTGGAAGGATCGGAAGCGTCGAAGACTTTGACATCGGGTCCATCGCAGACGAACAGCACAGAACCGTCCTTGGCAAGGCCGGAAGGGTTGGTCATCGGATAGCTTTTGAGCATGGAGACCTGGGTGAGGTCCTGCGCGCTGAGGACGTCCAGCTCGTTGGAAGCGCCGCCGCAGCTCGTGCCGGAACGCAGTGTCACATAGGCGTAGTTCGGGTCGGCGATCACCGGGTCGCAGGCCCTGCCGTGGCTAAACTGGCCGAGACTGGTCGGATGGTCCGGATGATCTAACGAGAATAGATACACGCCGGTTTTAGAGCCAAGCAGCAGCCGGTTGCGGATGGGGAAGATGGTTTCGATATCGTACCCGGCGGAGATCGCCGAGGACATGGCGAGCTTCGAAGGATCACTTACATTGATGGTATTTAGCGAATGAGGCTCCGGAATAACATACAGATAATCGCCGACAAGGGCCATGGTTGCCGTGGAGCCGGCGAGTCCGATCGATCCTGAGCCAAGGCTGGACGCAGCGGCCGCGGCGGCATTGTTGGTAACAGAATAGTAGGGTGTGCCGGGGACGTCGTACATTATCGGAGTCCCTGTTCTCGTCTCCACATCAACCGTCGTGTCTTTTTTGATCCAGCCGGTGATCACGTTCTCGTTCTGTCCAAAGTTGCGGTAAGGAATGGCGTTCAGCAGCGTATCGATAATCTTCACCTGTCGGATATTCGAGATATCGATCGCCAAAAGGTCGCTGTACATATCGGCAAAGAGGATGTTCCCGCGGATGCCGATATTCTGATTGCCGGGGATGTTCAGGAAAGCGACCTGTACCGGATGAGCGGGATCGCTGTTGTCGATGACGTGGATGCCGCTGTTCAATTCATTCAGATAAATATAGGAGTCCTTGATGTAGATCTGACCTGCCTTTGCGAGGGCATGGCCGGGGTCTCCGTTGATCGAAGACATGACGATGGTCTTCTTCGTATACACGGGTATGTACATTGTATACGTTTTCTTGACTTTATCTTTCAGACAACCGGGGAGCAGTATTCCCCCTAACGCCACGACAATGGCGAGCAGACCGATTTTGTTTCTCATGATGAGGTTTTGTCTCCATTTGACAAGGGAACCTGACCGACCGTTGCACGCCGGTCAGGTAAAAACGATCACCGGCCTTCCGCCCTCCGGATCATCCAGCAGTCTCGCTTCAATGTCAAACACTTCGCGGATAAGTCCGCCCGTCACGATATCCGGCGTTCCTTCCGCCACTACCCGCCCCTGTCGCATAAAAACTATGCGGTCCGCATATTGCAACGCCAGATTCAGGTCGTGTAATACCGCTATAAGGACGATTTTCTCTTTGACCAGCGAACGCGCCAGGTGAAGGAACTGGTGCTGATAGTGGATATCCAGGCTGGAAACCGGTTCATCAAGAAAGAGATAACGTCCGCCTTCTGACGGCGCTTCCCATATCTGTGCAAGTGCGCGGGCAAACTGAACCCGCTGGCGTTCGCCTCCGGAAAGAGTAAGATAGTCGCGATCGCCAAGTCCATCGATCGACAACAGCCTTTTCGCCTCTTCGCAAATGGCTTTGTCGTTCGCAGTCGGCCGGAAGGAAAAATGCGGATACCGTCCCATCATGACGATCTCATCCACGCTTAGCGGGAAATGCAGCTCGGGCAGCTGGGTCATCACGGCGCGGCGGCGGGCGAGGCCGATGCGTTCGTAACGATCGAGACCTGCACCATCATAGGTCACATGACCCGAAGCGGGCGTCCACTCTCCGCTGAAGGCTTTCAAAAAGGTCGATTTGCCCGAGCCGTTCGGGCCCACGATGACGTGCAAAAGGCCGGCAGCAAAAGAAATGGAGATGCCGTCGACGATCGTCTTGTCCCCGATGCGGCAGACGAGGTTCCCGATGTTAAGCATAGAACCCTCCTTTCTGCTGCCGGCGTCCGGCGCGGGTCAACAGGAATAGGAAGACCGGTGCTCCGGCGAAGGCGGTGATCACTCCGATCGGGAATTCGGATGGGGCGACGATGACGCGGGCCAGCATGTCGGCGACGTTCAGCAGGATAGCGCCAAGCAAGGCCGAGCCGATGATCAGCCAGCGGTTGTCCGAGCTTTTCAGCAACCGCAGGATATGCGGGACGATGAGACCGACGAAGGAGATCACGCCCACCACCGACGTGGCCACCGCCACCAGGAATGTGTTCAGCAGGAGTATCCGGGTCTTGAGCCGCCGGGTGTCGACGCCAAGGTAGCCGGCTTCCGTCTCGCCCAGCAGCAAGGCGTTGAGCGCCCGGGAATACCGAAGCGAGAGCCCGATACCCGTGAAGGTCGAGAAGGCCACAATGCCCGTACTGGTCCAGTCCGCGCCGGAAAGGGTGCCCAGATTCCAGAACACGATGCTGCGCGCCTGGGGGTCGCGGGCGATATAGGAGAAGAAGCCGGTGCCGCCAGCAGCGAGCGCGTTGACGGCAATACCCGCCAGCAGCAGCGTGTTAACGTTGACCTTGCCATAAACGTTGGAAAGCCGGTAGACCAGCAAGGTTGCGAGTCCTCCCCCGGCAAAAGCCGCCAGTGGCAGAACGAAAGGCCCCAGCGCATCCAGCCGCGCTCCACCAAGATCCTTGCCCATGACGAAGACGAAGGCCGCGCCCAGCGCCGCACCGGAAGACGTGCCTACAAGGCCCGGCTCTACTATAGGGTTGCGAAACAGCGCCTGCATCAGCGCACCGCCGACGGATAGCGACGCACCGGTCAGCGCGCAGAGCAGGACGCGAGGCAGACGGATCTCCAGGAACAGCCGCTCCTCGATCGACGGGCCGGTCTTGCCCGAAAAAGCATGACGGAGGAACAGCAGTATCCGGTCGTACGCAATGGGGACGGCCCCTACCCTTGCCGCAACGATCAACGACAACAGCAGGAGCAGCCCCAGGGCGGTGTAATAACTATGGAAGGGTATCTTTTTCAAGTAGCTAATGTTTATGGATCAGCCCGATCAGCTGATATACATTCTGTCCAGTCCGGGGTCCCAGATAGACAAGGTCGTGTTCTTCTATCCGGTAGATGCGGTTGTTCTTCGCGGCGGGTGACAGCGAGACACCCGGCAGCTGTTTGAACTTCTCCACGCTGCCCTGGAGGTCGAAGCCATAATCCGTTGCGAGAATGACGTCGGGTTGGGCCTTTGCGATGACCTCGGCGCTCAGGTTCTTCCATTTCTGGGCGGTGTCCGCTACGTTGACTGCGCCGGCCCATTCCAGCATCTGCTGCTGGGTGCCGCGGTGGCTTAGCACGAAGTACTGGTTGGCGGCCTGGCCGAAATGAATGACGAGGACCTTTGGCGTATCGGGATAGGTCCGCCTCAGCGAATCGGCGCGCGCCATATCCCTGTCCAGCCGGTCACAGATAGAGTCACCCGCATGGGGGTTGTGAAATTCCGCGGCCAGCCGGCGGATCAGCTGCCGGGTCGAATCGAGTGTACTTCCGCCGTCAAACTGGCGCAACGGGATGCCGACCTTTTTCAATTGTTCTATCGTCGCAGGAGGGCCCCAGTTGCCGTCATTCCAGACAGCCGTAGGGTTCAGCGAAATAATGCCTTCGGAGTTCAGGGCCCGGTGATAGCCGACAGCCGTGATCTTCTTTGCAGCGGGAGGCCAGGTGCTGGAGATATCGACGCCGACCAGTGCGGTGTCACCGCCGACAGCGAAGATGATCTCGGTAAGCTGTTTGCTCACGCTGACGATACGCAGCCCTTGTTTGTTGTTGCCCTTGTCGCCGTACCGGCCGCCGCAGCTCGTCAGAAGGACCAGGAGTGCCCAATATTTGTTCATACAACTAAAGTTAAAAGATATACGCAAATTTTGCCCCGCCATAAACGGTCGCGTTATACGGCATCGGCAGGAAATGCGGGTCGGTCGTCCCGGCCAGATCCCCGGAATAGAAAAGGAAGGTATAGTACGTGCTTCCCGTCAGGTTGTCCGAGCCGATATAGCAGTCTACGGAGAAATGCCCGCCGAGGACGCTGCGGTAGCCGATCTTCCCATTGAGCAGGTTGTAGGACTTCGCCGAATGCCCGTTGTCGAATGTATACGGCACCGCGCCATTGTAGCGATAGCTGAGATAGGCATAGAAGCCCGGCTTCGTCTGCAGGTCGACGCCCAGGTTGAGTACACCGGGGGCGACACCGGCCACCTTTTTATTGGAATAGTCGACCGTAGTCGAGTCATTGTTATGATTACTTTTGAAATCCTTGTATCTGAAGTCGGAATAGGCATAGCTTAGCCAGGGACGCAGCTGGGTGATCGCAGAAGACCGGTTGTCTATCACGAGATAGCTCAGGGTCAGCTCGGCTCCCAGGTCCTGCTGACGGCCGGCGTTGAGATAAAAGGTGTACTGGGGTAAGCCGCCCGCTGCGGGGACAGTCTGGGCAACGAACTTGTTGTGTACGTCCAGGTCGAATAGCGCGAGCTGGTAGGAAAGCCTCCGGCCAAGGACGTCACCCTTCGTGCCGATCTCATACTGCATACCATATTCGGGCCGCAGGCCGGTATTGACCTTGCCGGTCGTGGCGATTACGGTGTTCGATGTCGTTGGCGGCGTATAGCCCCTGCTGACATCGGCATAGACCGAGAACGCATCGTTGAACTTCTTCAGCAACGCCACGCGCGGAGTAAAGACGGCAGGGAAGCTTCTGTCGCCTGATCCGTTGAAATGACCGCCACCGGAGGGGATCATATCCGTGATGCCGAACTCGGTAAAGTTGAGACTGCCGCCGGCCGTGAGCGCGAGCTGCGAAGGCAACGTAAATTTCCATTCAGTAAAAACGCTATAGCTCATCGACGCATTCTGCAGATCGCCGCGGAGGGCGCCGATGACATTGTTGTTGAGATTGTAGGATTTGTTGAACGCCAGCGTTTTTTGGAACTGCGCGCCAAAGATGCCGTGAACCTTCTCTACAGGGCCGGCCCCCGAAGAATATACAAACCCCGTCCTGCCACCAAAGGTAAACGCCTGGTTGTCGGTCAACCCGTGCGCAAACGGCGAGTTCAGGGTATAACCGCCGGCATACACTGTGCTTAGATTGCTGAAATGTTCGTCGATCTTATAGTCGCTTGTCACGCCACCGCGAAAGCTCTCGATGTCGACCTTTGAGCCGTTCGCCAGATAGGCAGGGTCGCTCCATTTTTGCCCGCCATAGAACTGTGCGCTGTCCACCTCCCCGGCCAGCTCTTCGTGGGAATTGGCGTAGGCAAAATACGTGGAGATCGTACTCTTGTCGCTGACAAAGAAGTCGCCGCTTAGCTGTGCATAGTCCTTATGGCTGGCGCTGTGGTCGCGGAAGCCGGTAGACTGCTGCCGGCCGTAGTTGAAGACGAGGGCCGAGTGTTCTCCGGCCGTCTCGATCCGGGTATTGTTCCGCCAGAGACCATAGGAACCGAATGTATTCTCCTCTACCAGCCGCGTCTGGTTGGGCTGCGGCCTGAGCGTATAGAGATTGACGACCCCTGCTATGCCGCTGCCATAGAGGCTCGAGGCCGGCCCCTTGATCACCTCTGCCCTGCCCAGCGTAGCAAAGTCTATGTCGTCGAGAATGGTCGTGCCGGTCGCGTCGGTAATGGGGATATTGTTCAGCAGCACTTGCACACCCTGGCCGTTGAAGTTGGTATTGTTCCCGTAGCCCCGTATGCTGATACGCTGGCCGCCAAAGGTCGAGCGGGACTGCATGAGCACGCCCGCAACTAAATTCAGCGAATTCTCCAGCGATAACCCGCTGTTGCGATGAAAGTCGACCGGCGTGAGCATGCCGATGCTGCGCGCAATGTCCAGCTGGTTGCCCTTCTGGCCGTTGGACCAGCCGGTGACCTGGACGGTATTGAGCGTTTGTGTGTGCACGGTATCTTTTTTCGGGGTCTGGGCATTTGCAAAAATTGCGTAGCCCATCAATAAGACTATTCCTGTTGATCGTAGTCTCAACATCATAAAAAATTTTGGTGAAAAAGTATAGGGATTTGAAGAATGACCCCTACCCTTTTGGCGGCGGGACTATGATGTCGCGGTAACAGAAAGGCAGCCGCCCGCCGGTGAGCGCCGACCAGGAGTGGCGGCGTATCGCCGGCTGCGTGATCACAATGCGCGGCTCGTCTACTATAGTGTCCGCAATACGGAAGGAAGGCAGCGTCTTTTTTGCGCCATGGCTATCATGCGCAAATTCTCCCGACTGACGGATAAGGCGTTCCTCGTTGTCGTCGTCGAGACAGTACAGCCATCCGGCTTTTTGTCTTATGACGTCGTACAAATGGCCATTGTACCAGCATTCCCGTCCGGTCTCCTCCCATTTTCCATGGGCGTCGACGTCGGCCCGGGAGACCCGGAAGAATGCGGCATCCGGGAGCGCCGCTATCCAGGCCTCCCGGGCCGCCTCTTTGAGCCGCCACTGCTGCAGCAGGAACTGTCCATAGTATCCCAACTGGGTGTAGAACAATAACAACAACAGTGATATGGAGGCTCCTTTTTTCAATGGTCAACCTTTTCCTATTGGTTTTTCAACTTTTTCGCGGGGCAGTATTCCCCCGGGCTTTGGCAATGGATAATTCTTGAGCAGGGACTCATATCTGGCCTTCGTCGTAGCCAGACGGCCGCTGAGCAGGCTGTACACCTCCCGGTGCTGATCGGTCGGCCGCCAGTCGGATCCGCCCGAGATGCTCTCCTTGGAGATGGTCAGGAACCTTTCCAGCAGCTGCGCCGGGCTCCGGAAGATATCCTCTCGCGCTCCCGTAGCGTGCACGTCGTGCAGCAGCGCTTCGACGTCGAGCAATTGCCGCTGCCAGGAAGCAAGCTTTTCTTTTTGCTTTTTGCCGGTCAGCGACGCCCCGGCGGCTTCTGCGCGGGAACGCAGTATCTCCAGCGTGTCGATCATGTGCAGCACGCTCTGGATCGACTGGAATATCTCCTTACCAAAGGCATACTGTAGCCGGATGTCCTCATCGGAACCTGCGGTATGCGGATCGCGCAATACTTCTACCGGCCGGCGGTACTCCTTTTCACCGATCTTCAGTACGACGGTATAGACACCGGGCAGCACCTTGGCCGTAGGCAGGCCCGGTCCGATGTCCAGGTCATAGATCACCATCGCCCGTTCGCCGCTGGAGTCCAATTTTACCCAGTCGGCGTCTTCCGGCCGCGTGCGCAGCGGTGGCAGTACATAGGGCTGCAGCCCGAGGTCCCACCAGACGCGGTTGATGCCGGGCTTATTAGAGCCCTTTATCTGCTGTACCACATTGCCTGCGCCGTCGAGCACCATGACCTTGACCGTATCCCGAACGCTATCCTTCAGGTAATAGTTGATATCCGCACCATAGGGAGGGTTCTGCCCGGACGAAGCGCCGCGTTCTCCATGGATGGCGATATGCGGCCGGAAACGCCAGGCCTTGCGCATGGAGAAAAGATAAGCCTCCGACTGCTGTACCTGACGGGTGAACTCGCGGACAGGCGTAATGTCGTCGAGAATATAGAAACCCCGTCCATAGGTGCCGAGGACAAGATCCCTGAAGCCGCGCTGGATAGTGATGCCATAGACGGGCACCGGCGGCAGGTTGTTCTTGAGGTGGACCCAATGGTCGCCGTCGTCGGGCGAGAAATAGAGGCCGTTGTCGGTACCGGCCCAGATCAGGCCCTTTTTGTCCGGGTCTTCCTTTATAGAGTGAACAAAAGAGGAGTAGCCGTGCGGGAAGCTTCCGGTGATCAGGCGCCAGGTCTTCCCGAAATCCGTGGTTTTATAGATATAGGGACTGAAGTCCCCGATGAACTGGCCGTTGACGGCGACATAGCACGCGCCTTCATCAAATGCGGAAGGACAGATATCGCGGATGGTCGACCATTTCGGAAGACCGGGCATGTTGGGGCTGACGTCCTCCCAGTGTTTCCCGTCGTCGCGGGTGACGTGTACGAGCCCGTCGTTGGAACCGGTCCAGAGTACGCCTTCCTTTACGGGGGACTCGGCGATCGAGTAGAGCGTGCAACCGTCGAAAGTGAATAGATTGTCCGTGCTGACGCCGCCCGAACTCTGCTGGTGTGATTTGTCGTTGGTAGTGAGGTCCGGGCTGATGACGGACCAGGACTGACCTTCGTTGGTGGTAACGTGCACGTACTGGCTGCCGATATAGACCTTGTTGTGGTTGTGGCGGGAGATGGTCATGGGAAAGTTCCAGTGCCAGCGGTATTTCATTTCGGCGGGGGGATAGCCATAACCCGCCTCCGGCCAGGCGCGAACGTCCCTGACGTGACCGGTCCGCAGATCGGTGCGGTCAAGGCCGCCGTCATAGCAGCCGGACCAGATGATGGAGTTGTCTTCGGGGTCTGGTTGCGCAAAACCGCTCTCGCATCCGCCTACCGTCGTCCAGAGCCCCGTCGGTATGCCGCCCTGCAGGCTGTTGCTGGGGCCGCGGTAGGAGCTGCCGTCCTGTCTGTTCCCATAAACATAATACGGCACCTGGTCGTCCACCGATACGTGGTACATCTGCGCGATGGGCAGGTTCACATTCTGCCAGGTCTTGCCGCCGTTGTAGGTCATGTTCATACAGCCGTCGTGCGCAACCATCGCCCGGGCCGGGTCCTTGGGGTCGAACCACATGTCGTGCGTGTCGCCGCCGGGGCGATAGTCGCCGTTCCCGCCGTTGCCGTTGAATGACTTCCCCCCATTCTTCGACTCCATAACGGTGACACATATCGTAAAAACGTTGTCAGGGTTGCCCGTTGAGACGCGAACCCGGGTATAGTAAGAGGCCCGCTGCGCCATCGAGTGGCTGGTGAACATCTTCTTCCAGGTGACCCCGGCGTCTTCCGAGCGATACAGCGCCGGGTCCTTGTCTTCTATCAGGGCGTAAACGATATTCGGATCGCTGTAGGCGATGTCTACCGAGGTCTTGCCGACGGGATGCGAAGCGCCGCCGGGAAGCCCGCCGGCGAGCCGGTTCCAGGTCTTGCCGCCGTCGCTGGTCTTGAAGATGCCGCTGCCGGGCCCGCCGCTGTTGAGCTGCCAGGTCTTGAACGATATCTGCCACATCGCGGCGTAGAGGGTCCCGGGGTGCCGCGGGTCCATGGCCAGGTCCGAGCAACCGGTGAGCGAGTCGACGAAGAGCAC
>JAFDYE010000841.1 GCA_018267585.1 Bacteroidota bacterium
CACGGTGTTCGGCATCACGTGCAAGGTTTTTGGAGATGCGGTAGCTGACAGTCGACTCTTTGAGGACGACGGGCTGACCTATGACTACCAGAGAGGGGTCTACAATGAGGTCGTACTGAGTGCAGAGCACGGGAAAGGGAAGGTTGTAAGAAAAGGTAATTACAAAGGAAAAAAATACGATATCCGAAAATGGGAATACATCAAATAACGGCAGCCCGGATGATGAGAAGATGCATTGCGCTGCTTTTGGCTTTTGGTTCATGGAGGGCGTCCGCGCAGGTCGACAGTGTGGTCAGGGACGGCAGGTTGAGCGGCTGGGAGTTGCAGACGCGGTCCGGCGTTTATCAGATAGCGCTTACCGGGCAGGGCGAGGTAGTACCGGTGTATTACGGGCCGCGGGCGCATGCGGGGTGGCTGTCTGCGCAGGACCGGGCGCGGGGTAACGGTCCGTTCGTCCTCGATGAGGTACCCGTCAGGGGGAAGTATGCCGACAAGGTACCCGTACTGGAGGTCGTATTTGCCGATCATACGAGAGACTGTGAGCTGGGGTTTGTGTCGGCTGCCATCGAAGACGTAGAGAACCGGAAGACGCTGCACATCATCCAGCGGGATAAATATTATCCTCTCGTGGTAGAATCTTTTATCAGGGTTCTCCCGGAGTACGACATGATGGAAAAATGGATACGGGTGAGAAATGACGGGAAGAAGGAGGTCATAAAGGTCGAGAACCTCCAGTCCGGCTCGATCCTCCTGCCTCCCGACCGGTATTTCCTGGTCCAGCATTCGGGAAGGTGGGCGGACGAGTTCCAGCTGCGGAAGTCCGAGCTGGTGTCTGGTGTCAGGACCCTGCAGTCGAGGGACTTTTATTCCTTTGAGAATACGCCCTGGTTCTGCATTACGCCGCAGGAGGGCGATGATCTGAAGGAATGTAATGTCTGGTTCGGCCAGGTGCACTACAGCGGCAACTGGCGGATCGATATCGAATCGACGCACAGCGGCCATGTGCAGGTCGCGGGCGGCATCAATTTCTGGGATACACAGTGGGAGCTGACAGCGGGTGAAAGCTATACCACGCCTCGCATGAGCATCGGGTTTACTGAAAAGGGGACCGATGAAGCGGCGCGGCTGACGTCCTCGTATATCCGCCGGGAGATACTGCGTCCGTCGACCAGGGAAAAGCTTCGACCGGTACTCTATAACAGCTGGTATGCGACGGGCTTCAACGTCAATGAAGAGAATCAGCTGCGGCTGGCCAAAGAGGCGAAGGAGCTTGGCGTCGAGCTGTTCGTCATAGACGACGGATGGTTCAAGGGGCGGAAAGACGATCATGCGGGTCTTGGCGACTGGCTGGCCGATCCGGAGAAATTCCCCGCGGGACTCGATCCTTTGATAAAGAAGGTCAACGATATGGGAATGGAGTTTGGTATCTGGGTGGAGCCGGAAATGGTCAACACGAATAGCGACCTGTTCAGGGCGCATCCCGACTGGGCGCTGTACTATCCTACCAGGTCCCGGACGGAGTGGCGCAACCAGCTGACGCTGAACCTTGCCCGTGAGGATGTATACCAGTATTTGTTGAAGGCCATGACCAGGCTACTGGGGGAGCACGCGATAAAGTTCATAAAGTGGGATCGCAACCGCGGGATTACGGAACCCGGCTGGGCTTCGGCGCCGGAAACTGTGCAACGGGAGGTGCGGCTGCTGTATATAAAGAATCTTTACCGGCTGATCGATGAGCTGCGGCAGCGATTTCCGGATGTCGCGTTCGAGAACTGTTCGAGCGGGGGCGGGCGGCCCGATCCGGGGATGCTTTCCCGTATGGACCAGACCTGGACCAGCGATAATACGCATCCGCTCGACCGGCTTTTTATCCAGTATGGGTATCTCAGCGCGTATCCGGCCAACACCATGGTTTGCTGGACGACGGACTATGACGCCGGCATCATCAACCTGCCGTTGGAGTATATCTTCGATGTCGCCATGCAGGGGGTGCTGGGTATCGGTGACAATATAGCCAGGTGGACGGATGCGCAAAAGGCGGTTGCGAAAAGGAAGATCGCCGAATACAAGGATATCCGCCGGGTCGTCCAGCAGGGGGATCTATATCGTTTGCGGAGCCCGTTCGGGGGGCAGCGTGTGGCTTTGCAATATGTGGCGCGGGATACTTCGGCGTCTGTCCTTTTCTGCTATACTATGGGGCCGGCGCCGGAAGGCTCTACGGAGGAGACGCGTCGCAGCCGGCAGTTGCTGCTGGAGGGGCTCGACCGGGCGGCGACCTATTCGGTCGGAAAGGACAGCTTTAGCGGGGCATACCTGATGACGGTGGGTATTCCCTGGCCGGTGGGCAGGCCTTACAGGAGTGTTGTAATTCAGATCAAAAAGCAGTAATTGGAAAACGGCTCTAGATGGGGAAGGCGGTTTCGCTTTTGACGTCTGAGAGGACGAAGAAGCTCTGGACGGTAGAGATGTTGGGCAGGGTCGCCAGCTTGTTCCGGTAGAAGTCCCGGTAGGCTTCCATGTCGATGGTGGCGATCCGGAGGATGAAGTCGACGGTGCCTGTCATCTGGAAACATTCCATCACCTCGGGGAAGCAGGTGACTGTCTTTTCGAACTGGTCGAGGGTCTCTTTGGTGTGATCGGTCAGCAGGACGTGACTGAATGCGATGAGTCCCCGTTCGAGCTTTCTCCCGTCCAGAATAGCTACGACTTTCTTGATAAAGCCCTGGTCCTTCAGGCGCCTGATCCGCTCGTGTATAGTGGCAACGGATTTATGCAGCTTGAAGGCTATTTCCTTATTGGTCAAAGACGCGTCTTGCTGCAGCAAGCGTAAAATCTGGAGATCTGTCGGGTCGAGTCCGTGCATGGTGACAAAGGTATGGGAATTGATCGATAGTGTGGTCGGAGGGGCCGCGGGGAGGACGGAACGTGCCGAAGGGTGGAGGAGGCCCGGAAAAAATTGGGATAAGGGGTAGGTTTGTCAATGGTCCGCCGGAAAATATCGCTGTTTATGGTCGAAAAGCCGGAAAATTTCCGGAAAAAAGGCGATGTCTGGATCGAATGGAAGGGTAAGGGTACCTTGTGCGCTATGAAACATCCCATCTATCTGGACAATGCGGCGACTACCGCCCTTTCATCCGAGGCGCTGGAGGCTATGATGCCTTATCTGACCGAATCGTTTGGTAATCCTTCGTCCATCTATTCGATCGGAAGGTCGACGCGGGTAGCGATCGAAATGGCCAGGAAGACGGTGGCGCGTGCGCTCGGCGTCAAGCCGATGAGCATATTCTTTACCAGCTGCGGCACGGAGAGCAATAACACGGCGATCCTGTCGGCCATCAGGGACCTGGGATGTACGAGCATTATCACCTCTCCGATAGAGCACCATGCCGTTCTTCATACTGCAAACCACTATAGCAGGCAGTATTCGCTGCCGCTGGATATGGTTGCGCTGGACGAGGACGGGGTTGTCGACTATGCCGACCTGGAACATCGGTTGAGGCAGCACCAGGCGGATGGCCGCAAGCCGCTGGTTTCCCTCATGTATGCCAACAACGAGATCGGGTCGCTGCTGGACATCCAGCGCGTAAGTCAGCTGTGCCGGGTGTATGGGGCTATTTTTCATTCCGACTGTGTTCAGGCGGTAGCGCATTATCCAATAGATCTTTCCGGGCATCCTGTCCATTTTATCTCTGCGTCCGGTCATAAGTTCCATGGACCGAAGGGCGTGGGGATCCTCTATGTCAATCCCTCGCTGGAGATAGCGCCGTTGATCCATGGCGGAAGCCAGGAGAGGAATATGCGTGCGGGCACGGAGAACGTATATGGGATCATCGGGTTCGCCAAAGCGCTGGAGCTGGCCATGGAGGGTTACGAGGCCGACAGCCGGTATATCGGCGGTCTTCGCAGTCGGATGAGGGAGCTGCTGGTGCGGTACGTGCCGGGAGTGCGTTTCAATGGAACGGAAAATGGTCTTTATACGGTGCTGAGCGTATGTTTTCCCAGGTCGTCCCGGTCGGAGTCGCTGCTGACGGAGATGGACCAGGCTGGTATCTGTGTCTCGGGCGGGAGCGCCTGCACCAGCGGAGAGGCGGGGGGATCGCACGTGATCAGGGCGCTGGCTAACAGGGATGGATGTACGACGGTGCGTTTTTCCTTCAGCAAATACAATACGGCCGAAGAGATCGAATACACGGTTAATTTCCTGAGGTCGGTTCTTTCCCCTGAGAAGGCGGGGGTCGGGGCATAGTGCCTGTGTTCGGCTATATCGCCTGTCTGCTGATCGGTGTTTCTCTCGGGAGCATCGGGGCTGGGGGCGGCATTCTGACGGTGCCGGTGATGGTGTATCTTTTCCATGTTCCGGTCGTGCTGGCGACGTCCTATTCGCTTTTTATAGTCGGGCTGACAAGCTTGCTGGGTGCTGCTTCCAACTACCGGCAGTCCAATACGAATGTGCGGGTGGCCGGGCTTTTTTGCCTGGTGTCGGCAGGGATCGTGCTGCTGATCCGGTCGTGGCTGCTACCGTTGATACCTAATCGATTGTTTTTTATCGGGAAGGTCCCTGTGACCTGGTCGCTGGCGAGCATGATCCTGTTCGCCGTACTTCTTTTTGTGTCGGCCTCGGTCATGATCCGGCGGCGGGAAGAGCCGGTTGTTGCGGGGGGAGACCGGAATCCCTTTCACCTGATCGGCAGCGGGATACTGGTGGGAGGTGTGACGGGGTTGCTGGGTGCAGGAGGCGGCTTTATCCTGATACCGTCGCTGGTGCTGCTGCTGAGATTCCCGGTGAAGGAGGCGATCGGGACCTCGCTGCTGATCATTGCGATCAATTCGCTGCTGGGGTTTGGGATGGATCTGCGGCATATGCCGGTGGACTGGCATTTTCTGGGATGGGTGACTGTGGCGGCTGTTGCGGGGATCCTGCTGGGGATCGCGGTTGCTTCGAGGGTTGACGGGTCGCGGTTAAAAACCGTTTTCGGCTGGTTCATGGTCGGGATCGGGGCGATCGTCCTAACGAAGGAGCTGGTTGGTTTTTTCTCTATATTTGGGTATTGAATACTGCTTTAAATATCTTCTGCGCATACCTCGCCTATCTGCGAAGCGCCTGCGCCAATGTGCCCTAGTTGGGGATTGGCGGTAGTGCGGGTCCCGGCGTTTGCCCCGGTGGGGCTGCGGCGATGGCCCGACATGGGCTTTTTCATTTATTCAATCAACTAAATCCCAAGTCATGCAAAAAGTTGCAGTGATCGGACTGGGCAAGGTGGGCTCGTTAGTAGCTACCCTGCTCGGCCGGCAATTCTCTGTCACCGGTGTGGACGCTTATGCGGCGGCCGGTGGTTTTTCTTTTCCCGTAGTGAGGGGTAGTGTGCAGGATAAAGCGTTCCTGGATTCGATAATTGCTGAGCAGGACGCGGTGGTCAGCTGTCTGCCGTATCATGCGAACCTGCCGGTGGCGGAAGCTGCGTACCGGGCGGGGATACACTATTTTGACCTGACGGAGGACGTGCCGACCACTTCTGCTATCCGGGAGATGGCGGCCGGCGCCAGGGGTGTGATGGCGCCGCAGTGTGGTCTGGCGCCGGGGTTCATCGGCATTGTCGGGGCCGATCTGTGCCGGCGGTTTACGCGTCTGCGGGATGTGGAGCTGCGGGTGGGCGCGCTGCCCTGTCATCCGAACGGGCAGATGGGGTATAGTTTTACCTGGAGTCCGGCGGGGGTGATCAATGAATACGTCAACGATGCGGAGATGATCCACAACGGAGTTCGGAAGATGGTGCCGTCGCTGGACGGGATCGAGGTGATCAATATCGAAGGACAGGAGTTCGAGGCGTTTACGACCAGCGGTGGTTTGGGGACGCTGTGCGAGACGCTGGAGGGCAGGGTGGATACGCTGAACTATAAGACGATCCGTTATCCGGGGCATGCAAAGCTGATGCGGTTCTTATTGTATGAATTGCTGCTGAAGGACAAGCGGGAGCTGGTGGAACAGATTTTGACGGAGGCGAAGCCGCCGGTAGCGGAGGATGTCGTCTATGTGTATGCGGTGGTGGAAGGATGGAAGGGCGAGCGGCTGGAGCGGGAGGAGTTCTACCAGGCGTATTACCCGATGACGATCGGGGGACAGCGCTGGCGGGCGATCAGCTGGACGACGGCGGCCTCGGTAGCGGCTGTGGTGGAGCTGGTAGCTGCGGGCCGGCTGGTCACCAGCGGATTCCTGAAGCAGGAAGATATTCCACTGGACGCGTTGCTGGGGACTTCAAGCGGCAGCCTGTATACGCAATCTGTATCAAAAGCAAATTAACTATATGAAGAACTTATTGGAGGAAGTACTTTCCGGGCTGATGCGAAGGTATCGGGAACGGGTGCCCGAAGTTGGGGCGATCGTGCGGGCAATGGTCTCGGAGGGGATAATCGCGCGTGAAGAAGAGATCGAGAATGATCATATCGCCTTTCGGTCTCTTGGTGTGCCTTTTCTGGGGATCGCTTCGCTGGAGAAGGTCTTTTTACGCCTGGGGTGGGTTCGCCGGGACGCGTATCATTTTCCTGCCAAGAGGCTGGATGCGTACTGGTATGCTCCGCCGGAGCCGCGTTATCCGAGGATCTTTTTGAGCGAGCTGAGGGTGGGCGATCTTTCCTCCCGTGCGCAGGAGCTGATCCGGAAATATACGGGGGGACTCTCGCGTGATCCGGTAGACCTGGTCGATCCCGGGGACGCGGCGGCGATCGACCAATTCCTGCATAGCAGCAGCTGGGAGCTGCCGACTCTTGAAGACTATGAGGCGTTGCAGGCGGAGAGCGAGTATGCGGCCTGGGTGATCTACAACAGGTATTATCTGAACCATTTTACGATCAGCGTGCATAATCTGCGTCCGGGCTATAATACGGTGGCGTCGTTCAATGAATTTCTTGAAACGCACGGTTTCCGGCTGAATGATTCGGGGGGCAAGATCAAGACGAGCCCGGACGGCTTGCTGCTGCAGAGCTCGACGGTGGCGGGACTGGTGGAAGCGGGTTTTGCCGGCGGGGTGAAGAAGATGATTCCAGGGTCGTATGTGGAGTTTGCAGAGCGTCGGGTGCTGCCGGCGTTTGCGGGCTGGCCTGCCGAAAGGATCGGGAGGGAGCAGCGGAGGGAAGGGTTTGAGGCGGGGAATGCGGACAAGATATTCGAGAGCACGTTTGTGAGCCAGACGGGGAGGACGGACTAGCTTTTGGGGGAGGGGGACGGAGGTGTTGACGGTTCTTTTTCAGGCCGGGGATAGTCGGGGTGTTCCGGCGGGACGGTACCCGGGCCCGGATCGGGATAGGTAGGGGGATCCGGTTCGGGATGGAACGGGGTTTCCGGCTCGATGTCGGGACGTAGTTCGGGGGATTGGCCGGGGACGGGTATCTCGGCTGGTTCTTTCGGTGTTTTTTTGTCTGGCATAGTCGGAATTTTGATTTTTTTCTATCCCCGGCAAGGGTTTTAAAAATGTTTGCAATCGTTGTGCCAGGGCTAAGGCGTGAATGGCTTTCCTTCTTTCCTGCAGATCAGGCGGAAGGCCACCATAATCATGTTTTGGGTGCGTTCTCAGGAATAGACCTTGAGGATCTTTCCGTTGATGGCGCCTTCGACGCTGAGAAGATAGGCATTTACGAGTTTGTCCATGGGGACGAGGTTGTAGCCGGGAAAGAAGGCGCCGTAGCGGTCTTTGCTGTCTTCGACCAGGCCGGGGCTTATGGCGTTGATCCGTCTCTCCTGTCGCATTTCCTGGGCGGCGCCGAGAACAAAACTGTTGACGGCCCCGTTGATCATCGCGACGCATGTGCCGTTGCGGGCCGGATGCTCGGCGGCGATGCCTGAAGTGAGGGTGAAAGATCCGCCGGGGTTGAGGTAGTGCCTGCCGATGAGTACGAGGTTGACCTGCCCCAGCAGCTTGCCCTGCAGGCCGGGCAGCATCATTTCTGCCGTCATAGAGTCAAAGGGTCCGTAATAGCCGGTGCCGGCGGTGCAGATGCAGGCGTCGGTGTCGCCGATGGTGGCGTACATTTTCAGGATCGATTCGGTTGAGGTGATGTCTACCTGAAGGGTTCCGCTGTTGCGTCCTGCGACGATCACTTCGTGACCGCGGGAAGAGAAAGTGGATGTTAATCGTTTGCCGATGGTGCCGGCGCCGCCGATGATGAGGATCTTCATTTTTTTTCAGCAAAGTTCGGGTGCGGAGGAGCGTGGCGGTAGCTGGTATGGTTCATTAAATAGCGATCCTGGCTCTGGCGGCAGCGGGGGTGTGACCGAACTCTTTTTTAAAGAGGCTGATAAAATAGGAAGTGCTCTCGAAGCCGCAGTCCAGCGCTATCTCGGATATCTGTTTGGTAGTATTCTGAAGGAGCATGCGGGCGTGGGCCATCCGCTGCTTATTGATGTATGCGCGGGGCGAGCACTGGTAGCGTTGCTGAAAATCCCGTTTGAACTTTGCGAGGCTGCAGTTGGCGAGGCCTGCGAGCTCTTCGATGGTGACGGGCTGGAGGAGGTAGCTGTTTACGATGTAGTCGATGTCGGTGGGTTCGGCGCTGACGGCGGAGTGGATGAATGATCTTACGCGATCGGCCTGGTTGCCGGTTTGCAGCAGGTAGAGGATCTCCTGCTGTTTGAGCGGAAGCAGGGATTCGGGGTGGGGGATGGGGGAGCTGAAGTAGCTGCGGAAGTTTTCCTTGAAGCCGTCGATCAGTGTCGTTGAAGGAAAGACGAGGCATGGTTCTTCGCGTCGTTGCGGTTTTTGGGGGTGTAGCAGGGCCATCGACCGAAGCAGGCTGCCGGGTAGGAAGAGCATGACCGCCTCGAAGTCGAGGCCGTCCCGGATATACTCCGCCATTACATAGATGCCTTTGCGAAGGAGGATGACCTCTCCGGGGGAGGCTTTGATCGTCGAGCCGGGGAGGTGGAGGAGCTTTACGCCTTTGAGGACGAATATCAGGGTGTGTTCTGTCATCAGCACGGTTCGCTGACCCGGGGCCGACTCTGTCTTGAGTTTGGCGAAGGTCTGCGTCCGGCTTTTGATAAATGAGGCATCCGCCTTGTCCGGTGTTGGAGGGAAACGGTGTAGCACGGGTGCAAGGTACGGTAAATCGGTGGGAACGGAGGGTTGGGGCCGGGGGATGGTCGGGGGGCGGGGATGGGACCCCGAAAGGAAGATAGGGGCCCGGAAAGATCGGGACCCGGCGAATGTCGTTACAC
>JAFDYE010000842.1 GCA_018267585.1 Bacteroidota bacterium
GAAGGTTACGACCGAGAAGGAGCGTGGCAAAGCAGCTCCGTCGAAGGTCTGGCCCCGGCATAGCCGCCGCAGGCGGCGTAGCCGAGCCAGCCACCAGCACCTGATCCAGCAACCCGCACCTCGTGCCTCCACTCAGCCTCCAACAAAAAAAATTCCCTCCATAGAAATGGAAGGAATTCTGCATGAGAAAATTCAACTCTACATATATAAACCATCGATTAACAGGTGACTAACCAATTGTCAATTCATTGGCGGCCCAAAAATAAACTCCCCGTATTACGGGGAGTTTACTGAATCGTTACGATAATATTATATCAGGTGACCAATGGCCCTGCGCGGGCGCGCCGACGGCAGCCTATGCAAATTTCTTACTGTGCTTCAACACTTTAGCCTCCAGGTAAAAGATGATCTCCTCCGCGACGTTCTTCGTCTGGTCGCCAACCCGCTCGAGCCTCCGGATGATCGAGATCAGCCACAGCGCCTGCGAGGTGTCTTCCGGATGCGCCTTCAGATGGGCCTCCAGCACCTTGTTGGACGACTTGTTGACCGCATCGAGCAGATCATCCCGCTTGAAAACGCCTCTCGCCAGGACCGTATCCTCCTTCTCAAAAGCCGCCTGCGTGTCCTCCAGCATGGCTACCGCCTCTTCATACATCGGCAGGACGCGCGAGACCTCGAGCAGCTCTTTGGAAAAAGGCGCCTCTGCGTCGATAACGTATTTGGCGATCCCTTCCGCAATATCGCCGATACGCTCCAGGTTGGAGTTGATCTTCAGGATCGCCAGCAGGAAGCGCAGGTCGATAGCCACAGGACAGAAAAGCGCAAAAATGTTCTCGCAGTCCCGGTCGATCTTGAGCTCGCTGCCATTGACCCTCTTCTCTTTCAGCACGACTTCCCTGGCGAGGTCTTTGTCAAATGTCAGAAAAGCCTCCCGAGCCTTGTTCAGCTGGGAGTTGACAAGCGTCCACATATTGATAGCTTCAGACTTGAGAAGCTGGAGTTCTGTTTCTATTTGTGCCATGGTTCTAAATAAAGTTATTACATAAATGTACGATACAGCGTCGTCATATTCGCCGGCAGGGGCAAACTACTAGCTAAAACGACCCGTGATGTAGTTCTGCGTCCGGTTGTCCTTTGGATTGGTGAACATTATCTTCGTATCGTCGTACTCGACCAGCTCGCCCATAAAGAAAAAGGCCGTCTTGTCGCTGACCCTGGCCGCCTGTTGCATGTTGTGGGTGACGATGATCAGCGTATAGTTGACCTTCAGCTCATGGAAAAGCTCTTCTACCGTCGAAGTGGAGATAGGGTCGAGGGCGGAAGTAGGCTCGTCAAAAAGCAATACCTCCGGTTCCATCGCCACCGCACGGGCGATACAAAGCCGCTGCTGCTGACCACCCGAGAGGAACGAACCCTTCTTGTTAAGCGAGTCCTTCACCTCATTCCACAAGGCGACCCGCGTAAGCGAGTGCTCGACGATACGGTCCCGCTCCGCCTTGGGCAGCTTGATCCCGTTGAGCTTATACCCGGCAATGACATTGTCGTAGATGCTCAGGTTGGGAAATGGATTCGGACGCTGGAATACCATGCCGATCTTCAGGCGAACAAAGATCGGGTGCATCTGATACACGTCCTCGTCATTAAGCTTCATTTCACCGCTGGAGCTGGCGCCGGGAATGAGTTCGTGCATACGGTTGATACAACGCAGATAGGTGGTCTTTCCACAACCGGAAGGCCCCATCACCGCGATAACATGATTTCGGGGAATATCGATGTTGACATTCTTAACGACATGATTGCTACCAAACGAAGCGTTAAAGTTCCTGCTCTTTATAACTGTACTTTCCATTTTCTGGTTACTATCTTAGTAAAAATGTTTAGGAATAAGACCCACACCAAAAGGATCAGCGAAGCGCCCCAGGCCAGATCATGCCATTCGTTGTATGGACTCGTGGCATAGTTGAAGATCAACAGGGGCAGACTCTGCATCGGCTGGGTCAGCTTGGTCGATAAATAGGGGTTGCCGAATGCCGTGAACAGCAGCGGGGCCGTCTCTCCCGTGATACGGGCAATGGAAAGCATGACACCGGAAAGGATACCGCTGACACCTACCGGGATTATAACCTTGAAGATCACCCGATGAAAAGGCATGCCCAGCGCAAGCGCGGCCTCCTTCAGGGAATCCGGCAGCAACTTGAGGGTCTCTTCCGTGGACCGGATGACGATGGGCAGCATCATGATGGCCAGAGCCGCGCTACCGGACAGGGCCGAGAATTTGCCGAACGGCTTGACCAGCCAAAAGTAGGCGACGATCCCGATCACAATGGAAGGCACGCCCTGCAGGATATCCGTAGACAGCCGGCACCAGTAAGCCAGCCGGCTCTTCCTGTTCTCGCTAAGATAAACGCCCGCCATTATCCCGATAGGGATCGCTATTACCGAAGCGACGAGAATGATCAGGATGCTGCCGACGAGCGCATTGGCGATACCGCCACCCGTCTCGCCGACGGGCTTGGGGATATTGACGAGAAAATGCCAGTTGATCTTGGTGACACCCGCCTTGATGATAAAGAAGAGGATCGCGATAAGGGGGACCACACAGGCAAAAGCAAGTATATAGGTCAGTATCTGAAACCCATAGCTTTTACCGAGTCTGTATTTTACGTGCGACGGTTGCATAGCTTATTCGTTGGTGAAGCGGTCGATGATCTTCTTTCCGATCAGGTTGATGACAACCGTGACCAGGAAGAGCACCAGTCCGAGTTCGATGAGTGCGGAAAGGTATACCGGCTTGTCCGCCTCCGTGAATTCGTTGGCGATGACGCTGGCCATGGTATTACCGGGCGCAAAAATGCTTTTGGGTATGAGACTGGTATTCCCGATCACCATGGTGACGGCCATGGTCTCACCGAGAGCGCGTCCGAGAGACAGCAGGATACCGGCAAAAAGACCGGACTTGGTATACGGCAGCACCACGCTGCGTATCACCTCCCAGCGCGTAGCCCCCAGTCCGTACGCGGCCTCCTTCAGATGGGAAGGAACAAGGTGGATCATCGAACGACCCAGCGAAGCTGCATAGGGGATGATCATCACGGCCAGGATAAGAGACGAGCTGAAGATACCCACGCCGACGGGCTCGACCCCGATGCTGGATTCGAAACTACGGACGATAGGCACCAGAACGGCGAGTCCCCAGAAGCCGTAAATGACAGAAGGTACGGCCGCGATCAACTCAACGGTATTCTTCAGGAAGTTAGGCAGCCAGCCCTTGGGATGATATTCCCCCAAAAAGATGGCGACAGCAATGGAGAAGGGGATCGAGATGATCAGCGCCAGGAATGAGCTGAGCAGGGTCCCCAACAGGAAGGGCCATGCGCCATAGATATCCTGGACCGGATCCCATACCTTGCTCCACAAGTACTTCAACCCCAGCGCCTTTATCGACGGAAGGGACTGCACGACCAGCGTCAGCAGGATGCCGAGCACCAGGATGATAATGACCAGGCCCATGATCGAAAGGGTCCTTTTGAAAACGTTTTCCGTCCTGATCTGGCGGAATGACCTTCTGGCGCGCTTCTTCGCCTTTAAGATCGCTTCGGGGGTAGAATTAATTACCCGCAGGGGAAGATCGCTGCGGGTAACCATACCATTCTCTACAGATGTATCCATAAATGTCAGTTAAGGGCGCCGCCACGAAGGCGGCGCCTCGTTCATTCTTCAATTACTGTAAAATGGGCTTGCCATCATAAGTGGCGGACTTCAGGATCGCGTCACCGGCGCTGACAGCAGCGGGAGACAGCGGAGCATAGGTCAGCGCAGAGCTGAACTGCTGACCGTCGTGGATCATCCAGGAGATAAGTTTCAGCAGCTTGGTAGCGCGCTCCTGGCTGCGGTTGTTGTACTTCTGCTCCTTGTAGATGATAACCCAGGAGAAGCCGGAGATGGGATAACCATCGGCAGCCTCGGTATTGGTCAGGGACACCTTCGTGTCGGCAGGTATCTGGATATTCGCAGCTGCCGTTACGCTCGCGATGCTGGGCGTAATGAAATTGCCGGACTTGTTCTTCAGCTTGGCATAAGGCATCTGGTTCTGAATGGCATAGGCCAGCTCGATATAACCGATCGCACCCGGGGTGCCCTTGATCAGACCGGCGACGCCTTCGTTGCCCTTTCCGCCAAGACCCGCAGGCCAGTTGACAGAAGAACCCTTGCCAACCTTCGTGTTCCACTCTTCGCTGACCTTGGACAGATAGGTGGTGAAGATGCTGGTGGTACCGCTGCCGTCACTCCGGTGTGCGATCACGATAGAAGTGGCAGGAAGCTTCACACCCTTGTTGTCGGCAGCGATCTTCCCGTCATTCCACTTGGTGATCTTGCCGAGGAAAATATCCGCCAGCACCTCGGGACTCAGCTTGAGCGTGTCCTTTACGTCGGGCAGGTTGTAGCTCAGTACAACCGCACCAGCCGTGATC
>JAFDYE010000843.1 GCA_018267585.1 Bacteroidota bacterium
CGTCAGCCTCTCCGCCCGGCCCCTGCCATCCAGCCGGGTCCTGAACAGATATTTCTGCGTCGCATTCTGCGGACTGGCTATAAAATAGACCATATTGTTCTTTTCATCGACCAGCGAAACCCGGATGATATCATAGTCCCCCTTCGTGACCAGCGTCTCCTTCCGCCCGTCCCGGCTCACCCGATAAATATGCCTCCAGCCATCCTTCTCCGTTACCCAAAGGAACTCCCTTCCCCCATTGATCCAGTCCCACCCCGCTATCACCCCATCCTGCCATGCGCCCTTGCATTCGATAAAGGCGCTGTCCCTCTCGATATATATCTGGGAGGTCTTCCCGGTACCGATATCGCTCAGAAAAAGCCGGCTCTCGTTCTGTTTCCTGTTCAGCTGCTGCAATACCAGCTCCGAAGAATTGTCGGCCCATTCCATCCGGGGCAGATAGCTCTGACGGGCATCGCCGGGTATGTCCATCCACCGGTTGACACCCGTATTCACGTCGACCACTCCGATCTTATAAGGGGAAGGCGACTGTCCCGCAACGGGGTACTCCACCGGCACGACAAAAGGATAGGTCGAGTCGGTCGTATTCAGCATCAGGTAATTCTTCACCTGGCTGCCGTCTATCTGCCAATAAGCAATATGCCGCCCGTCAGGGCTCCAGCGAAAACCGTCCCGGCATTCCAGCTCTTCTTCGTAAACCCAGTCAAAACCACCACCTCCTCCAACACTGCAGGTGAGACAGTTCTCCTTACCGGAGGCCAGATCCTCCACATAAAGATTACGTTCGCTGGCATACGCCACCTTCGTGCCATCCGGGCATAGTTTCGCGAACATCAGCGAGGACACCGGCCTTTCCCTTCCTACCTGCCTTAGCGCATGCGTCGCGATATCCATCACCCAGTAGTCTCCCCTGGTATCATACCGCCAGACCCGTCTGGCGTTGGTATAGATCAGCACCCTCTTCCCATCCTCCGAAAAAGAGAAATTCCGGACCTCCAGCGGGGCGGTCTGCCCCGCCGGCCTCAGCCAGTCGCGGTCAACGATCACCGTCTCCTGACGGCGAGGCAGATCGATCCGCACAATGCTCCCCGCATTAGCCATATAATAGGCGCTGCCCTCCTTATTCCATTTCAGGAGGGACGACCCCGGCTGAGCATTGACAGTACTAAAACAACATAGGATAAAAGCCACAACGAACAGACGCATGATCGAAAAAATTTTCATGCGTCAATATACACGAAATTGCCGGCTTTAGCGCCTTCTCCAACGACCGGGGATCCACTGCCAGCCCCTGCGCTCATGTACCCAGCGACCGGGGATCCAGACCCAACCCGGATGAGGAGGAGTAGCCCAGTGACCGCCTACGGCGACATACCTTCCATCGCGATATGCCCAGTCCTCTTCGATCCAGACATTTCCGCGAACACCCGCCGGCCTTCTTTCTACGCGATGCCACGCCGGACGAACGGTTACATACACCTGGGCAGCAGCTGAAAAGCTACCCGCCCCTACCAGCATCATGGCTAAGAACACATACTTTTTGCTCACGCCCATAATTGATTTTTCAATGGCGTTCGCGAATGCTTTGCATTTCATAAATCGGTTTTTTATTTATTATCAAAAATAAAGCCCCACCGGCACGGTGGGGCTTATATCATTTATCTTTCTACCGATGATTATCAGGCATTCACCTTTTTTCCTTTCACCTTGGCGATCACTTCTTCGGCGATATTGTTGGGCGCCGGAGAGTAGTGAGAGAACTCCATGGTGGAGGTAGCTCGGCCAGAGCTCATCGAGCGAAGCTCGGTCACATAACCGAACATCTCTCTCAGCGGCACCTTGGCCTTGATGACCTGCAGGTTGTTCCGGCTGTCCATACCTTCCAGGATACCGCGACGACGGTTGAGGTCACCCGTCACGTCACCCATGTACTGGTCGGGAGTCAGAACTTCCACCTTCATGATGGGCTCCAGCAGCTGGGGCTTGGCCTTTACACCGGCTTCACGGAAGCCGGATTTGGCGCAAAGCTCAAAGCTCATCGCGTCGGAGTCGACATCGTGGTAGCTGCCGTCGAATACCCGGACCTTCATGCTGGTCAGCGGATAACCGGCCAGTACGCCCGTATTCATACAGCTCTCAAAACCCTTCTGTATCGGCTGGATGAACTCCTTGGGAATGCTACCGCCAAAGATATCGTTGACGAACTGGAATTCCTTTCCTTCATTCTCCTTCAGCCATTCTTCATCGGCAGGCCCGATCTCGAACTGGATGTCGGCAAATTTACCACGACCACCCGTCTGCTTCTTCAGCACCTCACGGTGTTGGATCGATTTCGTGAACGCTTCCTTATAAGCAACCTGGGGAGCACCCTGGTTGACCTCGACCTTGAACTCACGCTTCATACGGTCGATGATGATCTCCAGGTGCAGCTCACCCATACCACGGAGGATCGTCTGACCGGTATCCTCATCCGTATTTACACGGAGGGTAGGATCCTCTTCAACCAGCTTGGAAATAGCCATACCCATCTTGTCGACATCAGCCTGCGTCTTGGGCTCAACGGCGATCGCGATAACCGGCTCCGGGATGAACATATTCTCCAGCGTGATCGGATGATCTTCGTCACACAGCGTGTCACCGGTCTTGATCTCCTTGAAACCTACAGCAGCGCCAATATCACCGGCTTCGATGAAATCGATCGGGTTCTGCTTGTTGGCGAACATCTTCATGATGCGGCTGATACGCTCCTTCTTACCGCTTCTTACGTTCAGAACATAAGAGCCGGCATCCAGGTGGCCGCTATAACAACGGAAGAAGGCCAGACGACCTACGAAGGGGTCGGTCATGATCTTGAAAGCCAGCGCAGCAAAAGGCTCTTTCGCATTCGGCTTGCGGATCAGCGTCTCGCCGGTATTGGGGTCGGTACCATGCGTATCTTCGATGTCGACCGGAGAAGGCAGGTAGCGGCAGACGGCGTCAAGCGCGGTCTGAACACCCTTGTTCTTGAAGGAAGAACCACACATCATCGGAACAATGCTCAGGTCCAGGGTAGCCTTGCGGATAGCCTCGTGCATCTCTTCTTCCGTAATGCTGTTGGGGTCTTCGAAGAATTTCTCCATCAGCTTGTCGTCGTATTCGGCAACCGCTTCTACCAGCTTAGCCCTCCATTCCTGAGCCTCTTCCACCATATCAGCCGGTACGTCGATCTCGTCGAAGGTCATACCTTCCGTCTCCATATGCCAGATGATACCCTTCATTTTGATCAGGTCGACTACGCCCTTGAAATCGTCTTCAGCGCCGATAGGCAGCTGCAGAGGCACAGCCTTGGCGCCGAGCATCTCGCGAACCTGGTTGACCACCATCAGGAAGTCAGCACCGCTGCGGTCCATCTTGTTGACAAAGCCGATACGCGGAACCTTATAGCGGTTGGCCTGACGCCATACCGTCTCGGACTGAGGCTCAACCCCGTCAACCGCAGAGAACAGAGCGATCAGACCGTCCAGAACACGCATAGAACGCTCCACCTCAACGGTGAAATCCACGTGACCCGGAGTATCGATAATATTGAAATAGTATTTTTTGGTATTGGCATCTACCTTACCCTTTACGGTAGGGAAGTTCCATTGGCAGCTTACAGCCGCAGAGGTGATCGTGATACCCCTCTCCTTTTCCTGCTCCATCCAGTCGGTCGTAGCAGCACCGTCATGCACCTCACCGATTTTGTGAATCATCCCCGTGTAGCGTAAGATCCGCTCCGTGGTGGTCGTTTTGCCGGCATCGATGTGAGCCGCAATCCCGAAGTTTCTTTGAAATTTTAAGTCTGCCATTTTTAATTATTAAAAAGTTTGAATCTCTTGTTTTTCTCCCAAATCCATGATTTTCATCCCGTTTTCTCCCAAATCCCCTACCCGGGACCCTCCTCCGGGATGAAATTAAATTCGGTGCGCAAAGGTAACTAAAATAATCCATGCAAAACGCAGCCCAATGGTCCTTTACGCACAAAATTTACCCCTCCCACCCTCACGCCAATCCCCGGTCCCGCACCGTCATCCGGTGCCCGTATCCCGTTACGGATACCTCCCACCCTTCGTCCACCCTGCCCCGGAGCCTTGAAAATCAAAAACCCCGCGGTAAACCGCAGGGTCCTTTGATATATAAAAAGTAATTAATCTATACTTTAAAGTGAGCAAAAGCCTTGTTGGCTTCAGCCATACGGTGCGTATCTTCCTTCTTCTTGAATGCGCCACCTTCACCTTTGCTCGCTGCAACGATCTCACCGGCCAGCTTATCAGCCATGCTGCGACCGTTTCTTTCCCGGCTATAACGGATCAGCCACTTCATGCTCAGCGATATCTTCCTGTCGGGACGAACTTCAGAGGGGATCTGGAAGGTAGCACCACCAATACGACGGCTGCGTACTTCTACGGCCGGAGTAACATTGGACAGAGCCCTTTTCCAGATATCATACCCGTCTTCATTGGTCTGCTTGGCTACCTTGTCGAGGGCGTCATAAAAAATATTGTAAGCCGTGTTCTTCTTACCCTGCCACATCAGGTTGTTCACAAAACGGGTCACCAGCGTGTCGTTATACTTCGCGTCAGGAGCCAGCGGTAATTTTTTGGCTTGTGTTTTCCTCATTGCTTGGAATTATGCTAATTAACTGTTATTTATTTCTTTGCTGCGGGTTTCGCACCTGCCTTCTCCTTCTTGGTACCATACTTGGACCGGCTCTTCTTACGATCCTTCACACCAGCCGTATCCAGGCTGCCACGAACAATATGATAACGCACACCGGGAAGATCCTTCACACGACCTCCGCGGATCAGCACGATAGAGTGCTCCTGGAGATTGTGCCCTTCACCCGGGATATACGCGATGACCTCTACCTTGTTCGTCAGACGAACCTTCGCCACCTTACGGAGCGCGGAGTTAGGCTTCTTGGGGGTAGTCGTGTAAACACGGGTGCAAACACCACGACGCTGCGGACATGCATCCAGAGCACGGGATTTGCTTTTTGCGCGAATGATCTCTCTTCCTTTTCTTACTAATTGTTGTATCGTAGGCATTCTGAACCTAATTTTTGTGCAGGAGATGCGCTTCCCATAAAATTAGCGATCTCCTGCAAAACGCTAATGTCTGGGCCTTCGGCCGAGGGACCTTTGGTCCGTTTGGATTTTGGGACTGCAAAGCTAGCATCCTATTGGGAAATAAACAAATAATTTCACAAAAAATCTACCCTGTCGCACTATCGCCGGGGACCAACGGACTTCCCGGACCACAGATCCCCCTCCCCATGCGTTCTCCGGGCGCCTCCAACGCGTTCATTATGCAGCGTAAAGGCTTTCTTATACCTTAAACATCCATCCCTTCGTATCAGCCCTCCTGCCCTCACGGATATCCGTCAGCACCCGCTTGACCGTGGGAGCCACCTTCCAGGTATCCGTATTGAACTTGATCGTATAGTCTTCGTACTTCAGCTCCTTGATCATCGAAATGGTGGCCGCCGTCCCGGTCCCGAATACCTCCTTCAACTCACCAGCCTGGTAGGCCCGGATAACA
>JAFDYE010000844.1 GCA_018267585.1 Bacteroidota bacterium
TATCGTCAGTTATTTTCGAGGGCGAAACATCCCGCAACTATGAAGACCTCCTCGGCCCATCCCTGTTCGAACCCTATGCCGCGGACCTCGTCAGCAGGATCGACTTCACAGGCGTCAACAACGTACTCGAGCTGGCCTGCGGCTCCGGGAGGTTGACCTCCCATATCGTCCAACAGTTACCCCCAGCCGCAAAATTCACAGCCACCGACCTCAGCGAGGACATGATCAAAGTCGCAAGAACAAAACTCCCCTCCGACCGGATCACCTGGTCCCGCGCCGACATGATGCAATTATCCTTCGACGACCGGTCCCAGGATATCGTCCTCTGCCAGTTCGCGCTCATGCTCGTCCCCGACCACCAGAAAGCCCTCTCCGAAATATACCGCGTCCTGAACCCCGGCGGCCAGCTGCTTTTCAGCACCTGGACAGACCTCGACTATAACAAATTATGGGCCGCCGGCGACCAGGTGCTGAAGGACACCATCGGCAAAAGCCCCATGTCCCGGAACCCCGGCCCCTTTGCCCTGGGCGACCCGGACGCCGTCCTCGATACCTTAAGGTCCACGGGCTTCCCCGATCCCAAATACACCACCGTCACCAACACCGCCACATTCATCAACGCCCTCCAGGCCGCCCGCGGCTTCATTTTCGGACTTCCCATCGCCCTGTTCATCCAAAAAGAACAGCCGGCCGCACTGCCCGCGATCCTGAAAACACTAGAACAGCGGCTAAGCGCTGACTACGGCAACCACCCACTGAAAGTCCCGCAGAAAGCCCTCGTCTTCCAGGCAAACAAACCCCGCTAAACTTATTTGTCAGACTACAAAGCCATCTCAGATCACTAAACGATCTCGGTGTTGTACGCATCCCCGGTCAATGGCTTCATGCCCGGGGAGCTTTCACCCGAAACATATTTCTTTAAGAATTCCTTCTTGGAGTCCTTGTACCAGGAGATCATCCTCAGACGGCGCAAAGAATAGATATAGACCCAGGCCAGGTCCAACTGCCCGGGAAGAAAGCCACAGCGGGCACTGCCGGGGAAAAGATGATGATTGTTATGCCACTCGCCAGCCAGCAACCCCGGTCTGGACTGATTGATAGAAAGATTGCTCCGGTCAAAGTCGACCCCCTCCCGGTGCTTTTCCTTTCCACCACCATGACCGGCATAGTTAAAGGCCCGTATAAAGGTGAACCAAAGCATCGCCGCCGAGAACAACGCACAGACCAGGGCCGGCCCACCCAACAGGTAAAATACAAAGAACCAAAAACTCCAGTTCAATATCCAGATCCCGATCGTATACGCAGGACTGGCGATCGATCCCCATTTTCGATATTGCTGATACGAATTCAATCCTACTCCCGTATGGTCCATAAAGCGAACCGCTTTCTTATACGCATCCTCGCTCAGCCCGGGAGACACCCGCTGATGATTATATTCCGCCAGCATGCAATACCAGAAGCCCGCCCTCGCATTATAAGGATCGCCGGGCTCGTCCGATTTGCAATGATGAACGTGGTGCGAAACGACATATATCTCTTCGGGCACCGTCTTTATGACCAGGTTTTGGGTAATGAAACGCCACAGCGGATGACTAAAGGCATAGGACTTATGCGTACAATAACGGTGAAACCAGATGGTGCCGTGCGTACCCATAATCACCATGCTGTACACGACGATCGCAGCGACCAGCCACCAGGAAAAATAGATAAAGAGGAACAGGATGAAAAAGGGCAACATGCCCGCAAGCATCAGCAGGCTGACAAAGGAGATCCAGTTCTTCCGGGTCTTAAAGATATTCACCCGGGAAAATGCCTCGGACCAGAGCTGCTTTTTAGTAGGAATAACAAGCGCGTTATTCCCGTCTTTCCACCCATAAGAGGGCATGTAGAGAAGGTCGTCAATAAAGGAGCCTTTAACCATATGGCTTTTTTTGAATATTGGATAAATAATTGGACAAAGCCTCCTGGCTCCTGCTACATCCTACGCCTTCTTCGCAACACCGACAGCGTTCAGCCCCCTCGGGCCCCTTTCGACCGTATAGGTCACTATATCACCTTCCTTCACCGGGTAGGTTGTCTGATTGATGTGAAAGAAGATCTTTTCACCATCGTTCTCGATGATGAACCCAAACCCCTTCGACCCATTGAAATAATCGATCCTTCCCTCTCTCGTCGGATCGTCGCTCTCCTTCTGTCTGGGTACCCCGATCTCGATGTCTTCCGCATTAAAGATCTTCTTCTTCTCGGGATCCGGCGGGGTGGACACAATATTCCCATCCTCGTCAATATAGGCCATCATCTCATCCAGGGATTTACCCTTGGTCTGACTGGCCTTGCGTTCTTCCATCTTTTCACGCTTCTCCTGCTTCTCTTTTTGACGCTGCTTCTCCTTCTCCCGCTTATTGGACATCCCGTTAGATCTCGCCATATGTTATTATTTTTACCACCGATCCTTTTTGTATCCACCACCTTTGTATCCGCCGCCGCCATTGTTACCACCGCGGAACGGTTTGTCTTCCTTAGGCCTCGCCTCGGTGACTTTGATATTACGGCCTTCCACGGTCGCATTATTAAGCTCTTCGATCGCCTTCTTGGCCGCCGCATCGTCGCTCATCTCCACAAACCCGAACCCCCTGGACTGACCCGTGGCCTTGTCCATAATGATCCTGGCCGAAGTGACCTCTCCATAAGGCGTAAAGAATTCCCTAAGATCCTCATCCTGAACGTTAAAACTCAAATTGGAAACATAAATATTCATAATTCATCAGTTTGACCCGGTGAAGGTAGCCCCTTATATTTAAAATTGGGCAAGATATTCTGGAAAGCTTCAGTTAATATTCGGATTTTCTGTCATAATTACCTGTCTTTGACCTCGCGGTAAGTGTTTAACCCCATTCTTTCAGCTCCGGACAATACCGGAATACCAGCTCCTTTTCATCATCTTTCAGCTCCCGCAACAACACCGGACTGTCCTCCGCCCGCAACCCCTTCTGATTGATCCGGTTGATCAGGCTCCAGTCCTTGATCGGCTTGTCCGGATAAGCATCGCCCGGTTCCCGGACAGCCCGGTCATACCGCGTAAGATCGATCACCCGCGGAACAGTCTTCCTGTGCCAGTCGCTCAACAAGGCCAGCCGGAAAGCCTTATTCATGAACCACCTTATTTCCAGGTTATTGTACGAGTCCCCCAGCCCGCAACCCCTCTCCACAAACCGGTAATTCAGCGGATCATTGCTGGCAAAATGCCTCCGCCAGACATTGCCGAACTCCCCAAACGTCATAAACCTCGTATCCGGCCATCGCTTCAGCGTATCCCCTACCCACATCCTGAGCGCGTCGCAGATAAATTCCTTCCCGAACTCATAGACCAGCTGCGCCTCCCAGATATTCGTCACCCAGCCGAACTTATTCAGCTCAAACCCCTTGTCGAAATGAATGGAAGTAGTGTGCAGCACCTCCCTGTTGCCCAGGTCGAGCCCCCACCCCACATAGGTCTCGATCGGTCCTACACCGCGGCGGCTATTGTACCCCGTTATCTCGTGACCATTGGACCCGCTCTGCCGCGCACAGATAAAGTCGACCGTCCAGCCGTCCAGGTTGACACAGTCGATAAGGTCCCCGGGCCCCTGCGCCGGCTTACAGAAATGCTCGACAGACGGATAGTAAGGATAAGAAGGCGAACCATCCGCACCCCCTCCATCGATATTGTGCTGACTCCAGATCACCGCCTGCGCAACATGGATCTTCTCCTTCTCCGCCAGGTACTTCAGGCTCTCCGCCGGAAGGAAACCGCCAATGACCGACTGCGGCCGATACCCACCTCCGGTAAAATGGGAGATCGTCTGGATCGCCTCCGTCATCTCCTTGTTGATCCGCTGCCGCGGCAGATACATCGCAGGGAAATAACCGGGAAAATACGTCACCTCATCCCCATACCTCGCCTGGCACGACGCCGCATACTCCCTGATCTCGACATAGTTCTTACGTTTGTCCTCCAGCGCATTCATCGTAAAACCCCAGGTCAGCCTTCCGCACGGATTGTTCAATGCAAATGCCTCCCGCATCGCCTTCACCCCCTCCAGCGTATGCCAGCTGGCCTCGTCCCGCGGATGCAGCTTCACATCCCTCGACACCTCCCAGGGCGTCACCCGGATCATGATACAGAACGTAATAAATCGTCCCCCCATCAATTCCAAAGGGGCAGGCCCCGAAACACCATGCAGCAGTCCGGGACCAGCCAGTAAACCCGCCCCCGATAATTTTAAAAACGATCGTCTTTCCATAGTCCCTTATAGTGTTTCAAAATGATGGCCCTGTCACCGGCCGGCAGCTCGCTCAAGCGGACAGGCCTGTCCTGCGGTCGTATCCCCTTCTGATTGACCTCCCCAAGCAGGCTCCAGTTTCGCGTACTCCCCGACGCCGGCTCGCGGGCAGGCCGGTCATACCGCGTAAGATCGATCACCCGCACACTGTCCCCATCAGCCTTGCTTAGCAGCGCCAACCGGAAATCCTTATTCATAAACCACCGTATCTTCCTATCCTTATCCGACCCCCCGATCCCGGACCCCACCTCTTCAAAACGATAGTCGAACCCATTCGAAGAAAAATGCTTTCTCCAGATCAACCCGAACTCCCCCTGCGTAATACACCGTACCCCCGGCCAGCGCTTGCGAACAGCGGCAAGCCACAGCGTGATGTCGGAATATTCATAGGGCAGCGAAAGCTCCCAGCAATTCGTCACCCACGCAAAACCATTCAGCTGAAACCCCCTGTCGAAATGTATCGCCGTCGTATGCATCATCTCCTCCAGCCCGACCTTCACTCCATATTTACCCAGCGTCTCGATCGGCCCTACCCCCATCCTGCTGTTAAAGCCATGCGCAAATCCCGCCCGGCGACCGGCCAGAAAGTCAACAGTCCACCCATCCAGGTTTACACAGTCGACAAAGTCCTCAGGTCCCTGCGCCGGCTTACAGAAATGCTCCAGCGACGGATAAAATGGATAGCACACGCTTCCATCCCCATCCTGGTTGTCGATAGAATACTGACTCCAGATATTCCCCTGACAGACATGTATACCCTCCACTTTGGCAAGGTACTCCTGGTTCTTCGCCGACAAAAAACCCGCCAGCACGCTCAGCGGCCGATAGCCGCGACCCACCATCGAAGTCACCGCCGCCAATCCCTCATGAAGATCCCTATTCACCTGCTCCGTAGAATTATAGGCATTCGCAAAATAGGCGCCTGGTATAAAGGTCACCTCATCCCCATACTGATAATGATACCCCGCCACCAGCCGCCGTATGCTGACATAGTTCGATGAAGTATCGTGCAACGCCAGCCAGCTGAGGGCCCAGGTGATCTTCGCACCCGGGAACCCCTTGGCGACAGCAGTACGAAAATCCTTCACCCGCTGCGGCGTATGCAGACTGCGCTCGTCCTCCCCCACATTCCTGTCCCGCGACACCTCTATCTGGTTGACACGGATCACCGTGTTAAAGGTCAAAAACCGATTTCCCATCAGCCCGCCACGACCCTGCGCCGCAAGGCTACAAGGAAGAACGAGCAGCAACAAATAAACTATTCTCATATCTACCACCCCGGGTTTTGTTTCAGATTTGGATTCAGCGCCACCTGCTTGGTAGGCAACGGCAACAAATAATTCTTATTGGGATCGAACGACCGCTGGCTCGCCGGCTGCAACACCTTGTATCCATTCTCCAACTGGCTCGGAGCGATATTGTAAAAGATACTGTTGTAGCTGCTGCCATCGAGGGTGATCACCTTATCCGCCCACTGCGTCCCGGTAACCTTGACGCTAAGTATGGATCGCGGCAGCACCGTCTCCGCCGTCTTCCACCGGCGCAGGTCATCCCAACGGAACCCCTCAAACGCCAGCTCCACACTCCTTTCCCTGCGGATCTCCGTCCGCATATCCAGTCCATTCCCGCTGACCAGAGCGTTCGTCAGGTGAGGCATATGCACCCGGTCCCTCAATACGTTGATAGAAAGATCCAGGTCCGCGTCGGAGATCGAACCATCCCGCTCGAACACCGCCTCCGCATAGACCAGCAGCACCTCTCCATACCGGATGACATTCCAGTCGAACGCACCCCCGCCGTCACCAGGCGTCGGCTGTTCGGAAATGAACTTATAAAGCATGTACCCGGAATTCGAGCTCCTGTTGTTATCCATTCCCGGCCACTGCGGCCGGTAACTGTCATACTGCGGCCGGATGACCTTCGTCGCGGGTATCAGCAGCGACTGCGCCATCCGCGGGTCACGGTTATAGAATTCCGAGCGGCATGAATCATAGCCTTTGAACAGCGGCGATCTGTCGATCGGCAGGCCATCGGTACAAAGATACATGTCCGCGGCTGCCTTTGTCGGGTTCAGGTTGCCCCAGGATACCCCATAGGCCCATCCATTGACATTGATATTGGTGCGGTATTTCTTCGAGATTATGGTCTCAGGGTCGTTCATGCTCGTATTGTCAATGAACATATACCGGTAGCTCATATCCCCCTTCCCCTGGTACAACGTAAAGGACTTGCTGTCGATGACACTCTTCGCCTGCTGTGCAGCCTGGTCCAGCAGCACATTCGCATCCCCCGACGCATGAAATTTCCTCCACGTACCCTCGAACAGACAAACCCGCGCCTTGAAAGCCTGCGCAGCCTCCCTGCAAACACGTCCCGTCTCCGCAGCGCTCTTCACCGGCAGGTCCGCGATAGCCCTGTCGAGATCACTCAGTATCGAATCCACCACCAGGTCCCGGGAAGCACGGGCAGTGAACACGGCCGAATCCGTCGGCAGCAACACCTTGTTGATGATAGGAACCCCGCCGTAGAGTTTCAAAAGATTAAAATAGTCAAAGGCGCGGAAAAAATAGCCCTCTCCCAAAAATGCCGCAACATGCGTCCTGATCGTAGAAGATTCCCCCTCCGCAATGAGCTTGTTGGCATTCCGGATCGAGCTATAGGCGCTATCCCAGTTGTCGTCCTGCTCTGCCGGAACATAGGTCCCCGAGCTGACAGGATCGATCGAGCTCTGGCCAAAAGCGATATCCGACATATTGTCGTTGTTGATCGTACCATAGTAACGCGGGTCCGGCAGGGTCTGGTTATAGAACCAGTTCGCAGCCAGCCGGAAATCGTTCGCCGTCTGCCAGTACGCCGGATCGGTGATCTCGGACTGGGGCGTCAGATCGAGATCCTTTTTACAACCCGTAGCCAAAAACGATAGTACTAGTATAAAAGCTGATAGTCTGATCATTTTCATCGCAATCTTTTTAGAAGTTAACATTCACGCCAAAGGAGAACGCACGATACATAGGGTAATTCTGCTCATAGTAAGCGGGATTATTGGCATCTTCCGTAACCGTCGGAACATAGGTCTCCTCCGGATCATACATACGGTCCCAGGTTCCCTTCGCAAACTCGAACAGATCCTGCCCGCTGAGATAGATACGCAGACCACGGATCTTGAGGTCTTTGATCTGCAGATTAGTGAACGTATATCCTACACTGATGTTCTTCATCCGCAGGTACCTGGTATTTTCAAGCCACCGGGAAGAGAAGGCGTAGTTATTGCCCTTGACGGTCCCGTTATTGGAAAGCCGGGGATATAGGGCATTCGGATTGGCAGAAGAAAAGGTCTTGCCGTAGAAATAGTCCAGCGGCTGGAACCAGGATTGCCCCAGCGGAACGCCAAAATTCCCGTTGCCCCTCCACACATATTTGTTGCCCGTGCCCTGTAAGATAAAGGAGAAGTCAAATCCCTTGTAGCTGAGCCCCCCGGTCATGCTATAGGTCAGCTTTGGTATCTGCGATCCGAGAAAAACAGCATCCCCATAGTGCCCCTTGGTCCTGTCTCCATAGGTCGTGATCTGGCCGTCGCCGTCAATATCCTGGTACATCATATCGCCGATGCCCAGACCGCCATATCCATTCGGCTGCGTGGCGGGCACGATACCCTTGCCGGCATATTTGGAGGCATAAGCATCCAGCTCTGCCTGGTTCCGGATAACGGAACCCTTGTATCCAAAGTAGGAATTCAGCGGGTATCCCTGCCGCGCCTGCGTAAGACCAAGGTTATAGTTGTCCTGGCCCTGCAGATCGGTTATCGTATTGGTATTGTAGTTCAGGATGATGCCTATATTGTATCGAACCTGCCCGACCCTGTCGTTCCACTGCCCGTTGAACTCCCAGCCCTTATCGAGCAGCGCTCCGGCGTTCGCGGTCGGCGCCGCGGCCCCCAGGGTCGACGGATAGGTGATGCTCACCAGCATGTTATTGTTGTTCTTCCGGTAGATATCAAAAGAAAGGCTCAGCTTCGACCGGACAAGGGCAAGATCGAAACCCAGGTTCTTCGTCTCGATGGTCTCCCAGGTGCGGTCAGGAGAAGCGATCCCTTTCAGCGAAGCCAGCTTGGACACCGTCGACCCGTCGATGGGATACTGCCCCCCGATATTGATCAGCTGGATATAGTCGAACAGACCCAAAGAAGGCAGGTCCTGGTTGCCGGTCTTGCCCCATGACGCCCGGATCTTGAAAAGATTGACTACGTCGTTGCCGATCAGATCCCGGAAGAACTCCTCTCCCGAGACCTTCCAGGCCGCGGAAATGCTGGGATAGGCCTCGCTCCAGCGCTTCTCGGGCGAGAATTTCGAGCTGCCGTCCTTCCGCAGCGTGCCTTCCAGGTAATATCTTCCATCATAGGAATAGGCGGCACGGCCAAAAAAGGATTGCAGGGCCCAGGGGTTATTATCCCAGTAGTCCCCCGCCCGCAGGTTGGCGGGATCTGACAACGGCAGCGTGAACACCGTATTGCTCGAAAAATCAGCTCCCTGCATATACTCCGACTGCCGCGTGAACTTCTCGCTGGAAGCGCCCGCCATCAGCTTGATATCGTGCTTGCCGAATTCCCTGCCATAATTGACATAGGTGGAGTAATTCTTGTAGACCGAGCTCCAATTATAATAGCTCGCCCTGTTCGGGTTGTTGCGGATCAGCGAGTTCGGGCTGTTGTCCCAGTTATGCTCGATATTGGTGGGATAATTGGCGTTGTCGTCATGCCGCTGAATATTGATGCCCACCTGGCCCGTCCATACCAGACCTTTTATGGGCTCGAAGTCCAGCTTCACGTTGTTGCTCCACCGGCTGTCGGTGATCGCTTCATTCCCGCCCATGGTCAGCTCCTGGAAAGGATTCTCATACCCCTGGTAGCCGTAGTAGTTGCCGGCGGGATTTCTTACAGGCAGATACGAGAACATCTTCAGGCCGTTGTCGATCGCGTCGTTGAGCTCCGAAGGCTGTTTCGTGTTCAGATAGTCATATGCCGTATTCAGGTCCAGCTTGAGATTCTTCAGCAGGTTCGTCTGCAGATCGATGCGCAGGTTGTCGCGGACCGAGCTGTTCGTTCCCGCCGATATATTGCCGTTGTCCCTCGTATCGCCAAAAGAGATAACATAGGAGGAGTTTTCACCGCCACCCGAGATGCTCAGATTGTGCGTAGGCCGGAAAGAGGTCTTGAAAAGACTGCCGTACCAGTCCCTCGACTGGTAGAACATCGGGAAGGACGTCACGCCCCAGTTCTCCCCCGGCCCCACACCCGGATCGTTGCGCGCGATCTTGGCCAGCGTGCTGTCTGAAAAGGTCTGGGGATCGCCGTCGTTCTTATTGGCCTCATTGAACATCCTGACAAAATGGTCGGTCGAGACCATCCTTCGCATCATACCCGGCTTCTTTACAGCCCCATTGAAACTATACGCGATATTCGGCTTGCTGGATCTTTTGCCCCGCTTGGTGGTCACCAGCAGAACGCCGTCGGCCGCACGCGCTCCATAGATGGCCGCGGTAGCGTCCTTCAGAATGGTGATGTCCTGGATGTCCTGCGGGTTGATCAGGCTGAGATCGCTCGGGATACCGTCTATCAGCACCAGCGGCACATTGCCGTTGATGGAAGAGGCTCCGCGTATCGATAGCTGGTAGCTTTGCCCGCCCGGCTGCCCGCTGTTACGGGTCACAGAAGCTCCGGGGATCAAGCCCTGCAAGGCGTCGAGGGCCCCGGTCACAGGACGCGACTCCAGCTTGTCCCCCCCAATTCGCGCGACGGAACCCGTAAGATCGGTCTGCTTCAGCTTGGTGCCATAACCCACAACAACCACTTCATTGAGACCATTCGGCGCGCCTTTCAGGACGATATGCATCGGCTCTGCGCTCGCCCGCACCTGCTCGGGCTGATAGCCGATGCTGCTGATCTCCAGCACCGCGTTATCGGCCACGTCCAGCTCGAACTGCCCCTGCGCATTCGTGGCCACGCCCCGCCGCTGACCGCGTACAGTGACAGTGACGCCCTGCAACGGCTTCCCCGCGCTGTCCGTAACATCTCCCTTCACATGGATGGTCTGCAGCATCTCGCTCGCCGAGGTCACGGCGATCACTTTGTCATTGATAATTTTATAGATAAGACCATTGTTCCGGACGATCCTGTCCAGCACCTCCGAAAGCAATATATTCTTCTCGTGGAGATCGATCCGGATGTTCTCCGGTATCGTATTCGAGTTGTACAGGAACCTGTAGTGCGAGCTTTTTTCGATGACCTCAAATGCCTTCTTGATCCTGACATTCGAGAGATCAAGGCTAAGCTTGACATCCTTTTGGGAATAAGCGCTGGCCGATACCTGGAGGCAACCGGCCAATAACAGCGCTACAGTTAGTTTCATAATAAGAAGCCTTTTTTGGAGCAATACGCGGCTACCGCAAAATGGAAATAATTTATTTTCCATATATTTACGTCAAGTTTAATTGTTAAAAAGAGCCCTCCCTTGTTGATGCGAGCGAAGGTTTCTACAATTGAATTATACGGCGGGGAATGTGGCTCATTTCCCGCTTTTTCATTATGGTCGTTGATCTCGGTTATTGCGCTATGTCATTGGCAGTAGTTTGAAGTTATTATTGGTTACCTGATAAAGATCTTATTATTGGTCCTTCTGTACGAGAAAGGCGCGATCACCTGCAGCTCCTTCAACGCATCTTCCACGTCTTCCTCTTCAAATCGCCCTGTAAAGGTGTAAGTCCTGGCCTTTTCGCTTTCGAAGACGAACTCCACATTATACCGTCTCTGCATCCGCAGGGCCAGATCATAAAAATTCTCCTCCGTAAAGATCAGCTTGTTTACCATCCACGCCGTATCCGGAACCACCGGTATCTGCGGATTGACGACGATCGTCCGCACGGTCGGCTCGACGACCGTCTTTACAGGACCCGCCTTCACCATCACGCTCCGGCTTTCGTTCTCGACGACGAAACGCTGATTGGGAACCAGCTTTATCTTTTTTGAATGCTCCCCCCTGGTGATCACCTCGATCGAACCGCTGATCAGCGAGGCCTGGGCACGCTTGTCTTCCGGATAGGCCGAGATATTGAATACCGTCCCCAGGTCCGTCACGTCGAAGCTCTTTGTGTGCACCAGAAATCGATGCAGCGAATCGTGCTTCACGCTGAATAGCGCCTCCCCGACCAGCGTAACCTCCCGCCTGCCGCTGTTGAACTCCGCCGTCGAATAAGTAAGCGTGGAATACGAATTGAGCCAGACCTCCGTGCCGTCCGGCAGCACGACGCTGGTCTTGGAACCCGCAGGCGTATATATCCTGCTTATCGTCTTCGGATCTTCGCCCCTGTCGCGGGGGGCGGCGGAAAAAAAAATTCCAGGCAGCAACGATCAGCACGACGCCGGACAGCGCCAACACCGCCCGCTTCGCCCGGACCCGCCGGGGACGCCGTTCCGGAGCAGGCTGCCCGGTCTGATACAGCCCCCCCTGCTCATCAATATGAAGATCGGAGACAACCTCCGAACTCAATGAATTGTAGAAGTTCCGCAGATCAGCGCGGACCGACTCCGGATTATCATTGGCATTCAGCAGCCGCATGAGCTCCTCGAACTCCTCCTCGGAACAGCCCCCCGAAGCCCATTTCTCCAGCAGATCGTAAAAACGCGACATGCCGGTAAGACGTTCGCCGGGATAAAATGTACTACCGGTAAATAAAAAAATTTTAGTCCGCGTTGCGCTGAAGATAGGTGACGATATGCTCGATCGCCTTCGCCAGCTGGTTCCGGACGGTATTGGGGGAGATCTGCAGCAGGGACGCGATCTCTTTACGCGGCCGGTCCTCCGCGCGGCTCAGCAGATAGACGGCCCGGCGCTGTGGCGGCAACTGTTCGATGGCCTGCTGTATGATCGCATGGTATTCCTTGGCTTCTACGCCGATGCCCACATGCTCCTCCCTGCTCTGGACCATGCGTTGCCAGAGCGCCTTCTTCTTCTTCTGATCGGCCGCAGCCGCCCGCAAAACATCGAATACCTTGTTCTCGGTGAGCTTGTACAGGAAGGAAGATATGTTTTTGATCTCCGACAGCTGATCCCTGATCAGCCATAATTTCAGAAAGACTTCCTGGATGATGTCCTTCGCCGCCGTGTCGGATTTTAGCAGCTTAAAAGCAAACAGATATAGCGGATGCTCATATTCCCGGAACAGCTCGCTGAACAGCTGCTCCAGCATGTCCTTCGGATCCCCGGAAGAAAAATTTTGGCAATCGTCTTGCTGCATCAGCTTGGTCTTTGGCATCGCAAAATAATAACATTTTGCCGATTTACCATAATCGCTATACTTTTACCGCATGACCGCGCTCAATAAATTTCACTGTTGCATCGTCCTGTTCCTGCTCCTTCTCATCATCGATCGCCCCGGTTCATTCGCACAGCAACCCGCCCTCCCCACGCGATGGACACAGACAGCGCTCAACGCCGCCATCCCCTTTCCCGAATACCCGCGTCCCCAATTGCAACGCGCCGACTGGCTCTGCCTCAACGGCAAATGGGACTATCAGGGCGGAAAAAACATCGCCGACGCCGGCAACCCCGAAAAGCCGGTCACATTCCAAACCCGACCCGAACAAATACTCGTCCCCTATTGCCCCGAATCCACACTGTCCGGCATCCGGCGCAAACAGGAGATCAATATGTGGTACCGGAGAAAATTCACCGTCCCCGCCGGCTGGAAGGATAGACAGATCGTCCTCCATTTCGACGCCGCCGCCCACAACACGACCCTGTTCGTCAACGGCCATAAGGCCGGTTCCCACGCCGGCAACTACGACGCCTTCAGCTTCGACATCACCCGATATCTGAATACCGCAGAAGACAACACCCTGATCGTTGCTGTAAAAGACGACAACGATGGCCGCGTCCCCTCGGGAAAGAGCGGCCCACGCGGCGACTATACCTTTTGCTCCGGGATCTGGCAAACCGTATGGATCGAACCCGTCACAAGGAACCACATCGAAAACATCCGCCTGCTCCCCGATCTTCAAAACGACCGGCTAAAGATCCTCGTAACCACCGGCGCCCCCACGAGGCTCACGGCAACCGCCAACGACGGCGGCAAACAAATAGCGACTACCCGGTCAACAACCAACACATGGTTCTACCTGCCAATAAAGGAACCACAACTATGGTCGCCCGATACCCCCTTCTTATACGATCTCACCATCCGCCTCGAAGACGGAAAAGACGAGGTCCGATCCTATTTCGGAATGCGCGACATCCGGCTCGGCAAACTCAACGGCGTGACCAGACCCCTGGTCAACGGCAGATTCATCATGCAGCTCGGCCTGCTGGACCAGGGCTACTGGCCGGATGGCATCCTGACCGCCCCTACCGAAGACGCGCTGATATCCGACATCCAGACAACAAAGCGCGCCGGCTTCAACCTGATCAGAAAACACATGAAGACCGAGCCGCAGCGATTCTATTACTGGGCCGACAGACTGGGCCTGTTCGTCTGGCAGGACATGCCGGCCATATGGTACCAGGACGAAGACACCGCCAACACCCGGTCGGAATTTCGCAATGAGCTGCGGCAACTCGTCGACCAGCACTACAACTCCCCCTCCATCATCACCTGGGTACCCTTTAATGAGAACTGGGGAGCGTTTGACGTAAAAGAGATAACCAGCTGGCTCAAACAATACGACCCCTCGAGACTCGTCAACGGCAATTCCGGCTTTAACAACAACCCCTCCTATCAGAAAGCATACGGCGACCCCGGCAACGGGGACTACGTCGACACCCATATCTACGTCGGACCCTACGGCGCGTCCAGACCCGATGACCACCGCGCCGCCTCCCTCGGCGAATTCGGCGGCGTAGGCCTCTTCGTACGCGACCATATGTGGCCCGTCCACAACGACGCCTACGACTATGAACCCACACGGTCCCGCCTGACCGACCGGTACGTCTTCCTCCTCGACGAGGTCGAACAGCTGATGAGGTACAAAGGCCTCAGCGTCGCGATCTACACCCAGACCACCGACGTCGAGCACGAGATCAACGGCATCCTCACCTACGACCGCGCCGTCGAAAAAATGGAGCTCGACCGCGTCAGGGCCGTCAACAAAGCCGTCCTCCGGTCAGGCGACGCATTGAACCTACCGGCTCCGGATCAGGCGACGCGCTTAACCTAAAATCCCCCCCGATAGGATTTTATCTATCCCCCTGTACATTTTTATCCAATCGCAATACTTTTTTGCAAATTTTAGCAACACCCATCGACGCCAGGTCGGTCCTAAAACACTGTTAATGAAAGGTTAACAAAACCCCTGTCCCCAAGGGTCCCACCCCTGCCAAGGCACCGGAGGAAGCGATTGCAATCGGTTGAATTTGTAATTTTTTATATTTGACCCAGAATTAAACCGATTTCATTACCAACTAATCACTAATTGTTTGTCTATGAGAAATTTCCATTCTGCCTTCTACCGAAGAGCAAAGGGCTTCTTTTTCCTGTTGACATTACTCTTCCTTTCATCGGGCTTACTAGCCCAGACAACGGTCAAAGGGAAAATCTCTGACGCCAACGGCAACCCGCTCAGCGGCGCATCAGTGACGATCAAAGGCGCCACCCGCGGCGTCTCCACCAGCCCATCCGGCGAATTCTCCATCGCGGCGAAACCGGGCGACGTCCTCGAGGTCTCCATGGTAGGCTACCAGTCCACCTCCCTGAAAGTCTCCGGCGACCAGGGAGACATCAACCTCCAGCTCCAGCAAAAACTGAGCACCGTTGAAGAGGTGATCGTCATCGGCTACGGTACCCAAAAACGCGCCAACGTAACCGGCGCCATCTCCAGCGTCAATAGCAAGACGGTCCGCGAACTACCGGTCCCCAACATCTCCCAGGCCCTGCAGGGCCGCGTACCCGGCCTCCAGGTGACCAACAACGGCAGCCCCGGCACCGACCCCATTGTCCGGGTCCGCGGGGTAAGCTCCATTTCCTATGCATCTAATCCTCTGTACGTAATAGACGGTCTCCCGACCGGTGACCTTTCGGCCATCGACACCAGGGACATCGAGAACGTCGACGTCCTCAAAGACGCCTCCGCAGCCGCCATCTACGGCTCCCGGGCTACCAACGGCGTCATCATGATCACCACCAAAAAAGGCACACGGGGCAGCAAAATGCGCGTCAGCATCGACTCCTATGTAGGCTTTCAGAACGTTACCAAGAGACTCAGCCTCCTCAACACCACGCAGTTCCAGCAGTACGCCATCGCCTATAGAGGCAGCAACATCGATAGGCTGCTCCCACCCTGGGTCAACACCCCCATCTATAAAGGCGCATCCCAGACCTACGGCCAGACCAACACCAACTGGCAGGACGCCTATTTTAAGACTGGCGTCATGACCCAGCACAACATCGGCCTCAGCGGCGGTAACGACGTCTCCCGGTTCTACGCGTCTTTCGGCTACTTCGACCAGACCGGCACAGCCCCGACTGTAGCCTACAAGCGTTTTAATTTCCGGATCAACTCGGAGCACACGATCAGCAAGGTATTCAGCTTCGGCGAAAACCTCTACATCGCTAATGGCGACCAGGACTACGACAACAACGAGGCCGGCTCGAGAACCAACCTCATCAACGTGATCCGCATAATGCCCCATATGCCCGTATACGATCCTACGACCTCCGACGGCTATAGAGGCGTGAACTCGGTGCTCGACGGAGGCGACCCGACCAACCCCATAGAAGACGCAAAGGTCAAGAACCCGGGTAACAGGAATACGATCAAATTACTGGGCACCGCCTACGGCGAGATCGCCTTCACCCATTGGCTGAAGTTCCGCTCTACTGTCGGCATCGACTACGCCAACGGCCTCGACTACCGGTTCTCCCCCATCTTCAACGACAGCGGCAGCGTCGCCGGCAGCAGCGCGATCGTGGCCGGGATCACCAACAACCGCACCATCAATACGGTCCAGGTATATACCCAGCAGCTGACATTCGACAAGACCTTCGGCGACCACCACATCAACGCCGTCGGCGTCTACGAATACCTCCAGCAAAAGACGCGCAACGAGAACGCCAGCGGCAACCAGGCATCCAACAACCTCAAAACCCTCAACAACGCGTCCAACGTGTCCGTACAAACGCTGAAGAACGAGGGCGACCTCATCTCCTACGTCGGTCGCCTCAGCTACGATTACAAAGGGAAATACCTCCTCAGCGGCGCCATCCGCCGGGACGGCCTCTCTATCTGGGCGCCCAGCAAAAGATGGTCGACCTTCCCCTCCGCCAGCGTCGGCTGGCGCATCGACCAGGAGAAGTTCATGCAATCCCAGTCGACCGTATCCGAGTTGAAATTCAGGGCCGGCTACGGGCTCACCGGGCTCAACGGCTTCCTGCTCACCGGAGTCGCTCCCTACTCGTATACTCCCTGGCAGCAGGTCGTCAATGCAAGCAGCGCCTATTACCCCTTCGGGAACGCATTAACCGGCGGGCCCTCCTCATCGATCCAGGCGCTCGCAAATAAAGATATAGAATGGGAGACCACCAAGCAGCTGAACTTCGGACTCGACCTCGGCCTGCTCGGCAACTCGGTGACGGTCTCCGCAGAATACTACCGGCGTAAGACGGACAACCTGATCCTCGCCCTTCCCCTGCCTCCTTCACTCGGCTTCCTGACCAGCAACGTGCCGGTCAACGTCGGATCCATGACGAACAACGGCTTCGAGCTGCAGGCAGGCTATTACAAAAGGACCGGCGACTTCAAATGGAATGCCAGCGCTAATATCTCCTTTGTCACCAACAAAGTCACCCGGCTGGCCGCCTCCGTTCCCAACATCGAGGCCGGCCTCGACGCAGACCTCAGCGAAGGCTACAACGTCACCAA
>JAFDYE010000845.1 GCA_018267585.1 Bacteroidota bacterium
AGCATGCAGTACCATCCGCATGGCGACGCCAGCATAGGGGAGGCCCTGGTGAACATGGGGCAGAAAGACCTGCTGATCGAAACCCAGGGCAACTGGGGAGACGTACGCACCGGGGACGACGCCGCGGCCGCCCGTTATATCGAGGCCAGACTGAGCAAGTTCGCGCTCGAGGTCGCTTTTAACGCGAAGACGACCGAGTGGCAGCTGAGCTATGACGGCCGCAAGAACGAGCCCGTGACCCTGCCCATGAAATTCCCTTTGCTGCTGGCGCAGGGGGCAGACGGGATCGCCGTCGGACTGGCTACCAAGATACTCCCGCATAATTTCTGCGAGCTCTGCGAGGCAGCGATGAAATACCTGAGGGGAAAGAAATTCGAGATATATCCCGACTTTCTCACGGCCGGGATGATCGACGTCACCAATTACAACGACGGGAAACGTGGCGGAAAAATAAGGGTGAGGGCGCATATCGAAGAGCTTGACAAAAAAACGCTGCTGATAAAGGACGTGCCGTATGGCGTGACTACCACCGCGCTGATCGACTCCATCCTGAAGGCCAATGACCAGGGGAAGATCAAGGTGCGCAAAGTGACGGACAACACAGCCGCGGAAGTGGAGATACAGATCGATCTGGCGCCCGGCATATCCCCGGATATCACCATTGACGCGCTGTATGCTTTCACGGACTGCGAGATCAGCATATCTCCCAATGCCTGTGTGATTGTCGATAAGAAGCCCGTGTTCATGGGCGTCAAAGAGCTGCTTACTGTAAGCGTCGATCACACAAAAGAGCTGCTAAAACGCGAACTGGAGATCAAGCTGGCCGAGCTTCAGGAGAAATGGCACTACACTTCGCTGGAGAAGATATTCTTCGAGGAGAAGATTTACAAAGAGCTGGAGAAGAAACACGAGACCTGGGAGAAGGTGCTTACCGCCATCGCCAAGGCTTTCGAACCCTTCCGCAAACAGCTGAGAAGGGATATCACCCGGGAAGACATCGTCAAGCTGACCGAAAAGCCGGTAAGGCGTATCTACCGGCTCGACATCGACGAGCTGAACGCACAGATCAAGGGACTGGAGGCCGAGATCAGACAGGTCAGGCACGATCTGAACAACCTCGTGGACTTCACCGTCGCTTATTATGAGAATCTGCTGAAGAAATACGGCAAGGGCCGCGAGCGCAAGACCGAGATGCGGCTGTTCGAGGCCATCCAGGCGCAGCAGGTGGCAATAGCCAATGTCAAGCTATACGTCAACAGGTCGGATGGCTTTATCGGCACCGGTCTCAAAAAAGATGAATTTGTCACAGACTGTTCGGACCTCGACGATATCATCGCCTTTACCAAAGGGGGGAAGATGAAGGTAGTCAAAGTGGCCGACAAATCCTTTATCGGAAAGGATATCATCCACGTAGCGGTCTTCCGCAAGAATGACGAGCGGACGACGTACAACATGATCTATGTAGACGGGAAGGGCGGTATCAGCTATGCAAAACGCTTCAACGTTACAGGGATCACACGCGACAAGGAGTATGTCCTGACCAAGAGCGACGACGCCAAGAGCAGGGTGCACTATTTTTCGGCCAACCCCAACGGCGAGGCGGAAGTCGTAAGGGTTATCCTCAGCCCCAGCAGCTCTGCACGGCACAAGGAATTCGATTTCTATTTTGAAGAGCTGGAGATCAAGAACCGCACCAGCCTGGGCAACCAGGTGACGAAATATCCGATCCGGACGGTAAAGTTCAAGGAGGCGGGCAAGACGACGCTCAGTGGCCGTAAGATCTGGTTCGACCCGACGTTCGGCCGGCTCAACAGCGAAGGCAAAGGCGACTACCTGGGCAGCTTCGAGGGCGACGAGCGGCTGCTGGTCATCTATTCCGACGGCAACTACGAGCTCGCGGACACCGAGCTGAGCCAGCGCTTTGACGCGGACAAGATCATCGATATCCGAAAATTCGATCCGGAGAAGATCATTACGGCGATCTATCTCGACAACGACAAGCTGCAGTTCAATGTCAAACGTTTCAAAATAGAAACAACGACGCTGAAAAGCAAGTTCCTCTTTATCAAGGAAGGCGAGGGGAACCGCCTGGAGGCCGTAACCCTTGCTCCGGAACCGATCGCGATAATAAAGTCCGGCCGTGGCGCACAGGCAAAGACACAGAAGATAAAGATCGCCGGCTTTGTTGAGGTCACCGGCTGGAGAACGGTGGGGACCAAGCTGTTCGACTATTCCAAGAGCGTGGAAGTGGAATGGGGGCATAAAGAAGAAGAAAGGGAAAAGCCACCACAGACTGAATTATTTTAAGAAACTATACCGGCCGCTACTTCATTTTTCTTGGAAGAGCGGCCTTTTTTTGATTATGGGGTCTTCTTCCTTCGAAGCCGGATGGTAGCGTTCTCGGTCAGGCTGCTGCTCAGGAACACCTCGTATCTGTTCTTCCCGTCTGTCAGGACCATCAGCGCGGTATTGGGGGGAATGCTGCCCAGGTTCTCGGCGAACATGCCGATCTCGTTGACCTCCCGGGTGCTGTCGAGGTGAAGATAAATGTTGAAGGCCTTCGCCGCCAGCTCCTGGTGAGGGAGGATCAGCTGGCTGTTCACAAAGACGGATATGCTGTCTCCATCGATGTCGCCATTGTCATAGAAGCTGAGCCGGACCGAATCGGATTCCACGACAAACTCCCTGTTCAGGACCGCCTTTCGCGAATTGAAAGACTCGGTGATCTTTTTTCGGTCTTCCACCGCCGAGTCGACTCTTACCGGAGGAGGCGGGGGTTGGGTATTGACAACGGCTACGGCTTTTGCGGTATCTCTTACCGGCGCGGCCGTCATCGGAGAGTCGGCCTTTACCGGCTGTGGCGTGACTGGCAGATCGATCGCCGTCGCG
>JAFDYE010000846.1 GCA_018267585.1 Bacteroidota bacterium
AGGGATCACCTTGTCCCAAACCATCGCAGGCGCCTCACCGGCGCCCCTACCCTCACCCACGAGGACCACGCGGAAGACGCGTTTCTTCAGCTGCCCGGGATAGCTACCCTTCGTGTCACTGATCGTCAATAACTTCTCTTTGTCCTTCCAGCCGAAAACTATCGTCGCAAACTGCCCCTTCTCATAGTCGTAATTGTCGTTCTCGTCCTCATAAAGCGTGAACTGCCCATCTGCCCCCGGATAGACCCGCAGCTCGATCGTGTCCGCCGGTTTCTCCGTTGCATACTCCATCCGCGGCCCCATCGGGACGATCGAACCCTCCCGGACATACAGCGGCAAAATATCGATAGGCGCTTCCGCCTGCAGCGTCTGACCACCGGCCAGCCGCTTACCCGTCCAGAAATCATACCACCCGGTCGTCTTATCGGCGGCACCCATCGTCTTTTCCCCTGCACCCATCGTCTTATCGGCAGCGTTCCCCCTTGGGAGATACACCGACCGCGTCGTCGCCCCCGCCTCCGTCACCGGATTGACCAGGAACGCCGGACCAAACATATACTCATCCGGAATCCCGTACACCGCCGCATCCTCCCTGAAATCAAAAGCCAGCGAACGCATCATCGTATACTGCTCCTGCGTCACCTTTCCCGCCAGCGAATAAATATAGGGGAGCAATCTATACCGAAGATTATCGAACTTCAACAGGATCTCACGGGTAGGCTCATCCCAGTTGGAAGAATACAACGCCCGCTCACCCTTCCCGTGTATCCGGAAGATCGGGCAAAACGCTCCGAACTGAAACCACCGGGTGAACAGCTGCCGGAAATCAGGTTGCGACCAGTCCGGAGCCTGCCAGTGATAGTGATACCCGCCGATATCCGAGGTCCAGTAGGGAATACCCGACGCACAGGCATTGATACCCTGGGGCACCTGGTCGCGGAAATCATGCCAGCTGCAGGAGATATCGGAAGACCAGAGCGTGGCCCCATTGCGCTGCTGCCCCGCAAACGCCTGCCGCGCCAGGAAGAAAGCGCGCTTCCCCGGGATATCCCTTCGCCATCCCTTGTAGATACCATCGGTATGCATAAGGGAATAGGTGTTGAAATAGTCGATGCCCTTGCCGGTATAAAAAGTAGCCAGCCGGCGCTGGTCCAGCAACGCCCCGTTGTCCGGCTCGCACTGGTCGATCCACCATGCATCCCAGCCATACCGGGCGACAAGACTGTCGCGCGCCTGCTGCCAGTACAGCTCACGCGCCCTTGGGTTATGCGCGTCATAATAGGTATCGAACGTATGCGTCACGACATTATCCCAGGTGATGCTCGTCAGCCCGTCCATCGCCTTCAGCGCATCATAGTTCGCCGTCCCCTTTCCAAACACCGGCCATATCGAGATCATCCCATGCAGATTCTCCTTGTGCAGCTCGTCCACCATCGCCTTCGGGTCGGGATACGCCGTCGGGTTCATAACGTGTGAGCCGATCGGTAAAGGATCCCAGTAGTACCAGTCCTGAACGATCACGTCGACGGGGATATGCGCCGACCGGTATTTGCTGCCCGCCGCCAGCACCTCCGCCTGCGTCTTATAGCGGTCCTGCGACTGGAACAGCCCGTACGCCCATTTGCCGAACATCGGCGCCCTCCCCGTCGCATCGCGGTAGAGGGAGACGATCCTGTCGAACGACGGGCCATAGAAGAAATAGTAGTCGATCAGCTTCCCGTCTTCGGAGGTATAACGGTATTTCCCGGCCTGCGAGCCGTAGAACTTCGACGGGCTATAGTTATCCCACATCAGTCCGTATCCCTTCGTCGAAAGCAACACCGGGATCGCACCCGTCAAATATTTGATCAGCATATCCTGATCCCTGCCTTTGTAATTGATGGAGAGCGAATCCAGCGGGTGACATCCCAGCCCGAACAACCCCTCATCCGCCGGAGACTTAAACACCGTCTCCAGTCCGTACGTCGCTATCCCCGCGATCTGTCCCCTTTGCATCGACTTGCCATTCCCACCATCCTCCTCCAGTACCACCTTCCCGCTGAGGTCGGCATAGCTGATACCGTTACTGGCCTTATCCACCACGATCCGCAGCTTCTTCGTGGTGATCACAATGGCCCCGCCCTGCTCGGCCACCGTGAACTCCGTCGCCGGCGCCCAGTTGTTATTGGTCACCACCAGCGAAGACCTCCGGGGCAGCTGCGGCAACATCGTATAACGGACCTCGATGACGTCCGGCTGCCAGACCCGAATGGTCATCGACCCGATGTCCAGCACAAAATTCACACCGTCAGCATCTTTTGTATAGGATTTGATCGTAGCGCCCGCCGAAAGCATCGCAGCCGCAAAAAGGAGAGTAAGGACTATGGATCGCATCGTATTTGTATGATTAAGGGTACCGAAGATAGCAAAAAATCAATCGGTTGCAAAAACCACCCCCAGCCCCGCCCCCGTCACGACCTGCACAAAAATCTGCCCATCCCCAGTCCATATAAAGTCCCTCCTCCTCAAGTCCACTCCAAATAAAACCCACCGACTCCAACTTAGATCACCCTACTCTAATTAACAACCACCAACTGCAACTAATATCCCCCCCAAAAAAATTCCAATAAATATGCGTAACCAAACGGTTACTTTTCCTATATTTGTAACCGAACGGTTACCAATTATGAGAAGAGACGTATTCCAGGCCATCGCCGACCCCACCCGCCGCGAGATCATCCAGCTGATCGCGCGCAAGCCCCTCCCCCTGAACTCCATCGCGGAGAACTTCGAGGTGAGCCGCCCCGCCATCTCAAAACACATCAAGATCCTGACCGAGTGCGGCATCGTCACCATCCATACCCGCGGCCGCGAACGCTACTGCGAAGCGCGCCTCCAACAGCTGTCCGAAGTCTCCCGCTGGGTCGACCATTTCCGCGCATACTGGAACCAAAAACTCGACGCACTCGGCGAGTTCCTGGAGTCCTCCGGCCCCACTCCACCCGCCCGCCGTAACCCCAAACCCTCATCAAAAACGAGAAAAAAATAAAACATATGGAAAAAGCCCAAGTCCTCGTCGAGCGCACATACGACGCCTCCCCCTCCCGGGTCTGGCGCGCCATCACCGATCCCGCGCAGATGCGACAATGGTACCTTCCCGTTGAGGAATTTCGTCCCGAGCCAGGCTTCGAGACCAGCTTCGAGCAACACAACAATGGCAAGGTCTTCCCCCATGTCTGGAAGATCACGGAGGTCGTACCCGGTCAAAAGATCAGCTACGAGTGGCATCTCAAAGGCTTCCCCGGTAGCTCACGCGTCACCTTCGAGCTGACCCCCGACGGCGAAGGCACCCGCCTCAAAGTGCTCCACACCGGCCTCGCGACGTTCCGTGGCGATATCAACCCCGACCTCCACCCCAGCAACATCGAAAAAGGCTG
>JAFDYE010000847.1 GCA_018267585.1 Bacteroidota bacterium
AAGGGGCAGCTGGACCGTTTTGGCGATATTCAGCTGGAAGGGAATATCGAATACAGATTTCCGCTGGGTACGATATTCGGCGTAAAATTCCTCAGCGCACTGTACGTCGACGCGGGGAATATCTGGGACCGCTACCCTATCGATAAGAGTCCCGAGCAGCAGGGCAGCGATTTCCAGCTGAACCGCTTTTACAGGGAGATCGCCGTCGACGCGGGCACGGGTCTGCGGGTAGACTTTGACTGGTTCCTCATCCGGTTTGACTGGGCCTACAAGCTGAAAGACCCGCAGAGCCTGCACTACAGTGATAAATGGTTCAAGGACATGCAACTCTTCAAAGGACAATTCCAGCTGGGCATCGGCTATCCGTTCTGAGCCGCCAGCTGAGCGTCTATCCACGCCCCCGCTTTTTCCATGTCCATAGCATCCTCTACGCTGAACTCCCCGATGCGCGTCCGTCGAAGACCGCTGAGATACCCGTTGCAGCCCAGGGCAGCACCCAGGTCATTGGCAAGGCTTCGGATATAGGTCCCCGTTGAGCAGACGACACGAAAGCCCAGGACAGGCAGCTGAAAAGAAGTGATCTCGAATGCTTTGATAGTGACGGGCCGGGGCTCGAGTTTGACCTCTTTTCCCTTGCGCGCCAGCTCATACACCCGTTTGCCATCCACTTTTATCGCAGAATGAATAGGGGGCGTCTGCAGGATCGCGCCGGTGAACGACGCCGCGATGGTGTCCGCGACCAGCTGAGGCGTAACAAAGCTGAAGTCCTTATGTTGTTCGGGCTCGCTTTCCAGGTCGTAGGTGGGCGTAAGGGCGCCTAAGGTAATCGTCCCGGTATACTCCTTTTCCTGCGCCATGTATTCGTTGATCTTTTTGGTATACTTCCCCGTACAGAGGATGAGCAGCCCGGTTGCCAGGGGATCCAGCGTACCTGCATGACCCACCTTCCTGGTGACGAACCTCCCCCTCAGCTTGCGGACTACGTCGAAGGAGGTCCAGCCGGGAGGCTTGTCGATCAGCAATACCTGTCCCTGCTCAAATATATTCGGCGCGGGCTCGCCGCGGCCATTTTCTGCTTTTCCTTTCATCGCCGCAAAGATCAGGCAATTGCCCTGGATTGCCAACCGGGTCTTTCTCTTGCCCTGATCGCCGATCGCGCCTGCCTCATATCGCCAGACGGGCCTTTATCTCCAGATATTTGTTCACGGCCGCGACGGTGAGGTTCTCGGGAGCCGTGAGGATCGTCAGTATTCCGTGCTGGTTCAATTCTTTTACGATCAGCCTTTTCTCGTACGCAAATTTTTCCGCAATGGTCTTTTCATAGACCCCTTCTACCGTCTCGGCAGGATTCTGCTGCAGCTCGACGAGTCCTGTATTCTCGAAGAAGACGACCAGCAGCAGGTGATTCCTGGCGATAGCCCGGATATAGGGCATCTGCCGCTGCATGCCTGTCAACGACTCGAAATTGGTAAAGAGCACCAGCAGGCTGCGCTGGGTGATGCGCGTCCTCACCATCGCATAGACCCGCTCGTAGTCCGTCTCCTGGAAGCGCGTCTGCTGGTTGTAGAGGATCTCCAGGATATGGCTCATCTGAAGGGACTTCCGGCCCGCCGGCAGAAAGGTTCCGATCTGGTCGCCAAAGGTCAGGATGCCGGCCTTGTCCTGGCGGATAAGCGCCACCCGCGAAAGCACCAGGGTCGCGTTGATGGCATAGTCGAGCAGGCTCATTCCGTCGAAGGGCATCTTCATGACACGCCCCTTGTCGATAAGACAGTATATCTGCTGGCTTCTTTCGTCCGTAAAATTATTGACCATCAGCTGGCCGCCCTTGCGCGCCGTAGCCTTCCAGTTGATGCTCCGGATGTCGTCTCCCGTCACATATTCCTTTATCTGCTCGAACTCCAGGCTATGCCCTAATTTGCGCATACGCTTGTTGCCGGCTTCTTCCAGGTCGCTCGCGCCGGCCAGCAGCTCGAACTGCCGCAGGGCCTGGAATGAAGGCAGGACGCGCACCATGGTCTCGGCTTGCAGCGTCTTTCGCCGGATCAGCATCTTGAACGGGCTCCTGATGAATACGTTGATGTCATGGAAGACGTATTCTCCCCGCTCTTTCGGGGTCAGCGAATATTCGAGCACTTCGCTTTCGCCGCCTTTCAGCCGGGCAGAAAGACAGAAATCCCGCCGCTGGAATTGCTCGGGCAGCTCGTCGATGATGCGCAGAGATACGGGAAAGGGATATAGATTGGCCACCGACAGGCTCACCGGATTGGGATCGCCGTTGCTGAACCGGTCGGCCATCTTGCGTTGCACGGCGACCGGCTCCCTGCGCGTAAACAGCACGATATAGTCGAGGACTGTCGTCAGCGCAAGAAATAGCAGGAACAGCTGGGCTACGGTATACAAAAAGGGTACCCCATAGGAAAAGACGAATAAGAAAATGATGCCCACGAACGTCCAGTAAAAACGCCGGGAGAAGAACAGGGATTTATAGAACCTTATCAGCATGTAGCCTTTGCCTTGTTTTGGTGTTATCTGGGCACTTCTATGCCTTTTATTATCTCTGAAATGACATCGTCGGTCGAAGTCCCTTCCATTTCCTTTTCCGGCGTCAGCACGAGCCGGTGACGGAGGACCGCCGGCGCCGCGTAGACGATGTCTTCCGGCGTAACGAAGTCACGACCCCGCATAGCCGCCAGGGCCTTGCTTCCATTGAGCACCCCTATCGAAGCGCGCGGCGAAGCGCCCAGGTATATCGCCTTGTGATTCCGGGTCGCCCCGACGATAGCGGTAATATACTGGATCAGCTTGTCTTCGACGTGCAGACCGCGCACCTTATTGCGAAGCGATTCGATGCGCTCTGCCGTAAGAACGGGCTGAACCATTTCGATCCGCTGTTCGCCCTTCATCTGGTGATGATTGGTCACGATATGGAACTCCTGCTCCGGCGTCGGATAGTGGACGGATATCTTGAAGAGAAAACGGTCCAGCTGGGCCTCGGGCAGGTGATAGGTGCCTTCCTGCTCGATCGGGTTCTGCGTGGCCACGACCATGAAGGGCGGCTGCAGGTGCCAGGTCTGACCGTCGACGGTGATCTGCCGTTCTTCCATCACCTCGAAAAGGGCCGACTGGGTCTTGGCCGGGGCCCGGTTGATCTCGTCGATCAGAACTATATTGCTGAAAATGGGACCGGGCTTGAACTGGAAATTGCTTTCCCTGGGGTTGAACACGGAAGTGCCGATGACGTCGCTTGGCATCAGGTCGGGGGTGAACTGGATGCGCGAAAAGCCAATGGATATGGCCCTGCTGAGCAGCTTGGCGGTAAGCGTCTTGGCCACACCAGGGACGCCCTCAATAAGAATATGGCCGTCCGCGAGTATGCCGGCAAGAAGAAGCTCGATCATATTCTCCTGTCCGACGATCACCTTGCCGATCTCCGTTGTCAGCTGTTCTACAGACTCCTGCAGGTCTCCCAGGTCGGTCCTTTGCTCGAATAAATTTTCTTCCATGTTGTTTTATGCTGTTTTATAAAATGCGTCCAGTTGCTGCTGAAATTCCAACAGGTCCTCGTCCGGTATATAAGCCCTGGTCGGCAGGGTCTGCATAAAGTAGACCAGCCGGGCCAGCGGCTCCTTCGGATAGCCGGTCCGGTAAGACAACCGGTCGACGAACTCCTCGTCCAGCGTCGGCGAGGCCATATGATAGCGGGTCCGGACCTGGTCCTGGAAATGGGCAACCATCTTCGTGGCCAGATTGTGATTGTCCCTGCGCTGATAGTATAGCCGGCCGATAGTGCGGACAAATTCCACTGACGTGTTCCGCAGGGGGCTGATCAGGGGGATCATCCGCTGCCGCCTTTTGGAATCGAACAGATAGATCAGCCCGAAAAGGATCAGCAACAGCCAAAATGCCAGCCGCAGCGACCGGTTGTTCAGGATGTACTGAAAGGCCGAAAAACTCCCGTGGTTCCTGTCGTAATAACGGAAATAGTCATCCCAGTATACGGTCGTCACACTGGACGGCACGTTGGATAGCGCCTTTTCATAGTAGGCCCGGTTGTCCTTGTGCAGCAGGAAAAAATTAGAGAACGCCAGGGGCGCGAGCTGTATCGACAGGGAGCCTCCTCCCTTGTAGGTGTACCGCACAAAATTGGGGCGGTTGCGGCTGTCCTTACCCATCACGTTGGCGTACTGGGTATCCAGCGATGTGAACCAGTTGTCATATCCGTCCCCCGGGTAGGAATAAGAATAGAACTCCAGCGCGCTGCGGTCAAAGAGCTTGATATGCAGGCTATCCATTTCGGAGAGCTGACTGTTGCCATAGCCTTCTTTAAGTCCCAGGGCGTGCAGCAGGGTGTCGGCGACATGACGGGCAGAAATGAAGACGTGATTCCCGTTGCCGACGTAGTTGAGGACGGCCGTGACCTCAGACGGCGTGGCCTCGACGGTGGGCGCAATGATGATCAGCGCCGATTTCGTGGAATTCGCGAAATAGTCAGACGGAGCCTTGCTGGTGACCGATATCTCCGCTTCCGGGAACAGCTGGGACAGCCCCTCGTACGCCAACTTGGTGCCATACGGGTTCCTGTCCGTCCGCCGCATCGTAATACGACGGTTGAGCTCTTTTTTTTGGGATCCGTGCTGGCGATTACAGGAGACCAGCGCCCCGGTCATCAGGAAAAGGAGTATGCTCAGCTTTCCTATGGACTTATAAAAATCTTCAAAATAGCTCCGCAGCCGGCCGAACTGGGACTCCTGCAAAGGGAAGTCTCCATACCACACTTTCTCGTAGAGACTTGTCAGATAGCGAAAAGGACTTTCCCAGGCCGAGCCCCGCAGCTGTGATACATATTCCTGGTTGGTAGCATCGGCCTTCCGCCTGATCAGCTGCTTTTCATCCAATTTTGAAAGGCTGATCAGATAAAGATATCGGGTAGCCTGACGCCAGTCCTTCGCCAGGAGAGATTCCTTCAGCCGCTGATCGGGGTCCTCTTCTCCCGCATCGTCCGGCTCATGCGGTCCGGCTTTTGTCTTTTTCTTTGGAGCGCGATAAAAAAGGCGGACGTTATTGTCGAGTATGATGCGGATGATAACGTACAAGAGCAGGAGCCCGAGCAGCGTATAGAGGGTATAGTAGAAGGCCTTGCTGCCGAGTACTTTTATCAGCCACAGCCAAAATCGTGGGTCTGCATCGGCGGGCTTCTTTTTCACCCAATAGCCCGGGTCATTGGCATAGGCGTAGTCGGGATTCCTTTTCAACCGGAGTACCATCGTATCCGATAGCCGCCTGAGGACGAACCGGTCGGAGTCCGTAGACGCTGCTTCGCCGGACGTCTTGCTGCTGTCCTCAGTCGTCACATACGAAGTCGTGTCCCGGGCACTGTCCTGGTCCAGCAGGGACTTGATCACAGAATCCTGTACGTGCCCATCCTGCGCGAGTGCCGGCAACAGGACCAGGACCAGCACAAGGGATAAGAGAAATTTGGAGAGTATATGACGTGTTAAAAGGATCATTGGATGGTCAGGTTCAGGATTCGGGTGCGGCCTTCATTTTTTTCTCCAGCCGGATGGGGTAAACGATAAAATACCAGACGACGAAATACAAGGAGGCTCCCAGGATGGAGACGCTCAGCCATACCGGCATCCCCGAATAACGAGTGACAAAACCTTCCAGGAAAGCCGCCGTTATAAAGACCGGGACCAGGCCGATCATCATTTTCGCACCGTCCTTCCCACCCTTCTTCAGGGAATACAGCCGCCCGTGCGTTCCGGGGAACAGGATGCTGTTGCCAAGCGCCAGACCCGCAGCACCGGCGATGATGATCGAGGATATTTCCAGCGTGCCGTGTATCCAGATGACCAGGACCGACTTCCACCCCAGCCCCTTCGCAAAGAAATAGTACTGGAAAGCCCCGAGCATGACCCCGTTGGTGAAAAGGTTCCAGATCGTACCCAGCGATACAAATATCCCCGCTACAAAAACGGTGAATGATACCTTGATGTTATTGACCGCAATGGAGAAAAACATGCTCGCCTGGTTCTCGTTCTTATAAACACCGAACGGATCGCCACGGGAGATATTGTCTTCCGTCATGTCCACGTACTGATCACCGAGTACTCCCCGGACAAAGGTCTCGTCGTGCGCAGCCGAAAAGGCCGCCATGACGGCGAAAAGCGTAAAGATGACGAACGAATACAGCAACTGGCGGTGATGACGGCGAATGACCAGCGGCAACTCGACGCGCCAAAAACGGAAGATGCGGGAAGTAGCCTCCTTCTTATTGCGGTAGATCCCCAGGTAGATGCGGGAAGAAAGCCCGTTCAGATACTGGGTGACCCTGCTGTGCGGATAGAAAGTCTTGGCATACCCCAGGTCATTCACCAGCTCGGTGAACTGGGTGGCCATCTCATCAGGATTATTGGTTGCTCCATATTGATAGTCCTTCCACTTATCAATATTTTTTTTAATAAAAAGACCTTCTCTCACAGGAAAGTTTTTACATTATATTTACCTCAGGATACTATTAGCTTCTAAATATAGTTAATTGAGGTAAAAAATTGGAATTAATGTAATTTTTTACCTCGAAAGCGTTTATAACCTGAACCGGACTCCGTCCGGTTTGGATCCTTGAATCATTATAATTCGCCCATATCGTTATGCTCGAGGTCAAATTAGATACCGGTTTTAACATCGAGATCGATTTCAAAGTAGCGCCGTTCATGAGGAGGGTCGGCGCCCGGCTCGTCGACTACGCCATCATCACGGCCTATGTTCTGATCGGCATCTGGCTGCTGGATAAGACCATCGGAGCCGGCTGGTTCTCCATGGGATGGCTGACGACCCTCTTCTTCCTGCCACCCTTTGTTTACCAGCTGCTCTGCGAGATCTTCCTCAACGGACAGAGCGTCGGGAAAAAGCTGCTGCGGCTAAAGGTGATCGCCGCAGACGGCGGTCAGCCTTCGATAAGCCAGTACCTGATCCGCTGGCTGTTCCTGACCATCGATATTCCACCCGTCTGGATCATCGCGGCGATCTCCCTCCAAATGATCCCGTGGTGGTGGATCATCTTCATCTTCTCCGGGTTGGTTTGCATAATCATAACGCCGTATTCACAGCGGATCGGCGACCTCGTTGCCGGCACCATTCTCATCGACACCAGAAGCCATACCTCGTGGGAAGACACTGTATTCACGGAGGTCGAGGAAGACTACCATCCCCGCTATCCCAAGGTCATGCAGCTCAGCGACAAGGAT
>JAFDYE010000848.1 GCA_018267585.1 Bacteroidota bacterium
CAGCTTTGTGATGAATACGTCCATGCTGCGCCCGAGGAAATAGTCGTCCTTGCCCCAGACGTTGAGCAGCACTTCTTCCCTTTTCAGGATCCGGTTGGAATGTTCACAAAGGAATTTCAGCAGGTCCGCTTCCTTCTGAGTAAGGTTAAAGGTATCCTGGCCGATGGTCAGCTTGAGGTCGGTATAGGAGAAATTGAGCTGTCCGATGGTAAAGGTCTGGCTTTTTTCGGAGTGCATCTTCCGCGTCCTGCGCAGGAACACCTCCATCCGCATCAGCAGCTCCTGGATGCTGAAGGGTTTGGTGATATAGTCGTCGGCGCCGCTCTGAAATCCTTTTATCTTATCTTCTTCCATTGACCTTGCTGTAAGGAACAGGATGGGCACCATATCGCTCTGCTGCCTGATCTTCCGGGCTACCGCAAAGCCATCCTTATTCGGCATCATGACGTCCAGCAGGCAGATGCCAAACTCATTCTTGTCGAATTTGTCGATGGCCGCCTGTCCGTCGGGGCAGAGCACTACGTCATAGCCTGCGTCGATCAAATTGTCCTTGATGACATATCCCAGCGAGAGATCATCTTCCGCCAATAACACTTTTGTTTTTCCTGCTTGTTGCATAGACATTAGTTGAGGGGAATAAATAATCTGAATTCCGTACCGATGCCCGGAAGGCTGTTTACCTTGATCTTCCCCTTGTGGGCATCGATGATCCGTTTGACAAAATCGAGGCCCAGTCCGAACCCCTTTACGTTATGAATATCCCCGGTGGGTACCCGGTAGAATTTCTTGAAAATATTTTTGAGGTATTGCTTTTCGATACCCACGCCGTTGTCTTTTACTGAAATAAAGAACTCGTCTTCCAGCTGCCCGGTCTCTACGACGATATGGGGCTCCGCCGAATACTTCAGGGCGTTCTCCAGCAGGTTGACCACCGCGAGCTCGAGGTGGGCCTTGTCGGCCTGTACGCGGGAATTGCTTTCCTCGACCTTGACGTCTACCCGGGCCTTCTTCTGGTCGATCAGCGGCTGTACCTTGCCCAGGGCCTGTTCGATCAACTGGTGGGCGTCGATATCCTCCTTCCGGATGGGCAGGTCCTTGCTCTCGATCGAGGCGGTGCGCAACAGCCGTTCTACCTGCCCCTGGAGGTGTTCCGTCTGGTTTTTGATGATATTGGCGTAGCGCTGCAGGCGGTCGGGCTGCCGGGCTATGGAATCCTGCTCGAGCACGTCGGCCGCTATCTTCATAACGGCCAGCGGCGTCTTGAACTCGTGGGTAAAGTTATTGACAAAGTCCTTTTGTATCTCCGCCAGGAATTTCTGGCGATAAAAGTAGAACAGGCTTGCTGCCAGGCCGATAAGGGCGAGGAACAGGACGACCGTACTGACGATCCAGAAGTCCATTTGTTCCAGGATATATTCATGGCGGTGGGGGAAATACAGGAGGATATGGTCGGATCCGTCGTCGAACACTGGCATCCCGCCGGCGACGGGTTTGACCCCGGCGTACCGGGAGGCCGGCGCGGGTATGAATTCCTCGTAGACGTATTGTTTTTTGGCAGCGTTGTAGGCGCCCAATTTACAATCCGTCAGTACCCCGAAGTCGGCGAACTCGTCCTGTATATAGTAGACCAGGCTGTCCTTGGACGGTATAGTATCCGCCTTGAAAAGGAAGTAGTTGTCGTTGTTGTCCGGCTTATTGATCAGCTGTTGGAGGTTGGTGCCGGGTGCGTCGTTCATCTCCAGGTCCTCGAACAGGCCCCGGATGCTCTTTACAACGTTGAGATTGAACTGCCTCTGCTCAAATGAATAGACTTTCTTCAGCCAGTACAACTGGACAGTCACCACAATGGCGGCCAGGAAAGTGGCAGAAAGTACGATCCATTTTAAGGTCGATGAACGCATGGTTGCAAAATTGCTATGCTTTGGCCTTTGTACCCCAGGAATATGGTTAAGTAGTGGTTAAACATACCTGGGATGGGCACAAATATCTTTTATCTTTCTAATGTACAACTAGTTGTTAATACAGCAATAACAAAAGATATTTTACGTTAAACGCCAGTATTTCAGAAATTCATCGTAGATTTTATCTGATTAAACACAAAAAAACACCCATTTATGAAGAAGTTATTTCTGATTGCCAGCCTGGTTCTTGCGTCCGCTGGTATAGGCTTTGCTCAGACAACGCCTGCGGCTCCTGCAAAAACCAAGACCGAAAAGACTGCCAAGCCTGCGGCGGGTCCCACAAAGAAGGACGGCACTCCTGACATGCGCTACAAGGCCAACAAGGACGCTGCCAAGACCCCGGCTCAGCACACCAAGAAGGATGGTACGCCCGACATGCGCTACAAAGAGAATAAGGATAAGGCAAAGAAGAGCTAAGGCGGCATCTTATTTGCATAATGGCCACTCAAAAATCATAGCATGAAAAAATTGGTCTCTCTCGCGGTCGTGCTGCTCGCGCTGACGACGATGTCGATGGCACAGGCTCATCATCCGGTACATCATAAGAAGAAACACGTCGTTCACCACAGACACCACGTGATGCACCACCATAAAAAATCGGTGCATCACTAAAATAAAAAACCCGAAGCAAGCGCTTCGGGTTTTTTTGTATATCATCAGTTCTATTATTTTGACGGAGCGGGCGTCGCTTTTGTCTTCGTGGCGCCGGTCTTTGCAATTTCCTGTTCCTTGCCGAGAGGCTTGCCCTTGGCGAAGTCCACCAGGAAGGGGGCCGCTACGAAGATAGAAGAATAGGTACCGGTGATCACACCGATCAGCATCGCGAAGGCGAAACCGCGCGTTACTTCACCACCTACCAGGAACAGGATCAGGATGGTCAGGAACACGGTGAGGGAGGTCATGATGGTACGGCTCAGCGTATCGTTGACCG
>JAFDYE010000849.1 GCA_018267585.1 Bacteroidota bacterium
AAGGGAATATCACTTTCCATACGGCTACTTCGACCGCTTTCCCGCAGCCGCAGCCGGGTACGGCGCCTGCGCCCGGGCCGATGAAGGTAGAGCCCGGCAAGCTGCGCAGCCTGCTGGGACTGACCAGCGTCAATTATGTGGAACACAATCATTCACTGGCAATTACCGATACCCCGCTGATATGATGAGAAGAATATTGGTGTTTTTGCTTGTTGTCGCGGCCTGGTCGCGCACCGCCGCCCAGCTTACACCAGCAGATGCCTCCTCCTCTGTGAAATTTAAGATCAGAAATTTCGGGTTCCAGGTTACCGGCGCGTTTACCGGTCTGTCAGGTAAGATACAATTTGACCCGGCGCATCTGGGCGACGCCCTCATCGATGTCAGCGTCGATGCCACCACTGTCAACACGGATAACTCCATGCGCGACGATCACCTGCGGAGACCCGACTATTTTGACGCGCAGAAATACCCCCGCATCCGGCTGGTATCGGCAAGCATATCGCAGGGTTCGAGAAAAGGGGTATTTCTTTTCTCCGGCAGGCTCATGCTGAAGAACCACGTCAAGGACCTGAGCTTTCCTTTTACGGCGGCGGCAGAAGGCGGCGGATACCATTTCAAGGGCGGTTTTTCCATCAACCGGAAGGAATTTGAAGTAGGAGGGACCAGCACCATTTCGGACAATTTGGACGTCGAGCTGGACGTCATCGCAAAATGAATCAACTATGTATAGAAACCTTATCGCTCTGGGGATTGCGGCCGTCGTCGCTATTGGCGCGGCCAGCAGTTCTCCGGTGCGACAGTATAAGAACCTAAAGGTATTACCACCGGATATTCCGTCGGCCAGGCTGCAGCGCATCATGGTCGATGAGTTCAATGACGGGCTCGGCGTAGGCTGTGGCTTTTGCCATGCCGAAGAGAAAGGCTCGCACAAGCTGGATTATACCAGCGACGCCAAGCCCGAGAAGTCGATCGCAAGGGAAATGATGAGGATGACGCTGAAGATAAACAAGAAATTCTTCCAGGTACACCGGCCCGGCATCGGCGATAGTCTTATGATCGTCAACTGCAGTAGCTGTCACCACGGACAGCCGCGCCCGGATATAGGCGCAGAATAATGGTTCGTTCTAGTTTCAGGTTGTTTAAACATGGCCCGCTCCGTTACCGGAGGGGGCCTCTTTTTTTTGATTGCGACCGGAACCTTGAAATAACCTTGAAGTAACATTGCAGGGCTATTTTTACTGGTACCAAACCTCCAGCGCATGTATCGCCAATTCCTTCAGCTCTTCGCAGCGACGATCTTCTCAGTAACCGCCGCCAGCGCACAAAAGACCTATCAGGTCCTCACCGTTCCCGGAAAGGACGCCTATACGCATATCGACGCCCGGAGCAGGAGCGTATTACCCAGCGGCCGCTATGTGACGCCCGCGGGTACGACGATCACGATCACTCATGACCCCTTCGGTATGGCCGTCTCACCCGACGGCGCTACGACGGTGACGCTG
>JAFDYE010000084.1 GCA_018267585.1 Bacteroidota bacterium
CATTTCCAACGACGGCGTCACCGGCGAGAGCCTCGACTTCGGCGACGGCTCACCGGTGCAAACGAATAACTCGGGTACTGCAAACCTCGACGTCGAGCACTACTACAACAAACCCGGTAATTTCGTGGCGACCCTGCACGTAACCACCCTCAGCCAATGCGCCGAAACGTATACCGATACCGTTCGCGTACACCCAACCCCACACCCCATCATCACAGCTACCAGCCCCCTCTGCACCGGCATCGTCAGCTTTGCCGGCACCACGTCCAACACGATGACCGAACCCGTTACCTGGGCCTGGAACCTTGGCAACGGGCAGAAGTCCGCCGACCAGAACCCCTCTGTCGAATACAAGCCCGGACCATACACGGTACAGCTGCAGACCTCCGTACCCTTCGGCTGCAAGGACACGACCTCTGCATCGATCGTCATCAACCCCCTCCCTGAGATCAAAGGCCCTCACGAGATAACGACACCCGTCGGCTTCCCGGTCACCATCCCCTTTACCTACAGCAGCAACGTCATGACATGGGTATGGACACCCGCCGACAGCCTCAGCTGCGCAGACTGCGCCAACCCTGTAACCACGCTCGTGTTCAAAAAACTCTTCCGCGTGACCGTCACAGATTCCAACAACTGCGTCGCATCCGACTCTATCCTCGTCCGGACCATCTGCAATGACAAGAACTACTTTTTCCCGAATACCTTCTCGCCCAACGGCGACGGCATCAACGACGCCTTCTTCCCCCGCGGAAGCAACCTCTACAATATCCAGTCGCTGCGCGTCTTCAACCGGTGGGGACAGTTGGTCTTCGAACGGCGGGACTTTCCCGCCAACAATCCGGCCCTGGGATGGGACGGAACGCTCAACGGCCGTCCGGCGCCGGTAGACGCCTACATATATATCGCCGAGGTGATCTGCAACAATGCCGAGGTCGTGAGCCTGCACGGCGACGTCTCGTTGATCCGATAAGACCTAAAAACTAAAATGTGAAAAAGCGCTCATACCATATCGTTCTGTTCACGCTGCTTACCGCGGGAGCCCTTGCCCTGGGATCCGGTATTTCCGCAACAGCCCAGGACATCCACTTCTCACAGTTCTTCGAGACGCCGCTCCTGCGCAATCCTGCCCTGGCGGGCATCTTCACCGGCGACTATCGCATCCAGGCCGTCTTCCGCGACCAGTGGAACAGCTTCACCAACGCCTATCGCACCGGCTCGCTCAACGGCGAATACAAATGGCCCGTCGGCAGAAGCAGCGACTATTTCACCACGGCCTTCGAAGTGCTCTACGACAAGGCCGGCACCGCAGCCCTGACCACGACCGAACTGCTGCCCGCCCTC
>JAFDYE010000850.1 GCA_018267585.1 Bacteroidota bacterium
ATTGTTGGTAACCGCAGCATAGCGATGATTCCTGCTCACGGCAATGTTCAGTGGAAGATCACCCAGCGGAAGACTCCTGCCCGCGGGGGTCAACGACCATCCGTTTGGCAATTTTACCCGGTTCAGCTCGATGGCATTTAACCGATCCTGATCTTTTTCACTGCGATTAAGATCCTGTGCGCGTACGCTGCCGACCGTCAGGAACAAGCCGACGATACAGATAAATTTGTTATGTGACATATTCAATGGCTAAAGCCCGAAATTATTTCACATACCACAGCATACGCGCATCCCAAAATTATCTTTTCTTAAAGTTTATTTCGCCCCATCGATCTAATTGGTAGCAGCGTTCTTCTGCATGAATTTTTGCAGCAGACCGGGAACAGCCGCAGCGATCGCACCGCTAACCGCCGAAGGCAAACCTAATTTGCCCGACAGCGCACCGATCAGCCCCCCGCTTACGACACTGGTGCCGATACCGCCCGAAGCCAGGCTGTGCTCGATATTGGAAAGAAGTCCCCCGGCCATGCTGCCGAGCGAGCCAAGTCCGCCCCCCGACTCAGCCGCCGGCGCCTGAACAGGAGCTTCTGCCGGTGCCGTGGCCTGATTCTGTACTTGCTCGTGTATGTGAGCGGCGATCTCCTGGTGTACTGCCTCTGCTTGTTCCGGAGGGATCGATGCGGCCAATTGCGGATCACTTGCGATATGGTCCTTGACGGCCTGAAGAATCTGTTCAAACATACGTTTAGCGTTTTATGGTGAAGAAATGAATGATTCAAGCGCCCGAACAGACAGGAATGAAAAGGTAAGATAAAATTCAATGCAAGAAAATTATCTTTATGTCAGGCGCCCGACCGTTCGGCTGGATAGGTTTCTGCGCTGTTCCGGTAGTCATCCCTTTCCAGCTTCCCGATCCTGTAATAACAAACTCCCAGCGGCGCCAACCCCACCACGCCAAACGAACAATCGATCAGGCGCCAATAAATGGGAATGCCCCTGACCGCCCCTGCCACGAATGCCAGCGGAAACACCATAACACAGGCGATCATTCCGAACAGGATCACCCATTTGTTTCTCACCGGATCGATCAGCGGACCGACAAACGCAACTGCAATAACCAGATGAGCAAACGCCAGCCAGTCATACCCATAAGCGAGGTAAGGCCAGCGGACGTTGGTCTCCCTTAACGCAGCATATACTTCCTGCACCCAGGCGTGCAAACCTCCACCCCCCATGTCACCGCCCGACCAGTGGTCCAGCAACCATCCCAGCTCCGTCTCCAGCCCGAATGCGGTGCCCCCACTCAACACCAACGCCATGATAAAAAAGATGATCCAGCAACGGATCCCCCTTAACAGTCGTTTTTTACTTGTCATGAAAAAGCACTTTGAATTACAAAGTAAATAAGAAAATCCTATTCCCCCAAGCGAAGAGCCCGAAAAAGTTAAAACACCCAATCTTACACCAAAAGGCCGAAAAAGTACAACCGGAACCCGCGCGTCCTGTCGGAACTTTGCAACAGAAATACAAGATCATGAAAGCACTCATTTTAAAGACATTCGGCACACCCTACGAAATCGCAGACATCCCCCGGCCCCAACCCCAAAAAGGAGAGGTGCTGGTCAAAATAGCGGCCAGCGGCGTCAACCCCCTCGACCTCAAAATAAAAGCAGGCCAGGCCGCCCACGCAAAAACAAGCCTGCCAGCGATACTCGGCATTGACATGGCAGGCGTCGTCGTGGCAACAGGAGAAGGCGTCACAACAGTCGCCCCCGGCGACGAAGTCTACGGCATGACAGGCGGCGTCGGAGGAGTACAGGGCTCCCTCGCCGAATATGCCGCAGTAGACGCCAGCCTGCTGGCCAAAAAACCCGCAAGCCTGACCATGCGGGAAGCCGCCGCCCTGCCCCTGGCCTTTATCACCGCCTGGGAAGGACTGGTCGACAGAGCCGGCGTCGGACCGGGCAAGAAAGTATTGGTGCACGGCGGCGCGGGCGGCGTCGGTCATATCGCCATACAACTGGCCAAAGCCAGAGGCGCAGAAGTCTTCACGACGATAAAACCCTCCCAACAGCCCCTGGCCCAAAAATTTGGCGCCACAGCAATCGACTATACCCGCCTCTCCGTCGAGGAATACGTAAAAGACTTCACCGGCGGAGAAGGATTCGATATCGTCTTTGATACCCTGGGCGGAGAGACACTGGACAATTCTTTCAAGGCCGTCAGGACCTACGAAGGCCACGTGGTCAGCATCCTGGGCTGGGGCGCACACAGCCTCGCACCCCTCTCCTTCCGCGGAGCAACCTACTCAGGCGTATTTACGCTGCTTCCGCTGATCACCGGCCGGGGACGCGCCCACCACGGCAACATCCTGAAGGAAGCAGCTGCGCTCGCCGACGCCGGCCGGCTAAAGCCATTGCTCGACCCCGCCATTTACACCATGGATACTATCGAAGACGCATATACGTCGATACAGAACAGGACCGCAGCCGGGAAAGTCGTCGTCTCGATCCCTTGACCGGATCGCCCCCGGATCATACGTTCAGGACCTTTTCGTTCTCTTGATCCTGCCCTTGCTGCTGACATACTCGGCCCGCACCAGCTCATAGATCTGCTCTTCAGTAAGACCCAAAAAATTGCCGATCATATAGATCTCCTCAAGCGTGAACCGCTCGACCTTCTCCATTAGCTTGTTGAACCGGTCCACTTTCTTCCCGAGATCGTTGGCGACAACAGTCTTCGGTATGTATTTGAAGATATCGCTGAACGAAGCGACATGACCAGCGTCAAACATGGTCCTGACAATAGTATATCGCTCGTCTCGCTTGATCATAGCACCAAAGAAAAATGAAATTTTCGTTTGCGGGCCTGGTTACACCTGTTTTGACTTTTTTACCCCCTGTTCCAACTCTCAAAATTACTAAAAATATTAGCATTTTACAAACTAAAAACGCCACCCCTCCCCGGTTTTTCGTACCTTACAAACCATGTACAGCCCACTGCCTTTATTGTCCAGAGGCCTTTTGGAGGACGAGCTCAAAAAAGGCAAACGCTGGTTCGTCCGGCAGACCTACACCAGGGGAATGACGGCAAACCTCAGGGCCGCCATCATGATCCGGTCCTACCCCGCCGAAGAAGAAGCCGCCGCCCGCACCCACCTGGAAGCCATCGAAAAGGACAAACACGCCTTCCTCTATGACGCCACCCTGCAGGAGCATCTCGACAGACTGACCATCGCTGCACGGCAACCCACCGGATACAGAGTGTTCTACGCCGCAAGAAAAGGCGTGGAATGGAAGCCCCCCGACCACTACCAGCAGAAAATGAGGCAGTATATCCGGACCCACCACCCCGCATGGATACCCCAGAAAGCCGGAGAAAAGATCGAGATCGGACTCTTCGAGGAGTTCGGGCAATTTTTTCTTAAATTCACCTATGACGGAGAAGACGATACCATACCATTTGACCTGATCGAAAAATTCTAATATGTGCCTTGACATCTCCTATTATTCGGCCTTGCAGCTGATCGACGATTATTTCCCCGACCTTATCCACGACGGCGATATCAATTTTGACCTGGACATGGGTATCCATTTCATGGCCCTCGGTCACAGCCGCTATCCCGTGATCACCTTTGAGAACGGCCGCTACCACCGAAAATATTTCGAATGGGGGATCATTGCCGAATATATGGACACCCCCGAAAAGATCAAGACCATGCGCAGATCGATGGTCAACGCCCGGGGCGAAAAGA
>JAFDYE010000851.1 GCA_018267585.1 Bacteroidota bacterium
TAACAGCTATGTATACCAACAACAAACAGTTTAACAGACGTCAATTTCTAACTACAGCGAGTATTCTAACGGCCGGAGCGCTCGCATTTCGAACCGACTTGTTCGGCCAGGTTAAAGGCGATGGACCGGTTCAACAGATCAACAAAGCTGCCGCAACGGCAAAGATCAAGGTCACCAAGCTCAGAGGGAACATCTGGATGGTAGAAGGATCCGGAGGGAACATTGCCGTATTAAATGGTCCGGATGGTAAACTCCTGGTAGATGCAGGGATCGACGTGTCAAAGGCGCATGTGATCCCCGCATTGCAATCTATCAGCGACAAACCTATCAAAGTCCTGATCAATAGCCATTGGCATTTCGACCACACCAGCGGGAATGTGTGGATGCACGAGGCCGGCGCCACCATTATATCGCAGGATGTAACCCGGGCCAGATTATCTCAAAAGGTCTATCAGCCGGAGTGGGATTACACCTTCGATCCCTTGCCGAAGGAGGGAATTCCCTCCATCGTCTATAAGGATGTATTTACAAAAAACTTCAACGGAGAAACGATCCGGGTAAAGACCTATAAGCCGGCTCATACAGATGGGGATTCTTCTATTTACTTTCCGCAAGCGGATATTCTTCATGTAGCTGATACGTTTTGGAATGCTTATTATCCCTTCATCGACTATGCCACCGGAGGCAGTATCGATGGGATGATCGCCGCCGCCGCCCTGAACATCGAACAGACTACGAAGCATACCATCGTGATCCCGGGACACGGCGCGATAGGCAATCGAGACCAGCTGATCCGTTTCCATGACATGCTCGCAACCGTCCGGGATAAAGTCGCCGGGCTAAAAAGGCAGGGTCGGACCTTGCCGGAAGTGATCGCCGCCAAACCGACTGCCGCCTTTGATCCGGTGTTTGGCAACTATGTGATAAAGGGTGACTTTTTTTCAAAGCTTGTATACAGGGGCGTTTGATTTGCGATATATCGGTTAGCGATATTTCACTAACGACGGATGATTTGTTGGTGAGATATCACTAATATTGATTTCTTTACTGATGTAATAAGAGGATATTCAATTGTGTATCTCCAGGCATTCTGTTTGTTTGGTTAATCGAAAAATGCCTGCGATATGTTGACGGAAGACAAAAGCGGGGATATTTCCACGCTGTTCAAAGAGTACGTCGGATACATGGAGAGCCTTGAAAAGCGATTCAAAGAGACGATCACCCAGCACCTGACTTCAGCAGCACTGAAGCATGACGATGATGAGAAAACCATTCTGCTGGATTTGAGTACGGAGATAGCTGCGGCACGGAACAAGGAGGACCTGTTTGAGACGGTACATTCGAAGTTGGCGACCTTCTTTACGCTCGAAGGCCTCACCCTTATCCTGACCGAAGCCGAAGATAACACCTACGATATCCATGCGTTTGAAAAGATCCGAGCCGGGAATCAAATCCGCCTGGCGACCAACAGAACGGCATTGTCCCTTTACGGATTGGGGCCGGTTTTACAAGAACTGACAACTAATACCGGGTCGCTTTGTTTCGAAACCGCCCTGTTCGCCGAGCGGCTCCCTGAAGTGAAACTTTTCAGTGACTGGGTTGGGAAAGGCTGGGAATACTTCGCTATCGTGTCTTTAAAGGTAGGCGAAGAGGTCCTAGGTTATCTTTTGCTGCATTTGTTGTCCGAGGGTGCGAATTCTTTGCGGACAAACCTGCTGAAAGGGGTTAGTGCCCAATTGTCGGTAGGGCTTTCCAATATCAACAGGATCGAAGAGACGGTACGCAGGAAAAATCAAATGGAATTGCTGTTAGCTATAAATACGGGTTTGGCTTCAGTCAGAAGTTCGGACGAGCTGGCGAAATTTATCAAAGACACGTTCAAAAAATTATTCGGATGTAGTCATACCATGATCGCGGTCTGCAATAAAAATGGCCTTACTCTTGACGCCTTTCTGCTGGACGAAGAGGCTAAAGCCAAACTGGCTTCTTCCAATCCGTCATTTCGTAACGGCTGCGACGCGATAAATGATGACGCATTGAACCAGGTGAGAACCTCCACTATCCCCTTGTTATTCGATCTGAAGGAGCTTGCCTTGCAAGACCCCGCTCCGCTATATGTGAGAATCAACGATGATCTGCGGCAAAACGTGCTGCTGATCACACGACTTGTCAAGGGTGACGAGGTGGGGGGATTTTGGTTCATTTATTTCAGGGACTATAAGATCATTTCCAAAGAAAAGATGACGCTGATCGAGAGCCTGTCTCATCAACTTTGTATATCGGTAGCCAACATCGTCGCCAACCAGGAGATAAAAAACAGGGAAGACGAAAAAGGACGCCTGCTCAAATTCAGCAATGCTATCGCTCCGGTACGGGATAAGACGGTACTTTCCAAGATCCTGCAAACGCAGCTCTTTGCGTTATTTGGCATTGAAAACTATGTTGTCGATGTTTTCAGTTTGGAAGTCAACAGGTATTTGCCGCTCCTTTCCGGGGAGGATGGCGCAGATTCCGGGCTGAATGGAGAGCATAATCCCCTGATAGCGTTGCCGGATGGATCGATGGATATGATTTCCGGGATTGACGGTCCGTTCCTCTACGAAGCCAGGGACGGTACTATCGAGCTTTTACCCACTGTTGCCGTTTCCGGTTCCGGAGGCACGCGCATAGGGATCGTCATATCGCGCAGTGTCGACGGATTTGCCATTCTAAGTTTTACGCATGCCGACTCCAGGCAGATCAAACAGCTGGAAGTCCTACTGAAGAGCATTTGTTCGCAGATTTCCATCGCTGTGTCCAATATTATGGCGAATGAAAAGGTCATCCGGCAACTAGTGGAAATTGGGAGATACAAGCAGCAACTAGAGGAGGAATCCATTTACCTGAAAGAAGAGATCAAGGTTAATCAGAATTACTCCGAGATCATTGGGGATAGCCAGGCGATCCTCAAGACATTTCGGCTGGTCGCACAGGTCGCGTCGTCTGATAGTACGGTGCTGATCCTTGGCGAAACAGGCACGGGGAAAGAATTGATCGCCCGAGCCATTCACAACAATTCGCCGCGAAAAAATAAGTTGATGGTGAAGGTCAATTGCGCGGCTCTTCCGGCCAACCTGATCGAGAGCGAATTATTCGGCCACGAGAGAGGAAGTTTCACCGGCGCAACGGAGCGCAGGGTCGGCAAGTTTGAGCTGGCCAATAACGGAACACTGTTTTTGGACGAGATCGGCGAAATGCCCCCGGAACTCCAGGTAAAGCTGCTTAGGGCGTTGCAGGAGAAGGAGATCGAACGGGTAGGGGGTAAAGGTACGATCAAGGTCGATGTCCGGATCATCGCAGCAACCAACCGGGACCTGGAGAAGGAAGTGGATGAAGGCCGTTTCCGAAGTGACTTGTATTACCGATTGAATATCTTTCCGATCCAACTGGCGGCGCTGCGGGATCGAAAAGAAGATATTCCGATTTTGACCACGCATTTCATACAGCTTTATTCCAAAAAGACTGGACGTCAGATCACTACTTTGGGTACCAGGGCGCTCCAGCAGATGATGCAGTACAGCTGGCCGGGTAATATCAGGGAGCTTGAGCATTTGATCGAGCGTAGTATTCTGCTCGCAACCGGAACTACCTTAAAACATATTCATTTGCCGCCCAATAAGATCGTTACGGGTGGCGGTGAGGCTCCTGCTGAGCATGCATTGAAAACGATAGATGAAAACGAGTGTGATCACATCTTAAAGATATTGAAATATTGCCACGGCAAAATTTCCGGATCGGATGGGGCCGCGGCAATATTGGGAGTGCCTGTCAGCACATTAACCTCGAAGATGAAGCGTCTGGGGATTAAAAAAGAACATTTGATCTAGCTTACGGGGCAACCGACTTTTCTTTGATCATCCCCCAATTTTCCTTACCTTATCAGGAGCAATCTCTTGGTATTAGTAAACAGCAAAATCAACGTTCGTGAATACCAGCGTATTAATAGTTGAAGATGAATTTATCGAAGCGAATAACCTGGAAGAAATTCTGGTAGGGGCTGGTTATACGGTAACCGGTATCGCCCGGTCAGTATCTACGGCGCTGAACATGATTGAAAAGCGGCGTCCAGGTATCGTCATGGTGGACATTCGATTACAGGGTAATCTGACGGGAATCGATCTGGGCATGAAACTTCGCGAGATGAAAATAGCCTTTTTGTATTTGTCTGCCAATTCTAATAAATCGATACTGGATGCGGCGAAAGCGACCAAGCCCTACGGATTCCTTGTTAAACCGTTCAGATCAAAAGATGTCCTGGTAATGCTCGATATCGCTTTGTACCTGCATAAACAGGCAGCAGAGTCGAGTAAAACTGATGCGCTCAACGGGAAAAGCGGTAATCTCCCAGCCAGTCGCCCCCTGAAAGAAATAGTCGGTAGCAGTCCCGCAATGACCGATATTCTAAATCATATTCAGGTGGTGAGTCAATCGGATACTGCCGTCTTGATATTAGGAGAAAGCGGCACCGGCAAAGAGCTTGTTGCACAGGCTATTCATCACCTGTCCGGCCGAAGAGACAAGGCGCTTGTCGTTGTCAATTGCGGCGCCCTCCCGGCAAATTTAATCGAATCGGAACTCTTCGGCCACGAGAAGGGATCCTTCACCGGAGCCTTCAATAAAAGAATCGGCAAGTTCGAGCAAGCCGACGGGGGCACGATTTTCCTGGATGAAATAGGCGAGCTTCCGCTGGATCTGCAAGTGAAGTTTCTTCGCGTCCTCCAGGAAAAAGAGATAGAAAGGATCGGGGGAAGCACCCGAAAAGTGGATGTTCGCATCATCGCTGCCACGAACAAAAACCTGGAAGAAGAGATCAGCAAAGGGCAGTTTCGGCTGGATCTTTACTACCGATTGAATATTTTCCCTATCTGCCTGCCCCCGTTGCGGGAGAGGCAAAGCGACATCCAGCTTCTGGCCAACTATTTTTTAAAAAAATATGCCGATAGGCAGGGGAAGGAAATTACCGGATTTTCAGACGAGGTGATCGGCATGCTCCATGCCTACAGTTGGCCAGGGAATGTACGGGAATTGGAAAATATAATGGAAAGAAGCGTATTGCTGGCTTCGGGATCGTTGATCACAAGTCTGGCCCTGCCAAAAGGCAAAGGCCGAGGTCCCGCTGAAATTGACGAAAGCAGAATCAAAACGATGGAGGAAAATGAACGCGACCATATTTTGTCCATCCTTATGAAATGTAATTGGAAAGTCTACGGCGAGGGCGGCGCGGCCGAACTGCTGAAAATTAACGTTTCTACCCTGAATTCTCGGATGAAAAAACTGGGGATTGAGAAGAAGCGATATATGAAAAAGTAAGCGCCGATCCTATCCGCTTCATTTTTGAGATATCCACAATTGCGCGGCAGAATACGAGATATCGTTCCCCCTGATACTGCCAGGTCTTTTTAATAGATTGATATTCATTTGCTTGCACTATGGCATTGGGTTGGTAAAACAAGTGATCAATCAATCATTAAAAACTATACAAAGCAATGAAAACAGGAACTTATTTCGCCTGCCTCAGTCCGCTACTGGTCGCAGGCTCCATGCATGTTCATGGCCAGGTAAAGGATTACGCAACAGACGACCGTCTCAGCCCTGCCGTGAGGACGTTTCTGGCGACGCTGAACACAGGCGGTCCCGGACTCGAAACGCTTCCACCTGTGAAGGCAAGACAGGTATTAGTAGACGTCCAAAAGGCTTATCCCGTAGATCTGTCAGGAGTGACGTTTTCAGAAAAGTCGATCAAGGTAGGGGGACACGACCTTCTTCTCAACATCGTAAGACCGGAGGGGAGCAAAGGAGACTTGCCCGTATTTATCTATATCCACGGTGGTGGATGGGTATTGGGCGATTTTCCGACTCACCGCCACATGGTGCGCAACCTAGCCGTTTTATCCGGTTGCGTGGGGGTTTTCGTTAATTATACTCCTACACCTGACGCGGCATTTCCCACGCAGATCGACCAGATCTTTGCGGCGACCGAATGGGTGGCTACACATGGTTCTGAAATTGGCGTAAACGGACGCAAACTGGCCGTTGTAGGCAATAGTGTTGGCGGCAATATGACGGCCGTCACTGCCATTAAAGCAAAAGAAAACAACGGACCGCACATTAGCGTGCAAATTATGATGTGGCCGATCGTCGATCACATTTTTGAGACGGGATCCTACCGCGAGTTCGGGGATCAGCGATTTCTGACCACGCCAACGATGAAATGGATGTATGATATGTATATTCCCGAAGAAGCAAAGCGAGACGATATTCACGCTTCTCCGTTGCGCGCAACAACAGAGCAGCTGAAGGGTTTACCACCGGCGCTTATCCAGGTGGCGGAGAATGATATATTACGGGATGAAGCGGAGGCATATGGACGCAAGTTGGAGCAGGCGGGAGTAACTGTTACAACGGTGAGATATAATGGGGTGATCCACGACTGGGGATTGTTGACCGGCTTGGCTAAGCTGCCCCAGACTCAGGAGCTTTTTGAACAAGCTGCGGCTGAATTGAGAAAATACCTGAAGTAACCAGCCGCGAACCTTCCGCTGAACCCCGGTCCGGTTTTCGCGACAATCTTCCGTGAAAAAATCAATGGCAGGTATGGGGATTGAAGCAAAGCATCTGAAGAAAGGAAGGGGATATTCAGCGCTCGTGGCGGCCTCTATGGGAAGAAGCGCGACGGGCGCGGTGAGAGCGAACGCATTAGTTGATATATCAGGGGCGAGCGATGGAACCGCCAACACTGGGATCATTGTCTCCTACGGAGATGAAGGTCTGGAATGATATGAGTCACTGATGGCTTCCTTTCCACGCCATCGCCCTTTGAATCCACGTCGGATGGAAGGGCGGTGGTTTTTATACTTTTCGTACATCGAAGATTTGCTTTCTGACTGATTTTTCCAGGCACCTAGACTATACTAAACTCTTCCTCCAGGTTTACTACCGGGGAGAAAGGTTTGGTGCTACACTCAACACTAATCTCCAGTCCGTCGTTTCCTTGAATGTTAAATTTTGCATTCAGATCTTCGGAAAGCCCATGAATCAGTTTCATGCCGAGCGACCGCTTTTCCCGTATTTTTTCAACATTTTTGATCCCGGTTCCATTGTCTTTGATAATAAGGGACAACGAGTCGTGATGGCTATAAAGGGTGATCGTTATTGTTGGATCGGGAATACCACGGAACGCGTGTTTAATAGAGTTGGTTACTGCCTCATTGATGATCAATGCCAATGGAATAGCAACGGGTACTTCAATTTGTATCGGCTCAATGTTCAATTCAAAGTGTACCCGTGGACCAAGTGCGAAACTATCCTTCAGGTATCCGATAAATTGCAAAATATACGCCTTTAGATCAACGGTTGTCATACCCTCTGTCTGATAAAGTTGTTGATGGATCAGCGACATGGCATAGATCCGGTGTTTGCTGTCCTCTATCGCTTTGAGTGCGTCGCTTTCCAGGTGCAATGCTTGCGATTCCAGCAGACACATGACGGTATGGAGATTGTTCTTCACGCGATGATGCACCTCTTTCAGAAGCCATTCTTTTTCAGATAATGAACGATTGAGTTGTTCTAACAGGAGTTGTTGCTTCTTGTTCTTTTGTATGATGATTTCGCTGAGCTTCTTTTTACTACGGTATTGACGATAAAGGATGACAGCTACGATCAGGAAAAGGGTTGCTGCCGCAATTACGACGTTTCGGATAAAATCGGCCCGTTCCTGCCTTGCCCGGCCAAGCAGCTCTTTTTGTTCGAAGGACTTTATTTCTGCATCCTTTTTCTGCGTCTCATATTGAATCATTAATTTTTGAACATCGGCATGCCTCTTTGCTAGTTCAAGGCTGTCATCGAGCGCATGATTCTGTTGTGAATATCGAATGGCAGAGGTGTAATGCTGAGTCGCGGAATCCACAAGGAAGAGCATATAGGTCAATTGCCGTTTGTCATATACCGACGTCATGTTGTCTTGCAGGGACAGCGCCTTTAAAAGGTAGGGCCGTGCTTTGACATATTCTTTATGTTCGACATAAAAATATCCGAGGACACTGTAGTCGTTTCCGGTTGCCCACCCGGCGGCTTTTGTCATTGTAAAGGACTTTAAAAAATATTTTTCAGCCTGTTGATACTGACCCGTCGCCAGGTATGCATTTGCATATGTGCCAACCGTCGCTATTTTCTGGTCGAACGTAACAGGAGTAAAAATGTGCGTTAGTGAATCGACAAACGGGAGTACCTTTTTGCTTTGCCCAGTCCTTATCAGCCTACGCGCCATTTCCCCAATAAAAAGATTTGCATTGAATCGGCCAATGGCGATTTTGCATTGTTCTAAACCCAGACGCAAGGCGTCTTCTTCCTTTTGGTGCTCACTCATCCGCCCAAACAACGTCGCGGCTGTATAATATAGACTACTGAGTGCAGTTTTGTCCGTGCTTTGCTCGAACGCATTTGTTGTCAGGTAGTGATCATTCAAAGCCTCCTTGAATTGACCTTGCATCCAGTGCATCTCGGTTAAGAGCAGATATGGATATTGAATGCCCTCCATCTTTAATTGTTTATATTGCTGGATGACATCCAACATCTCCTGGTCGCCCATTTTCCCATTTCCTTCGAGGTTATGGATAAAGGCGAGGTATTGCCGGGTAAGAAGCTCATTTTTCTTCAATCGTAATCTGGTGCTTAATTGCTGACCCTGCTGGGCATAAAACTTTCCTTTAGTCAAAGCGTCTTTCAATGGTCGCTGCGGACAAAATACATAGGTGAATGCCAGGCCGACTTGTACGTTATTTTTAACTGTATCGTTTGTTATTGCCGGTAAAAGGTTTTCGGCCTCTGACAGGCTGTCTTCCAGCAGGTAGATGGAAGCCAATGTATAAATTGATTCGGTTATCCTTTTCTCGTCTTGTAATTGGCGGCTCAGGCCGAGTGCTTCCCGGGCATACCGGGTAGCAAGGGGAAAGTCTTGTAAAGTCTTGATCGGTTTATTGTAGTGGATGTTGGCGAGACCCAACAATGCATCCAGTTTATCCGCCATTGGCCCGCTGGCGTTGAGCTGTTGAAGAAGTGCGGCTTGCTTATTGGGAGGTACAAGTTCCGGTGCTGGATAATACTGAGCAAAAACCGGCGTTGTCCGAAAAGTGGTGGTGATCAAAAGGAGCATGATCTTTGCCGACAACCATGCGGTGGACCGTTGTTTGTTTCTCATCAGCCAGCGTTTGACAATCAATTTACGGCTTTTTCATGGTTTTGCCGGCGGCTGCGGGCGTCCGGAGTGCTTTTTGACTTTCCGTGCGCCCCACCCGATAAAAAATACAATGGAAATCTAAATGGTGTTCGAAGTCCCCGACGGTGTTATGTCCAAACATTTACGTAGCCTGCATTTGATCGTCTTTTGCATTTCGGGATACTGCTGCCGGCAACGCTCGTCGTCGCCGTCGGGTATATCCATCGTTACGGATCAAGCCAAATTTTTGGGGGATGGAGGATTTAGGCATAGATTTTAGCTAATCGGAACAGGAAGAAATTGATGTCACGAACGCCTCTGGCGGAAGCCCTGAAGGCTTTGATCTTGGCATTGAACGCTTGTGCAGAAGCATTGGTGCTTCTGTTGTCAAAGTAGTTCAGGATACCCTCGTAGTGCGTTTCGATTGATCGGTAGACGGTCCTAAAGGAGTCAATTCCGGCCTGTTCTACTTCGTCGAACCATAAGGCCAGCCGTTTAAACGCCTGTTCCTTGCGGGTGCAGTAGCGGAAGGTATCGGCCAGCTTCATGTACATGTCATAGGCGTTCTTTATGGCCGGATAGCGCGCAAACATCTATCCTAGGTTCCTGAGCAGTTGGTTCGTGTCATCACATGCAATTGTTACAGTTCCTCGGTGATCGTTTTCACGGCATTGCCCCGCTCCAATACGTTATGCTCCTGCCATCGCGCCTGCTGCTGCCCGAGCAACTGGCTGGTCTGCCAGGCGATGACCTTTTCCTCCAGTCGTTTCAGGCAGAGCTTTTTGTTTTCTAGTTGCGAACGGCTGTCCATGGCCAGGACCTGGATCCCCGAAGGCCTGTGCGTGCCCCTGACGGCCGTCTCGACTTTGTTGACGTTCTGGCCGCCAGGCCCCGACGCTCGGCAGGTCTCCAACACGACGTCCCGTGCATCCCACTGCAAGACCTCCTTTACATCGAAAACCTCCACGCCCACAAACCAATTTTTGCGCTTATGGAATTTCCGATAGGGGCTCTGCCCGATCCATTGCACCGTCCCCTTCCATTCTTGCACAAAGGGCTCCAGCACCGGACCCTCGACTAACAGTGTCGCTGACAACAGCGTGCCATTTAGAACCGCTTTTTTATTGTCCAGAACTTCGATGGCAAGGCCATTTTTTCTGGCCTGCAACATCATCTTTTCCTGCACCCTGGCCACCACCCGGCAGCATTCGATGGGACCTCTTCCCGCGGTGATTTGTATAATGATCTTTTCCATTTTAATTGATTTATTCTTTATTCATTCGCACGATCTTCGGCAAAAATCTGCCCCAAACCGTTACCAACTCATCCTGGGCGTCCATTACCCGTTCGATGTCTTTGTACGCCAGTGGGTTCTCTTCCACGCTGCCGCCGATCAGGGTCACACCCGCGTCCGACAACATTTTCCTGAGCCCAGAGACCGTCATACTCTCTTTTGCCCGCTTCCGGCTCATGGCCCTTCCGGCGCCGTGCGATGCCGAATGCAGCGTTCGGTCCCCCCCTTTTCCTTCCACCAGGTAGGCCGGCGTTGTCATGCTGCCGGGAATGATCCCCAACTCACCGGCGTGCGCCGGCGTAGCGCCCTTGCGATGCACAACGACCTCCCGGCCATCCATCAGCCGGTCTTTCCAGGCGAAGTTGTGGTGGTTCTCTACGATCGCCAACGCCTCCAGCCCTAGCGCTTTTAATAGATTGGCGTGTATCCGGTCGTGACAGGCTTTGGCATATTCTCCTGCCAGATTCATACTGAGCCAATATTCCTGCCCTGCCTGGCTGTCCAGGTTCAGCCAGGCCAGTTGTTGTACTTCGGATGGCAATTTGCAGGTATCCATGGCGATCTTCGTATAGTGCTGCGCAATGTTCGTCCCCAGGCCGCGGCTTCCCGAATGCGACAACAGCGCCAGGTATTTTCCAGGAAGTAGGTTCAGCGGATTACCGTCAAACAGTTCTATCTCTCCGAATTCCACAAAATGGTTGCCACTGCCCGAAGAACCGAGCTGCCGGGCGGCTTTGCCCTGCAATTTTCGTAGCAGCTCCGTCGACTGAAAGTCGGGATGGTCCAATATGGCATGTTCCTGCGGCAGATCCAACCCCCCTTCCATGCCAAAATGAGTGTGTTCTTTCAAGGCGACTTTCAATTGGTGTGAATACCGCCGCAAGAAACTGTCACTTTCATTGGTTATGGACAAAGCCATTCTGCAGCCGATGTCCACCCCGACGCCAAAGGGGATCACAGCGTCCGAAACGGCCAGTACACTTCCGATCGGAATCCCGTATCCGGTGTGCGCGTCAGGCATCAGTGCCCCCTGGACCGTGATGGGCAGCGATAGGGCGTTTTCCATTTGTCGCTTCGCCGTTCCCTCGATCTCCTTTCCCCCGACGATGGCCAGTGGCGCCGGCTCCGGCGACAAGCCATAAACTTCGAACGGCTTCTCGACGTTGATGTCCAAAAAGGTTGCCGCGATCTTGCCCGTGACTTCATCGGTCAGGTAGGCTTGGGGTCGGGCTTTAATGTCTATCAGCATAGTGACCAGATCCTCTTTGGAATGGTGTTTAAAATGTTTCGAGATGATATTGATGACGAGGCTTCTGGCCTGGTCATTCGTATAGCCGATCTTACTCAGTTCTTTTGCTTTTATAGTGCTCATGTTATTGTTGTTTCCTTACACTCGGCCAGGACCACGTGTAAGGGTTTGTTCTTAAAAGGATGGGGAATGGGTTTTTTATTATACCAATTCCGTCGTCCCTGCCTGCTACGTGTAAGTTTATGGATCTTACCATGCAGGTTGTTGCGTTCGATATAATTTTTCAGGTGCTGAATATCCGCCCATATCGCTTCGCTTAACGTCTTCCCGCATCACGAAAAAGCGTTTCCAGCCTTTCTGATAAGGTTCTTCAAGCGGAATCCACGGCAACTGCTGCTTGGCACGCCAGAGTATGGTCCGTAGTTTCTCCAAACGGATCAATTGTTTTTCACGATCGGCCTTTTGAGCTCTTCGTTTTTGCCGGGCAGTCTTCAGCCTGCACGACTGGGCATAGACCGCCCCTTCGTTGCTGCACATAAAAATGCATTTACAATGTGGGTAATTGCTGCGCTAAAGTCCCGGGCAGGCAAAGGCCATTAAAAAAGGCGTCGGTAAAATAAAATGAAAATAAACGACCCTACCCGTTAGGCAGCGATTGCAAGAGATGATATGGAGAATTGTTCAGTCATGATTCCTTGCATTTAAAAGTGATAAATAAGGAATGCGAATGCAAAGCTATATGTTAATTTTAAGAAAGCATAATATTCGGGAAATTTTTTTTAAGCTGGGTGGGCATTGGCGCTTCATGCAGCCGGCAAATACCTATAGAGAAACGTCTTTATCTGGTAACCTTTAGTTTGATGCTGTTGAAGTTAAGTTACCTCCCCCTTCAGGGCCTCAGGATTTTTACGGACAATTTGCCGTCTTTGTTCCATCGGTCCAGCCATCGCTTCAATGCGGCCTCCGCTAGCTGCAAGGAATCGTAGGTGTTTAAGTCTCCGGTGCAGCCGGCTTCATTCTCGCATTCGTTTTGCAGCTTTGCGAAGATGGGCGAGGCCATCTTTGACAATTCGTCCGGCGTACATGTTATTGTCCCGATCTCCGTGTGTTTGATTACGTGGTTCTGCGGCGATCCCTGGTCGACAATGGGCCGGGAAAAGAAGAAGTAGTAGTACGTCTTTGCGGCGGTGTCCTTTTCTTTTTTGGAAGCGACCGGGTTATCGGATGGAATGCCCAGGGTCGAGATCGCATTTTGAAGAGCGCTTGTAGATTTGAAGTATTTGTCGCACAAGTAGGAGAATTTGCTTTCGTCCTTTACCGTTTTGCTGAGGGTTTGGCTATGGCGACTATTTACAAGATAATACTGAATCATAGAATCTCACGGAGTCAGGAAGTTGAAATTTGTATTTATCGGCAAAATCTTGAGTCAACAGCATAGTTCCCGCCGAGGGAAACTTTACTGCATAGACCACTGGAAACTGTTTATGTAGAAACAAGGCTCCCAACTGCTTTGTGTTTTCGTTATTGCAGATGTTGTAGCCGTTATTACCGCCGTAAATCTCACCATTTACTTTATACTCGAAAATGATATCATATTTGTTACTTCCCCATGCTGGGCCTATAATTCTTGTTATCCTGCCGGTGGCGAAGGCAAAATGGTTTCGAATTTGATAGCCCTTATAAAACGCATATATGAGCATACCACCAAAAAAGGTTAAAACTATTGGAAGGCTGATTCGGCGTATTTTCTCCTCGATCGCGTTTCGATCCGTCATGCTGCATCTTATTTCTTGTAGTAGAAAAATTGAGGTTATAGCACATTCTCCTATCATAGGCTATCATTGTCATCCTGTTCTTCCTCGACTTTGCTGTCTGTCCATCTCCCACCCACGTGCGAACGGTCTGTGGCCTCGCCAAACTCGAGATTGTATACCTCGTTCAGAGATGCCCACGAAGAATCATTTGCCCCAGCGCAACGGCCCTCCCATCAGTCAATATCTGATCCCAAACGAAAAGTCCGTCAGTTCGAAGGCTTATTTTCGCCGCTTGACCCTTTCGTCGCGGGTCTCTTTTTCAGGGGATGTCACAGATCTAAAGATAGGCTTCATTTGCCCTTTTCGTTTTCTTTTTTCCAGTGACTCGCATCCAGTCTTTGAGCTTTGCGGAAATTCCGGGTAGTGTTAATAAATCGATGATTAGTGAATTAGGACTCATGTGTTTTTCGCAAAGGATCAAGGTAAGATCAGCACTTGCCGCGTATCCGGCTTTCGTTGGTATTTCATAGCCTGCAACTCATACAAGTAAGCGCCATCCCCCTGCTTTCTCACGTAGCATGAAGGCGAATCAGGGCGAATACTGTATTTTTACTACTATGCAATGGAGCAAACTGAAAAAGAACATTGAAGGGCGCTTTGCGGATTCGGTGAAACACCGAGTGGCGATTTTTTCCACCCAGTACAACAATCCCAAGAGTAGTTCGGGAAGAGCCTGGATGACCATTGATGGGAAAGAGGTGGCAAATCTGTCAGGCCTGGAGTCCTGGGCTAGGCACGGGGCTGTCTACCACGAGACTACACCAACTGTTTGCAAGACCCACCCGGCGGTGGATGAACAGGATCGAACGGCCGGCTTCCTCGTGGAAAAGGGCGAATTTTCCCGTTTTGACCTGCACAGTTGCTGCTGGGAATACCTTCAACTGGGCGTCGAAAAGGCGCTGACTCATAAAAGCCCTCTGATCCAATTGCTCGCTATGTTGGACAAACGGCTGGGTAAGCGGCGATTACTGCTGATCGATGTAGCCGTATTGCATCCATTGGTAAGAACAATATTAGATTTCCGTCTCGAAGCCGAAGGATTAAAGAAGGAGGGGGAGAGAACCAAGGATAATAAAATTTAATTGCGGACATGAGGCAAGCACTCAGCAGTAAACAAAAGAATAGGGTAGACATCTGGTGTTTGAGTAATAAGGAAGTCAATTCCGTTCGCTTATATCAATCCGACGAAACACATTACATTGTTACAAAGGACGGGGAATGGACACCTATTATATCGTGCGGCCTGTTTGTGATCGTGAATCAGGAGCTGCTCACGTTTTTTCAACAGCAGTTGGAGGAACTGGTTTCCGAGATGGACGTCTCGATCTATGACCGGGTGTTGGATCAGTTTTTCGACGGTTACAGCCGCCTCTATATCCCAAACGCTATCACTCCGGAGACTATTTATACACTCGGATCCCTAGGCAGAAAGATCTGGTGCCATAGGGCAAGCGGGGGCATTTTCATCTCCCAGGAGGTAAAGGAAAGGCTGGAACAGAGTGCGATCGAAGGCTTGGAATTTCACTTGGGCTTTAGCTGGTATGGATAAGACCTTTACAGATTTCTTTTAAACTATAGAACTGACTAATGACCCTACAAGATAAACTTGAAACCTTCTTGGCACAGATGCAAAGCCTACGCGCTACGCGTATGGACTGGAGGTTAGATCCGCCCGCTTCCCAGCAAGTGGTTGGTCAAGTAGAAGCGGAGCTCGGCTACCCACTTCCAGTGGAATTCAAAGAAGCTTTGCTCGCTATTAGCGGGCATATTGACTTCGGATGGTTCCTACCAAAAGGCTTTTCCCTTCCACCTACATTGCGCGGCATTTTTTGCGGAGACTTGCACTGGAATATCGCTAGAATTGCAAAACTTAACCACGACAAGGACGGCTGGATCACCAACGTTTTTCCCAATGTGGAAGACCCCTATGATAAGGTATGGCACAACAAGTTCGTTTTCCAGGAAGTAGGGAATGGTGATTACCTTTCGATCGACCGGAACCCCGACAAGTACGGGAAGGTCATATACCTCAGCCACGACGATGGCGAAGGCCACGGCTATGTGATGGCGCCTTCCTTCTCCATTTTACTCGAGAAATGGAGCGCCCTTGGCTGTCCCGGAGCGGAAGACTGGCAATGGCTGCCGTTTTGTGCGGACGCGACTAGCGGCATTGATCCGCATTGTCCCAATGCACTATTGTGGAAAAAAACGATTGGAATCAACTGACATGACACCATCCTGGCACCTAGAAGATGTAGATCCGATTGCCGCTGAGGCGAAGTATACCTTCTACAAACCATCGCGCAAAGTCATCGGCCGGCTGGAGCGGGGTGATAGCTGCAAACTTATCTTTCGGTTCAGCTCGCCTGATCCCAGCCATCCGGCCACAGAACGGATGTGGGTTGCGATAGAGGAGGTAAAGGAGGGTGGGTTCATCGGTAGTCTGGGCAATGATCCATATTACATCGCTGATTTGCGAGCCGAGGACGTTATCAAGTTCGGCCCCGAGCATATCATCGATGTAAGCATCGACGACGACGAACCCAACCTACCGGCTACCTATTTCGACCGATGCCTGGCGACGGGGCGGATCATTTATGAGGGTAGACCCATCGGCTATCTCTATCGGGAAGCGCCAATGGAAGGCGATATCAAAGGCGCTAAAGACTGCGGGTGGTGGATCCTGGAGGGCGATGAGGACCAAGCCATACATTGACGAACCAGGCAATTGCGAGTTCGTATCGTTGGGATCGCTCCTAAACGGAGACGACTCTTTCATTGATATTCTGATCGCGCCGACGGGCTCGGCTTTTGTTCGTGATGAGGAATCGGGTAAATTTGTCCCGTTAGAGGATTAAAATGTACGAATGAAACGCTTGCTCATATTTCCACGATTTTGGCCGCTGGCGCCGCATGCTGGCAAAAAAAATTAAAAGGCACTAAGGCAGGCACCTCCATTCGGCAATGGCTGGTTGCGTAGTTTAAAAGCGAGGATCCTGCATGAGACGGCTGCGGACAGCGGGAAAGATGGGGTTGACGAGGCGATCGCCTTCTTCGCCGACAACCACCGGGCTAACAATAAGAACGGTGTCAATTTCTTTTATCTATATTCGGCCATAGCCGGGAGCGGCGAACCGATTAAAGCGCAGAACATGGCGTTCGCCTGGCTGGACGAGAACGTTTTCTCCGATGATAATTCGCCCGTCAATGCCACCGAGACGGATTTCGGGGCGGCTATGACGATGATCAAAAATTACGAGGTTGTTGAACGTTTCCTGGCCAGTAATCCGATCGGGAAGATTGCTGCGGAACTGGACTATGCCGATATAAACACTTGTGATCAACTTCTACGGCTCTTCTACGTAAAGCGGGTTATTTTTTTGACGCAGGTTGCGGATCGGCTAACCATAGCCAAAACGGAAGAGCCCGAAAAGATAGCGGAATTTTTCAAGAGCAGCTGTAAGCTCCCCCGAACTTCGGCCACAAGAATTAGAGTTACCAATTGAATGAATTGTTAACTTTAAACTTGAATTATGAAACGCAAGCAGTTTACAGAAAGTCAGATCGTATCA
>JAFDYE010000852.1 GCA_018267585.1 Bacteroidota bacterium
ATCTTCACCACCTGATACCCGATAACTCATTCCTGGTCTGTGCGCTCGATATGGCTGGCTGGGACCTGTACGGCAAGATGCGCCAGCAGCCACTCTATAAGCTATGGAACCTGGACCCGACCCGGGGACCGCAGACGGATTTTACGATCGGCATCGATACGGTCGATAAAATGGTGACGAAGATGAAGGAGAAGCCCTGGCCGATCTATAAGATCAAATTGGGGACGCCCGATGATCTCGCCATAATGGAAGCCCTGCGTCAGCACACCGACGCCGTCTTCCGGGTGGACGCCAATGCCGGCTGGAAGGTGGAGGAGGCCCTGCGGCTTATTCCCCGCCTGGCAGAGCTCGGTGTAGAGTTTGTCGAGCAGCCCCTGGCGAAGGACGACTGGGAGGGAATGCGGCGCCTGCACAGCGAATCGGTCCTGCCGCTGATCGCCGATGAATCCTGCGTAAAGGAAGAGGACGTGGACGCCTGCGCGGGACTCTTCCACGGGATCAATATCAAGCTGACCAAGTGCAGCGGAATTACGCCGGCCCGCAGAATGATCGCGAATGCCCGGTCAAAAGGCATGAAGGTCATGGTGGGCAGCATGAACGAAAGCACGATCGGAAGCGCAGCCATCGCGCACCTGCTGCCCGAGCTCGACTACGTCGATATGGACGGGCCGCTGCTGCTGAAAGACGACCTCGGAACAGGACTCGAGATGAATGCCCAACGGGTAACTATACCGGGCAGCCCCGGACTCGGAGTACAATTCACCGGACTCCGGCGCGAAGTTCCGGCGGGGGGGCGCTGATATTTTTCGCGGGCGTCGGGAGAAACCGATATTTTTCACGGAGCGTCGTCATATGAATGACAAAATAGGTGTAGATTTGACGTTTATAGCATATAGAATAGTATAGACCAGCTCGCAATATGATAAAAACTACAGAAAACGCTCCGTCTCTGTCTTACCGGGTAAAAGAAAAGTTCAGAACCGTCTTCGCGGAGTCCGATCCGCTCATCGTCCGTTCGCCCGGCCGTGTCAATCTCATCGGGGAACACACGGACTACAACCACGGGTTTGTCTTACCGGCAGCTATCAATAAAGCAATATATATGGCGGTCAGCCGTCGTCCGGACTCCGAGCTGCACCTCGTGTCGCTTGACCTGGACCGTCAGTTCATCGGCTCTGCCAAAAAGGTCGTGCCTTCCTCCCTCCACTGGCCG
>JAFDYE010000853.1 GCA_018267585.1 Bacteroidota bacterium
GTGAAGGGGGAGGAGATGCTGTCGACGGGGACGCTGGAGATCAGCCAGGGGGATAAGAAGGTAAAAATTAAGGTGAGCGGCGTGAGTGGATGCTAGGATAAAACGATATCCTCCCTGTCGGGAGGATATCGTTGGAATAAGCTAAAGATGGATGGCCTCGCCGTAGGCCACTTCGACGGCGTCCTTGACGGACTCGCTGATGGTGGGGTGGGGGTGGATGCTGTTGAGCACTTCGTGGTAGGTAGTTTCCAGCTTGCGTCCGACGACCGTTTCCGCGATGATCTCGGTTACGTTGTAGCCGATCATGTGGGTGCCGAGCCATTCGCCGTATTTGGCGTCGAAGACGACTTTTACGAAGCCTTCAGTATGTCCGGCGGCGGATGCCTTGCCGGAAGCGCTCAGCGGGAACTTGCCGACCTTTACCTCGTATCCGGCGTCGCGGGCCTGTTTTTCCGTCAGGCCGACAGAGGCGATCTCGGGGGTGCAGTAGGTGCAGCCGGGGACGTTGTTGTAGTCCAGGGCTTCGGGCTGGTGCGCGAATTTCTTTTCGTTGTAGGCGATATTCTCCACGCAGATGATGGCTTCTTTGGAGGCCACGTGGGCGAGGGCCTGGCCGGGGGCGCAGTCGCCGATGCCGTAGATGCCGGGGACGTTGGTCTGATAGAATTTGTCGACGGCAACTTTACCTTTCTCTGTCTTGACGCCGAGGGTCTCGAGGCCGATGTTCTCGATGTTGGCGGAGATGCCGACTGCGCTGAGCAGGACGTCGGCTTCGAGGGTTACTTCCCCGTTGGGGGTCCTGACCTTTGCTTTTACGCCGTTGCCGCTGGTATCGACGCCGGTGACCTCGCTATTGGTGAGGACCTCGATGCCGTTCTTTTTATAGATCTTCTCCAGCTCTTTGGAGATGTCTTCGTCTTCTACGGGAACGATGCGGGGCAGGAATTCGACGATCGTCACTTTTGCGCCCATGGACCAGTAGAAGTAGGCGAATTCGACGCCGATCGCGCCGCTGCCTACCACGATGATGCTTTTGGGTTGTTCGGGAAGGACCATCGCCTCGCGATAGCCGATGACCTTTTTGCCATCCTGCTTGAGGTTGGGCAGTTCGCGGCTGCGTGCGCCGGTGGCGACAATGATATGCTTGCCTTCCACGATCTGGGTTTTACCGTCTGCGGCGGTAACCTCGAGCTGGCCTTTTGCTTTCAGCTTGCCGTAGCCCATGATCACGTCGATCTTGTTCTTCTTCATGAGGAACTGGACGCCGCGGCTCATCTTGTCGGCTACGCCACGGCTGCGTTTGATGACGGCGGGGAAGTCCGGGGTACCTGAAGCGTCGAAGCCAAAGTCTTTCGCATGCTTGATATATTCATAGACCTGAGCGCTTTTCAGCAGGGCCTTGGTGGGGATGCAACCCCAGTTGAGGCAGATGCCTCCCAGGCTTTCTTTTTCAACGATCGCTGTCTTAAAGCCTAGCTGTGCAGCACGGATAGCGGCTACATAACCGCCGGGACCACTGCCGAGAACGACTACATCGTATGCCATTTTCTAACCTTTTTTTTATTATAAAATTATAAAAATGCGACCGGCGAAGGTACTGCACGCGGGGGAAATTGCCAAAAATGGGAGGGGGTTGAGCCGGGACCGGGCAGATGTGGATGAATAGAGGCAAGGGACTATCTTTGCGCCCATGAATAATGCCATGAAATTGGATGTGCTGGCCATTGCCGTGCATCCGGACGATGTAGAGCTGGGGTGTGCCGGGACTTTGCTGATGGAGAAGCGCAACGGAAAGAGGACCGGGGTCTTGGATCTGACCCGGGGCGAACTGGGGACGAGGGGGACTCCCGAGCTGAGGGCTGAAGAGGCGGCGCGTGCTGCGGCTATCCTTCAGCTGGACGTCCGGGACAATCTGGGGATGGCCGACGGGTTCTTCCGAAATGACGAGACGCACCAGCGGCAGCTGATCAGGGCCATCCGGAAATACCGTCCCGAGATCGTGCTGGCCAATTCCCTGGAGGACCGGCACCCGGATCATGGCCGGGCGGGGCATCTGATATCGGAGTCCTGTTTTCTGAGCGGGTTGCGGAAGGTAGGGACGGAGGACGAAGAAGGCCGCCCACAGGAGCACTGGAGGCCGAAATATGTCTTCCATTATATCCAGGACCGGTATGCCAATCCGAATTTCGTATACGATATCTCGCCGGTCTTCGAGACCAAGCTGGAATCTATCAAGGCGTATACTTCACAGTTCTTTTCCGCCGTTTATAAGCAGGACGAACCTCAGACCTATATCTCCACCCCCGAATTCCTGAACGCCGTCATAGGGCGGCACCAGATGTTCGGGAAGATGATCGGAGTGCCTTATGCTGAGGGGTTTATCACCGAAAAGATGATCGGGATAAGGGATTTTGGATCGTTGGTACAGAAGGATACGTAATTGTATACATTTTAACATTAGATGCCCCTCAAAAGGGCTAATTTTACATCGTTGTTTATTTTTA
>JAFDYE010000854.1 GCA_018267585.1 Bacteroidota bacterium
CATGGTAAAGGCCCCCATTTCATACTGGCTACCCGTTACTTTATGATAATCATCAAAGTTAAATTTGATCCCAAACCTTTCCGCCAGCCTGTTGAAATGCGCAAACTCCATATTGGCGGAATCATTGCCCATCAGCACCAATACCCCCCCGGCCTTCACCCAGGACTCTATAGCATCGATATCCCTGTCCTGTATGAAATGGGGCGCCGGAGACTCCTTCTCGTTGTCAGGGTCCACGATGATGTATACAGACGCCTTCTTCAGCCCTTCCGCCGTCGGCGCCACCGCCAGCGAATCCGTCACCATCCCGTACTGCCGGAACAAATGCCCCCACAGCGAATAGCCGTTGTTGTCCATCTCCTCCCAGATATAGTGGAAGCGTATCGGCATCCCGGTAACATCTTTATGATGCTCGCTGTTGAAATAGTAGTCCAGCATCACCGTCTTCCCCTTCCCCAACCGGCGCTCAGACAAAACGTCCATTTCCCCCGCAGCCAGCAAAAAGGCCCCGACTCCCTTCGGATCATTCTTCACCACCTTCTCCCCGACATAATAGGAATAGCTCCCATCCCGGTAAGGATTGCCCCCAAGCCCGCTGACACTCACCGTCCCTTCGAGATTGGTACCACCATCCGGACCCGTCACCAGGAACTTCTTTACGATCCCCTCATAACCCTTCTTCGCCGGCCCAAGATACGACTCCGGCAGATAGCCCAGCCTCACCCCCTTCGCCAGCGTATAGACGAACATCGAGCTCGCGGAAGCCTCAAGATAATTCCCCTGCACCCCCGGCTTGTCCAATATGTCCCACCAGCAACCGCTGGCCTCATCCTGTACCTTAACAACAGCCGCAGCATACCTTCTCAAAATATCCACCAGCTCCTTCCTTCCCTTATCATATTCCAACACATCCACCAACGCCATCCCATACCAGCCCATCGCCCTCGCCCAGAAATTAGGCGAATGCCCCGTCGCCTTGTCCGCCCACTTCTCATTCCTCGACTCGTCCCATCCATGATACAATAAACCCGTCTTCCCATCCCGGGTATGCTTCTCGATCGCAACGAACTGACGCGTGATATCGCCAAACACCGAATCCTCATGGAACAACGCAGCATATTCCGCAATGAACGGCTGAGCCATATACAACCCGTCCAGCCACACCTGCGAAACATATTTCTTCTTATGCCAGTAACTTCCCTCCGAGGTCCGCGGCTGCGAAGCCAGCTGCGCGCGCAAATGCCCGGCAGCCTTATAATATTTCTCCTGCCCCGTCACCTTATACAACATGAGCAGCACCCTCCCGCAAAGCACATTGTCCAGGTTATAATCTTCCGGCTTATAGGTCCGGATATCCCCCTCCTTAGTCACAAGCCGGTCCATCTGGTGCTGCACATACTTGTACCAGCGGGCATCCCCCGTATTCTGCCAGAGTCCTTCCATTCCCTTCCAAACCACCCCCTCGTCATAAGTCCACCTCGCACCGGTGGAATCACCCGTCTCAGGCCACAGCCGCACCGCCGTCGCCGCCAGCCGCTCACCCGGCGTCTGCGCATACCCCATTTCCAAACAAACTACCCCCAAAAACAAAAAAATTGCTCTCTTCATAATTTGACATTTCTAAAGCCACAATATCCGCAAAGAACCCGGCATCGATGTCTTTATTTACGCAAACGTTATCGAAAAGGCACTATCCGCTTTTCCTTCAGACTCTCATAAGCCTTCTCGATCACCCTTATCACCAGCGCCCCCTGCTCGGCAGTCACCGGCAATGGCGCACCATTACGTATTGCTTCCGCAATCCCTTTAAAGTATTCCCGCGCATCCCCCCTCTCCGTCGGCACCAGCTCGCGCACCACCTTCCCGCCGATCTCCGTATGCAACAAACCCCGCTCACTCTCCGGCTCGACGCCCCAGTCCGGCCCCTCCGGCAGCCGCCCCGCCAGCAGGTTCTTCTCCTGCACATCCGCCCTGCTCTTCAAAAAGGTACCATTATGGCCAAAGACACTATACGCAGGCAACGCCTCCCGCACCAGGTAGCTCGACTTCAGCCGCACCCGCATCCCGGGATAGAACAGCAACACCTCCATATAGTCGTCCACCAGGGAATGATCCCGGATGATAAAAAGATCGGCAAATACAAATTGAGGCTCTCCCCACAGCTGCAGCACCTGGTCGATCAGATGCGACCCCAGGTCGTACAGCAAACCACGCCCCGGCCCGGGCGTCTCCTTGTGCACCTTCGGACTCAACGCAGGACTATACCGGTCATAGTGTATCTCCGCCTCCACGATCTTCCCCAGCACGCCCGACTCCACAACCCGGCGAACCGTCTTGTAATCACTGTCGAACCGCCGGCTCTGATACGAAGAAAGCTTAAGCCCCTTCATTGCCGCCAGACCGATCAGCTCATCAGCCTCCTCCGAGGTCACCGTGAAAGGCTTCTCCACAATAACATGCTTGCCGGCCTCCAGCGCCTGCTTCGCATACTCATAATGCGTATAGTTAGGAGTATTGACAATGACCAGCTCCACCGCCGGATCAGCCAGCAGCTCTTCCAGCGAACGACAGACTCGCACCGACGGATAAAGCTCGGAAGCCAGATTCTTGCTCCTCTCCCACACCGAATAGAACTCGAACTCGGGCAAAACATGTAAAAAAGGCGCCTGAAAGGTACGGCCCGACATACCAAACGAACATACAGCTGTCTTAACAGGTATCATAAGCTTATTTTGTTTCCATGACCTGGCGATCGGCCCCATAGTTAAAGGCCGCATCATGGACAGCTTTCGACGCATCAGTATCCTTCACCCGGATATCAGAACAATTCTTCCCGTTGACACTGAACAGCAACCCCGCTCCCTTATTAAATTTCAATCCCTCAAAACGCAGCCTGCTGCTGTTCTCGATATACACCACAGGCGAATCCTGCCTGGTCACAAGCGCAATATTCTTCAGGCTGATCCCCTGCGCCTCCGCGATCGAAGCCCCCTTATCCGCCTTCAGCACCATATCCGAAAAGTATATATCCCTGATATTCATCTCCGGCAGTCCACGCACAAATATACCCTCTTCAGCCCCATCACAGACAATATTGCTGATATGAATATCCCGGAATTGCGGGGTCGCCTCCGTAACAGCAGGAACATCCACCTTCGCAACCCCCGAATACACATCCGCTATCGACGGCGGTTTAGCAAAATAATACATGTCCAGGAACACCGCCTGATGTACAATATCCCGCATGACGATATCCCTGATATATATTTTTTCCACTATGCCTCCCCGCCCGCGGACCGTCTTGAACCGCAGCCCGATATCCGTCCCGATAAAACTACAGTCATAAACAAATATATTCCTCGCGCCCCCGGACATCTCGCTCCCAACCACAAACCCGCCATGCGCCCGGTAGACAATATTGTTCCGCACGATCATATTCTCCGTAGGCCTCCCACGCCTCCGCCCATCCTCATCCCGGCCCGACTTGACACAGATGCCGTCATCCCCCGCATCAAATGTATTTCCATCCAGCAACACATTCCGGCAAGACTCTACGTCTATCCCATCCCCATTCGCCGCATTCCAGGGATTACGAACATGCACATCGTGCAGCGTCAGATGCTCGCACAGCAGCGTATGCAGACACCAGGCAGGCGAGTTCTGAAAGGTCGGCCCATCCAGCAACACCTTCCTGCAATTGGTCAGCACCAGCAGATTAGGCCGCAGAAAGTCGCGGATATTCTCAAAATCGCTCAATTTCATCCCCGGCTTTAACACCCCCGCTTCCCTGGTCCTGTACCCCTTCATCGATCTCTCGGAAGGAAACCACGTCTTCCCATCCCCTGTTACCACTCCCCCCGAAGCCACCCTCTGCTTCCACTCCGACTCCGTAAGCCGGTCCTTCGCGATCCAACGCCACGAATCCCCATTGCCATCCACAATGCCACCACCGGTAATGGCAATATTCTCCGCATCCGTCGCAGAAACAGGCGACTGACAACGCGCCGCCGGATGCCCCTCCCAGTTGCCAGCCACTATCGGATACTGGTCCTTGTCATCCGTCAACTGCACCACCGCAGCCCTGTCGATATGCAAATTCACATTCGACAACAGCACCACCGGCCCCGTCAGCCACAACCCCGGAGGCACGAGCACCACACCGCCCCCCTTCTTATTGCAATCCACAATAGCCGCATTGATCGCAGCCGTATTCAGCGTAATGCCATCCGCAACCGCCCCGTATTTCACGATAGAGAAAGTATCCTTTTTAAAGACCGGCCGCTCTACAACAGGCAAATGATCCCACGAATACTCCTGCGCAGATACCCCACCCCCCAACACCGAAAAGACAACAACAAATGCAATACGGATATTTTTCATTAATTGTAATTTTTACATTTAAACGACGCCTAAAGATAAGCCGCCACATCCCAGTCACCAAATACCACCCGCGGCGTAATACCACCGGCTTGGGCATCAGACAGCTGCTTCGACCAGCCCACACGGCCCCCGACGCCGCCACCCGGACCGTAGTCCCCATGCTCCGCATACCTCGCCGTCTTCCAGTTGTCCGTCCTGTTCCACCCCGACCAGCCCTCCGCAACGATCTGCGGCCCCAGATAACAATGCAGATAGACCACACTCGCATAAGGCTTCCACGGCCGGCCCAAAAACACCCTGTTCAGCCCCGTATCCGCCGTCAGCGCACAATCATAAAATACAAAACCATAAGGATGATCCATCGGCGTAGAAGCCGCAGTTACATAAGAATTTTTCTTGCTGTGAATATGACAGCCCGAGAACCAGGCCGTGGCCGCCCCGAAAATAAAATCCGTCGTCCCCTCGATATAACAATCCTTATAGACCTGACGGCTCCGCGGACTGTTCAGATAAAGAATATCCTGGTTCCCCACGATCCGGCATCCCTCGAACACCAGCCTGTCCCCCCGCGCCTCCAACCCCACAGCCTGCCCCGCGCTAAAACCCGCATCATTCCTAAAACAAATATTCCGTGCACAAAAATCGTCCGCGCTGATACGGCAGCTATACGAGTTGCGCGTATTCACGCTGTCCCCCTGCGGATTCACCATCCCCGGATGATCGTCATAGGTCAGTATCGTCCCAAATCTCGATTCCCCCTCCAGGCTCACAAACCGCTTCGTCGAATCCAGGTGCAGCTTCTCCCGGTATACCCCATCACGGACATATATCGCCACCGGCCGCTGATTGTTCAAAGGCACCGCGTCGAACGCCGACTGCACCGTCGTATAGTCGCCGCTCCCATCCTTCGCAACCACAACCCTCCTTCCACCCCCGCCAACTCCAACATGCTCACCCAGACCCAGTCCCAGCTTCTTGATGTCATTCACCACGATCTCCGCTATCTTACGGGCCCCCAATTCGCTGAAATGCGTATCATCCTGCCGCCCGGCCGGATAGTTCGGATGCTCCCCGGGCTCCAGGTAGTTGAACAACGCCTTCGACCCCTCCGGCCCCAGCCGCTGCAACAGCCCCAGACTCTCCTTATCGAGATCGATCAGCGCTACCCCCTGCTCCAGCGCAACCCGGCGGACGATACCCGCATACTCCTCATGCGTCTCCTGAACAACACCCGCCGCATCGAATTTCCGGCGCGCCACCGGCGTGATCAGCACCGGCACCGCCTTCCTGGCCCTGGCCGCCGCAACGAACCGGAGCAGGTTCGCCTCGAAATCCGCCGGCGGCGTATAGCTGCCCTTCGTCGGCACCTCGTCATTGTGCCCGAACTGTATCAGCACATAATCCCCTTCCTTCATCCCCTTCTCCACCGCATCCCACCGTCCCTCACGAATAAAAGACTTCGTGCTCCGGCCATTCTTCGCCGTATTCACCACCTTCACCGCTGAATCGAAAAAATAAGCGAAAGGCATACCCCAGCCAGTCTCGGGGTACGCCTTTATTTCTTTGTCCGCCATCGTCGAATCTCCGACCAGCCAGACAGTGATGTATGCCATCAGGATCGTCCTAATAACCATAGTCCTGTTTTAAATTATAATTTGCGTCCAGCGCAGGCTGCGGTATCGGCAGCAGCTCGCTGTGATTGGCCTTGAAGTAAAAGGCATAACCGTTGGAAGACCCCGAAGCGTTCAGCACATTGGCGATATTCTTGGAGACCCAAAGGATCATCGAGTCGCCCGACACCGGTCGAATGCCGTTCCTCGGCACATACAACGAATTCCTCAGCACCAGCCCCGTCGGCGACGTGGACGCCTTGCTCCACACCACCGAATCGGGCAACTGCGAAAAATCCAGCGTATTGTTCGCATAGACCCCGGAAAAAGTCCCGCTGCGCTTCGACATTGCCGTAAGATCCGCCTTCGCCTCGGCCAGCCGCTGCCCCAGCAGGTTCCACCGGATCAGATCGAACTTCCGTATACCCTCACCCCCGAATTCCAGCGACCTTTCCTTGACGATCGCACGAAAGAACCCGTCATGATCCGCCGGCGTCGTCCCGATCGAACCCGAATTCTTGCCATAACCCCTCTTCCGGACCTCCTCGAATGCGGTGACAGCCGCAGCCGACGGCGCCCCGTTCAATTCGTTGTCCGTCTCGGCATACATAAGCAGGATATCGGAAAAACGCTGTATCGGCCAGTTGACCCCATAGTACTGCGCCGTCGACGTCATCTGGCTGGGATTGCTGATCCAGTCCCTCCTGAACTTCGCCTCCACCAGCGTCGTCGGCTGATGCATCGACAGCGTCGTCAGATCCTTGTTGACCTCATAAGCCGCACAGGTCACATCCCGGCGCGTATCCAGCGAATCAAAAAGATAATAATAGGTCGGCAGCACCCCGATCGCCGAGTTACCCGTCAGCGAAGCATTCACCTTTACACCGTCATAGTAACCCAATTTACTATCGTAGCTTCCCGCACCCCCGGCCATCGCTACCTGGAATAGCACCTCCCCGGCCTTATCCATCGCATGCGCATCCAGCGCGTCCTTAAAGACGCTCTGATAGCTCGCGTTCAGCGTATGCTGCTCCCGGTGGTTCATCAGATCGGCACACTCGTCATGCGCGATCTTATAAAATGCCAGGTAATCCGCCGGCCGCGCCATCACCTGCCCATACGGGCTCGAAGCACGCCGCAACGAATAGCCGCCCCTGTATAAGGCGATCCGCGCCCGAAGCCCCTTCACCGCACCCTTTGTGATCCGCTCGTCCGCCGGATCCCCCAACGCCGCCACCTCCGTCCTCCAGGGCACCAGGTCCTCCGCCGCCAAAAGGTCATTCAGCAGATGATTGTAGATCGTATCCCGGTCCGTCTTGGGCTGAAATACATTGTCCATCATCGCGGACGGGACCCACTGTGCAGGCACATCACCCCAGTCCCTGACCAGTTCCAGATAATACTGCGCCCTCAAAGTCAGCGCCTCCCCATAGAGCCGCTTCAGCTCGCCGGTTTGTTGCGCCGTGCCGCCGGCATACATAGCCATCCTGGGAATATAGTAGATACAGATATTGGCCCTTTCGATCCCCTGGTAGAGCTGACTCCACGGCGAATTTATCTGACCATTGCCCGCATTGGCATTGTAGTGCGCGATATCCCCGCGGTCATTGTCACCCGTCTGGTGCAATCCGATCATCTCGTCATTGTCATACGGAAAATACATGCTGATACGTATCCCATACCCATTGTCGCCGGCCAGGTCCTGGTAGACCCCCAGCACGGCCTTCTGCGCATTCGGCACATTGCTGAACACATAGTCGGGACTGGATGAGGATACCGGCGCAGGCTCCAGGTATTTTTTACACGCCACCGCCACCAGCAACACGGCAGGGACAACCAGTCCTATTTTCCTATATATATTTTTCATAAAATTTCAGTTAAAATGTCACGTTTAATCCAGCAATAAAACTCCGGCTCCTCGGATAGGCGGAATAGTCGACACCCGGCGTCACCGGAGTATCCCGGCGCGTGTTCACCTCAGGGTCATACCCGCTGTATCCCGTAATGACAGCCACATTGTTGACCGTACCATAGACCCTTATCCGCGTCAGCTTCATCTTCCTCACCAGGCCCACAGGCAGCGTATACCCCAGCGTGATATTGTTGATCCGGATAAAGGAAGCGTCCTCCACCGCCCACGACTGCGGCGTAAAAGAGGTGCTGCTCGATCCGACCAGCGGTATCCAGTATTTCGCCCCCTTGTTGAGCGCATTCAGCGAATCCGGTGAAGCGCCTACCACCTGACCCGAAGAGTTCAGCTGCTCATAGACATTGCCATTCCCATCCACCGTATGCCAGCGATCCTTCATAAATCCCATCAGGGAAGCCCCGGGCGTATACCCGCTGCTGAACTCCAGCTTATTGTAGTTGTAGACCTTGTTCCCGTACTGGAAGTTGATAAAAATACTAAGGTCGAACCCGCCGTAGCTGACCTGCTGCATCACCCCGCCGAAGAACTTCGGCTGCGCATTCCCGATGATCTGCCGGTCCGATGCGGTGATGACCGAATCCTTGCCGACCCCCTTGTATTTCAGCGAACCCGGCATCGGCGTCGCAGCGGTGATCGAGGCATCATTCGGCTGCCCCGCCTTCAGCGTATAGACACGCGTCGCCGGATTGTAGTTGAAGTCGCTGGTCTTATAAAAGCCGTCGGAAACAAGCCCGTACATCGAACCCACCGGCTGCCCTACCGCCACGATATAGTCCGCCGGATTGCCGCTGCCGGCCCAGCCCGAATTCTGGAGATAGGACTGCTGAAGCCCAAGGCTGGTGACCTTATTCTGGTTGAAAGAGATATTGACACTGCCCGTCCAGTTGAATTTGCGGTTCTGCAGGATCGTCCCCGTCACCTGCACCTCTACCCCCTTGTTGGTGGTCGAACCCACATTCTGCAGCTGCGTCGTATATCCCGCGCTGCTCGGAATAGGCGTATTGACCAGCAGATTCTTCGTCCTGTTGCTGTACGCGTCTACCGTAAGACCAAGCCTGTTGTTGAACAGCGTCGCATCCAGACCTATATTGCGCGAGATCGTCGTCTCCCACTTCAGATTGGGATTGTTGAAGGAGGCCGGCGCAAACCCCGTCACCAGCTGGTCGAGCAGACCATACTGCGTATTGGTGTTGAACTGCGGCGAATAGAGATAGGGATTGATCCGGTTGTTGCCCGCCGACCCATAGGACAGCCGCAGCTTGAGATCATTGACCCAGGTCGTGTTCGCCATAAAATTCTCCTGCGATATCCGCCAGGCCGCCGTGGCCGAAGGGAAATACCCCCACCGGTTGTTCGGAGCGAACAGCGAAGAAGCATCCGCCCGGAAAGAAAGATAGGCAAGGTACTTCCGGTCATACCCGTACGTCAACCGCGTAAAGAGCGAGAACAGCGACGTGCTGACATCCGTCGTCGTCGGCTTGGGTTCTATAAGACTCGCATTCGGCGGCGTGCCCAGATTCATATTCCCCAACGCCGCAGTCGACGTAGTCCCGATAGGGAAATACCGGGTCTCGATATAGCTGCCCTTCACGTGCGTCTGATAGGTCTCCTCCCCCGCGATGAGCGTAATGGCATGCTTCTGATTGAAACCGCCCGCCATCCCGCTGTTCGTGAACGTAAACACATTGGAGTTATCGATAGTCGTATTTAACGTAGACGTGATATCCGCTATCGGCAGACTGGCCCCGTTGATCTTCGAGTTATAGGTCAGCGTATCGTCGAACGCATTCAACCGAAGGTTGTTGTAGTCGTAGCCAAACGTGCTCCGGAAAGAGAGCCATTTGGTGAACGTATAATTGGCATAGCCATTCAGGTCCATAACGTCGTCGTAGCTCCTCCTGTAAGTCGCGCTGTTGAGCAGCACAGGGTTGACCAGCGAAAGACTGTTGGCATTGGTCTCCGTATAGTACGTGGCGTCAAAACTATTGTCCGACTGTCCCGCCACGATAAAAGGCCGGTACCGAACCACCTGCCGGAGAAAATTCAGCGCCGATGAACCAGGATTCGAAGTCCCCGCGCCGTTGACGACCGTATTGTTATACCGTACATTGAACCCCACCTTCAGATGGGGGCTCGCATTGTGGTCCAACCGGAAAGCCAGCAGCTTCCGCTCATAGTCCGAACTGAGCATCACCCCCTCCTGCCGGTTATCCGTCAGACTCAGATTGTACTGCGTCTGCTCCGTACCGCCCGTCACACTCACATTATGCGTCTGCTGGAAGGCATGACGCCCCAGCACCTTCTTTTGCCAGTCATAAGGCGAAACATTTTTGTATTTCACCACCGAATCCCATTTGTATCCATACGGCACGATGCCGCTGCTGTCCCCCGTCTGTTTGGCCCTTTCATACTGATAGTACATATAGTCGTAAGGGGACTGGACAGGCAGCTCCTTCTCGAGGACATTCACCCCCGCCAGTCCGGTGTAGGAAATAGTCGTCTTTCCGCCCGTATTGCGTCCCCCCTTTGTCGTAATGATCACCACCCCATTGGCGCCCCGGGCCCCGTAGATAGCAGTAGAGGCCGCATCCTTCAGCACGTCGATCGATTCGATATCCTGCGGCGATATCGTCGACAGCGCATTGTCCAGCTGTATACCGTCGACTACATAAAGAGGTGAGTTGTCCTGCGTGATCGACCCGCCACCGCGGACCCGGATCAGCACCTGCGCATTCGGCGACCCCTCGGAACCCGTCACCTGCACCCCCGCCAGCCGGCCGGCCAGAGCCTCTTCGGCAGAGTTAAGGGGAATATCCCTGAGCTGACGGCTACTGATAGACGATACCGAAGCAAGTACATCCCTTCTTCGAACTGACTGATAACCAATAACGACTACGTCCTCCAGCGCCCGCGCAACGCGCTTCAGCCGCAGGTTCAACGGCTCCGTTGCAGAGCTGACCGGCACCGTTAGTGACTCATAGCCCGAATGGGAAACTAAAAGGCTGTGTTTTCTTCCATCCGCCGGAAAGGAGAGGAAAAATGAGCCATCCGGGGCGGTTGTAGTACCCTTCGAGGTACCGGAGATGACTATTGTAACGTCAGACAAGGCGGTATTTGTACTGTCGTCTATGACCCTGCCCCTGATCGTCCCCTGGGCGCTCACTCCGGTTCTGATCAAAAGCAGCAGGCCAATAAAGAACAAAACTTTCTTCATATGGCAGTTGAGTTTTAATGGCAATTCGTTGGCAATCGATGCTCAATGCTAGTGAGAATTGACGGAAATAAGATCACACCCCCATTCCTTTATTTACGCAATCGTTCCCGGCAACGATAGGCATTTCACGCTGGCAATCCCTTTGCATATACCACCGAAAACCTCATGTATCACGCTCCCCTTTCGCCCATCTGGTTCGGCACAAGCGGCCTCGTCCTCCCGGTCCCGAACAAACAATCCTTCCCCGCGGAATTTCGATCAGGCTCCCGCCTCACCTATTACGCCTCGCTGTTCAACAGCATCGAGATCAACAGCAGCTTCTACAAAGTCCCGCAACCCGCCACATTCGCCAAATGGGCACGCGAAGTCCCTGAAACCTTCCGCTTCACCGTCAAGCTATGGCGCGGCATCACCCACACACCCGACCTCGCCTTCATTCCTATCGACGTCAACAAATTCATGCACGCCGCAGACCACCTCTTCGAAAAAAAAGGATGCCTCCTCATCCAGTTCCCACCCTCCCTGAAAGCACACAGACTTCCCCATCTGCAACGCCTGCTGGAGAGGATCCTCCAGTCCGACCCGCAACACTCCTGGAAGATCGCAGTGGAATTTCGCAACAGGACCTGGTACAAAAAAGAAGTGGACGACCTCCTCGCCGGCTTTCACGCCTCGAGGGTCCTCCACGATATGCCCGACTCCAGAACGCTGGAGCCGTCAGATAGTCCATTCGTCTACCTCCGCTTCCACGGCCCCGCCGGCGACTATAAAGGCGGCTACGGCGAAAAAGCCCTGCAGCCCTACGCAGACAGGATCTGCCAATGGCAAAAAGAAGGAAAAGAAGTTTTTGTTTATTTTAACAATACCGCCGGCGACGCCATCGCCGACCTCAACACCCTCCGTTCCATGTGTACCAACCTCACCCCCGCGTCACCTGACCTCAACTCCTCATTCCCCAACCTCACAGCGGATGTCCATAGATAGACCCTTCCCTCAGCCGCAGCGATGCACCATTCCTTCCCGAGAAATGGCTCCTGACCTCCGCCAGTATCGATAGCGCGATCTCCTCCGGCGTGGCCGCGCCGATATCCAGTCCCGCCGGGGCATATATCCGCCGCCGGTCCGCCTCCCCCACCAGGTATCCCTCCGCCGCCATCGCATCAAATATCTTTTCGGCCCGCTTACGCGGCCCCAGCATACCGATATAGGCGGCGGCAGAAGACAGTATTTTCTTCAGATTCTCCATATCCGTCCGGTAGTCATGCGACATCAGCAATATCGCAGTATACTCGTCGATTACCGGCAGCCCCGTCTCCTTATTGTCCATCACCCGCGTAGCAACCCGGGTCATCGACCTGTCCGCCCGCGAAGTATTCAGCACAACGGTCGAATCCCACCCCAGCTCCCGCACCTGCTGCAACAGCGTCCGAATATCATAATTGCCCCCATAAGCCACCACATGGATGGCCGGCAGGATCACCTCTATAAATAATTTGTACTCACCATAATCCACCGGCCTCGAAACCCGCTCCTCCAGACAGGACCGAATATCTCCGGCCAGCCGCTCCCCCACAGCATCCAGCCCGTCCAACCCCATTCCCCCCGCAACCGCCTTCCCCAGCCCGTCGAACCCCATTCCCCCCACACCATCCGGTCCACCCAACCCCGTTCCCCCAACAACCGTCCTCCCCAATCCCTCCTGCACCGGCGCACCCGTCACCGTCACAACCACCTGCGGCCGCCGTATATCCGTCAACCCCGACAATATCTCCACCGGGTTCCCGGCATGCCCCGCCCTCAACGGCGTGAACAATACGTCGATGATCCCCTGACAACCCAACCCAACCCCGATCTGGTAATCGTCATCCTGAGTCGTATCATAGGTGATCACCGACGGCCGCCCCAGCGCGATCCCCTTCTGCGCCCGGCGAAGCGCATCCCCCTCCAGACAGCCACCGCTGATCCCGCCCAGGTACGTCCCGTCATCCAGTACCAGCATGCGGGCGCCCGCCCGCCGGTAGGAAGACCCCTCCACCCGTACAACAGTCGCCAGTGCAGCCTGTGTCCGGGTAAAGTCAATGCTCTTATACGCTTCGACAATAGCCCTGATTTCTTTCACCCCCACAATTTACGACTTCCCACCCACTACTTCCAATCCCCCAGCAACCTCCTGACAACAATGATCTCCCCCGTGTGATAGCTGGTGTGATCCGCTATAAGCAACGCCTCCCGGAAAAGCGACTGCCCATGCCCATGCGCAAAAGGCGCATAGATCCCTTCCCCCGCCGCACGCAAAAGCCCCGTGAACTCCTCCCTGTCCGCCACTATCCGTTCCACCGATCGCGGAAGATCTCCCGGATGCGCGGGCGCCACCGTCGAAGGCCAATACCCTTCCGGCCAGGCCGGACTGGCATACTTAGGATTGCGGCAGAACTCCAATATATCCCACTGGGTTATCCGGATATGCTCGACCAGTTGCCAGAGACTATACGGCAGCCCCTCCGGGACAGTCCCGATCATAGCCGGCGACACCCCCTCCACCGCATCCTCGAAAGGGACATGCGCATTTCCCTTCCGGAGCAGCTCTTCCAGCTCTTCGATCACGAATTGCGTAGTTGATTTCTTCATACCCCTGAACGCCACAAATCCAGTACCAAACCCGGGGCATAAAAATGGCATATACACACTAAACGCACGTTATGAAAAAACATAGCCTTACCAAACAAAAAGAGGTCACCGAAGACAAACCCACCCGCGCCACTCATCACCACGGTTCCACCACCCAGGGCGGCTCCGACTATGGCCAGGGCTCCAACGACGCCGGCAGACAGGACGCCAACCGCCAGGGCAGCGAATCCAACAGGGGCTCCAATTATGCGAACGAAAAAAAAGACTGGGTCAACGAAGCCCTGCGCCGGAAAGACATCACTCAAATTCGCCAGACCCGCTAACCCAGCCACTCAAAAACCATAGTAAAAAGCCCTGGCTTTCAATGATTGTGCTACCTTCACCCAAACTATAAAATATGGCGAAGGGAGCCACAAACAGGCCCAAAAAGAAACCCACAAAAAAAACCGCCGTTCATCCGGTCGGCAACCCTTCCCATCCCGTCCACATAACAATACCGCCCCCCTCGTCGCCATCGGCGCCAGCGCCGGCGGCCTGGAGGCGATAATCGTCCTCCTCGAGAACCTACCCGCCCATACCGGCGCCTCCTTCGTCATCCTCCAGCACTTCGCACCCGACCACGAGACCATGCTGCCCCATATCCTCGACAGAAAAACCCGGATGAAGGTCGACATGATCACCCCCGGCACGCTCCTCGAAGAAGACCACGTCTACGTCATGCCGCCCAACGTATATCTTGGCCTCGACAACAATGCCTTCACCCTCTCCCCCAGAGGAAGATCCGAAGACGGCTACCACGCCATCGACCAGTTCCTCTCCGCCGTCGCCCCCATATACCAGAACAAAGCCATCGCCATCATCCTGTCCGGCGCCGCATCCGACGGCACCGCCGGCGTTCGCGCCATCAAGGCGGAAGGTGGCATCACCTTCGCCCAGGACAACAGCGCCAAATTCCAGGGAATGCCCCACAGCGCCATCGAATCCGGCTACATCGACTTCGTCCTCTCCCCGCAACGCATCTCCGGCGAGCTCCAGACCATCCTCAGCAGCCTCTACCGCAACGAGCTAAAGGTCGAAACGCTCGAAAAAAAAGAAGACGAGCTCAGAAAGATACACATGCTATTGCTCAATAAACACGACGTCGACTTCTCCCTCTATAAACAAACCACCATCATCCGCCGCATCATCCGGCGGATATCGCTCAACCGCCTCAACAGCCTCGAACAATACATAAAGCGCCTTTCCGAAGACAGCCGCGAGCTCGACCTCCTGCACCGCGACTTGCTGATCAACGTCACCAGCTTCTTCCGCGAACCCGCACTCTACCTCGCCCTCACCAAAAAGATATTCCCCGCCCTGCTCAAAGAACGCCGGCCCAACGACCCCATCCGCATCTGGATACCCGCCTGCGCCACCGGAGAAGAACCCTATTCCATCGCCATTTGCTTCTTCGAATACCTCAAGGACAAAGCCATCAACACCCCCATCCAGATCTTCTCCACCGACCTCAGCGAAACGGCCATCAACAAAGCCCGCGCCGGCATCTACGGGAAGAACGCCCTCATCAACGTCTCCCCGCAGCGGGTGAGAAAATTCTTCGTCAGGATCGACGGCAGCTACCAGATCATCAAACCTATCCGCGACATCTGCGTCTTCGCCACCCATAACCTCCTCAAAGACCCTCCCTTCTCCCGCATGGACATGATCAGCTGCCAGAACGTCCTCATATATATGGAACAGGCAGCACAAAAAAAGATCATGCAGGCGTTCAATTACGCCCTCAAACCCGGCAAATACCTCATCCTCGGCAAGTCCGAGACGGTCGGCAGCTCGACCGACCTCTTCGACCAGGTCGACAAGGACCTCCGCATCTACTCACGGAAAACTGCACCCTCAAATATGCACTTCGGCTTTTCCGTACGCAGCCAGGCATATTCCTCCGGTTCGCTGAAAGACGAAAAATTATTTCTCCCCCAGCCCGCAAAAGACGGCGACGTCGAGAAAGAAGCCGAAAAACTCATGCTCGCCCTCTATACCCCCGCATCCATACTCGTCAACAAAGACCTGCAGATACTCCGGTTCTACGGCAGTACCTTCCCCTATCTGCAGCCCGCGTCTGGCAAGGCCAGCCTCAACCTCCTCAAAATGATCCGCGACGAGCTCATCTTCGAGCTGCGGACCCTCGTCAAACAGGTCAGGAAAGAAGGCCGGGCGGCACGCCGCGAAAGAGTCCAGCTCAACGACAACGGCCAGCTCAGGGACATCACCCTGGAAGTCCAGCCCATTATGTCCGCCCCCGACCAACACCTCCTGATCATCTTCCAGCCCTCCCCGGTCCTGACCCCGATCAGCACTCCCGCCTCCCGGCGCAACGCCCGCCAGGCCGGTGAAAAGGACAGACGCATCGAATCCCTCGAAAAAGAACTCCAGGCAGCCCGCGAGCACGTCAAATCCATGACCGAGGACTTCGAAGCCACCCGCGAAGAGCTCCAGTCCGCCAACGAAGAAGTACTCTCCTCCAACGAAGAGCTCCAAAGCATCAACGAAGAGCTCGAGACCTCAAAGGAAGAGCTCCAGTCCACCAACGAAGAACTGATCACCATCAACGAAGAGCTCCAGCTCCGCAACAACGAGCTCAAGGAAGCCTTCGACTATACCAGGGCCATCATCGAGACGATACGCGAACCCCTCCTGGTCCTCAATACCGACCTCCACGTGCTGACCGCCAACCCCGCATTCAATAACCTGTTCAACCTGAGCCAGGGTGACGCCGAAGGCAACTACCTCTACGACATCGCCGATGGCATCTTCGATCTCCCGGCCCTCAAAGACCAGCTAAAGAAAATGACAGGCAGGAATACCTGGATACAGGACTTCGAGCTAGACCAGACTTTTTCCGGCCCTATTAACAAAAGACTTCTGATCAACGCCATGCGCATCAACGGCGAGCCGGGGCGAAGGGCAAGAATATTGCTGGCTATAGAGGAAAATACGGTCAGGTAGGCCGTAAAACAGCGGCCAATGAGACTCAAGCCGGATAACTTTTTGATCGTCATCGGTGCCTCCGCAGGGGGAATGCCCGCTATCGGCAAATTGCTCTCCAACCTGGGGCAGGATATCCCCGCCGCCATCGCCATCGTCATCCATCTCCCCAGCCAGGAGAATACCGATATGTTCGTCGCCCGCCTCCAAAAAAAGACGGCCCTCCCCTGCCAGACCGCCACCAACGACATGCCCCTCAACAAAGGAGAAGTCTACTTCGCCCCCGCCGGCAAGCACCTGCTCATAAAAAAAGACAGGATAATCCTGGGCAACGGCCCCATCGTAGGCCGCTGGCGCCCCTCGATCGACTCCACCATGCGCTCGGCCGCCGCTTCCTGGGATTCTCACGCCGTCGGCATCATCCTGACCGGCATGCTCGACGACGGCACCACTGGCATGGAAGCCATCCAACGCTGCGGCGGCTACACCATCATACAGGACCCCAACGAAGCGGAATATCCGGATATGCCCCTGTCCGTCAGCCGCAACATCGACGTCGACTGGTGCGGCTCGCTGAATAAGCTGCACGAACCCCTGCTTCACCATCTAAAAAAAATCCCGCCCGCTTCCTGGTCCCCGAAGACATCAGCATCGAGACGGCGATCTCCGAGAACGTCGCCACCGAAATAGAGAACATGTCCCGGCTGGGGAGCCACTCCCTGTACTCCTGTCCCGCATGCGGAGGCGGCTTATGGGAGATAAAACACGGCCACCTGCACCGCTATCGCTGCCACGCAGGCCACGACTACACCGAACAGGAATTGCATCTTGAAAAAAACACAGAGATAAAAAAAGCGCTCTGGGTCGCCCTCCGTACCCTCGAAGAAAAAAGGAACCTCCTCCGAAAGATCGCCGGACGCGAAAAAGAACAAGGCCTCGGCACCCTGCATAAAGACCACCTGGCAAGAGCCGAAGATATCTCCCGTCATATCGAAATCCTGAAAAACATCATCTTCAGCCAGCAACCCAAAGTCACTCCTGCGACCCAAAAGGCAATATCACGATAAAGACCGCCCCCTTCCCCTTCCCGCTCATCACAGTGATCGCCGCACGCTGATCGCCGGCGTCCTTCAGCTCATCATTCAACAGCCGCGAATAAGCCATGATGCTCGTGGTGGACGTCTTCAGCTCGTGACTGGCGATCCCGATGAACTCATCCTAGATCCGCTCCGCCATCCTCCTGATGGTGACATCCTCCATCGTCAGCAGAATACCGCCGGACTTCCCGTCCTCACGTATCCGTGTAGCCGTAAAAACCAGCACCCTTTCCCCCAATTTTGGAAAAACATGCTTTAGCTCAACTTCCAGCGTCGCCTGACCGGCAGCAGCCAAACCTTGCAGCTTCTCACGCAGCTCCTCGATATCCCATACCCCCCTGGCGGCAGTATAAAGATATTCTCCTTCCAGGTCATCCGCATGAACCCCAAAAGTCTGACACAGACACGAATTGACCATCTGTATACGCAGATCATCCTTTAGAACCATCAATGGCTGCCGGATAGCCGCAATCACGGCATAAGCATGCTCAACGGAAACCTCCAGCCCCCTGTTCCGCTGGTGCAGGTCCTTATTGACCGAATCAAGCTCCGTATTGTGAGACTGAAGCTCGCCCATCGTCCGCTCCATAGTCTGATTGATGCCCTGCAGCCCATCATTGATACTCTGCAGCTCCTCATTCGAGGCCATCATCTCCTCGTTAGCCGAATACAACGCCTCCTGCGCGCTGGCCGACTGCTCATAGGCCATGACCAGCTGCTCCCGCGTCATCGCCAGCTCTTTCTTCAACGCCTCGATGCGACGGTCCCGCGAATCCCGGATAACTGCCGGCTTCGGGTCACCCAACGCCATGGGACGGATGATCACCAGCCGCCATTTCTTGTTGGGAGAGCTCAGCGGTATAACATCAACCCCTATGGACTTATCGCCATCAGCCAGGAGAATCCCTTCCCTCCTTATCTGCTTCCCATCCCTGGCAACCTTCCCCAGCATCTCGCCGATATCGAAGACCAGCTCATCCCGCACGATCTTCAGCAGATGAAGACTGGGCCTGTCCTCCCAGGGCCTCAGATACGGCTCTACGTTGCCATAAAAATGAACGACCCGGCAACCCTCATCGATCAGAATGCTCGCCGGCACATAACCGGACATCAATACCTTGCTCGCCTCGCTTTCTCCCGATGTATCCTGCAGCACCACCGCAGCATGCGTAAAACCAAACCGCCCATCCAGCCTCCGGTAAACCCCCGGACTATCGGATACCAGCCTGAACAGGTGCTCATTGATACCGCCAGCCCGATACCCGACGGACACCAGCCACCCGCCTTCGTTCAAAGCATAATGCAACGACTCGACCACCTTCTTCTGGCCGACCCTGTCCATACCGGCCATCATATTCCGGCCAATAACGACATCTATATGCGAAAATGGCGGATCCTTTATCAGATTGTGCATGGCAAACACGCAAATATCCTTCACGGCCTTGACGACATGATACTGACCATCCCTCTCGATAAAGAATTTCCTTCTCCTCTCAGCCGATACCTTGCGCATCGCCGCCTCATCGTAGCACCCCGTCCGCGCTTTCAAAATAGCCGTCCTGTTCAGGCTGCTGGCAAACAACTGCACCGGCAGTGAACCCCTCTTTTCTTTCAGATACTCGACCACACAAAAAGCCACCGCATACACTTCCTCTCCACACGTGCACCCGGGCATCCATATACGCAGCGGCTTCTGATCGGCCTTGCTCTCCAGGACGGCAGGCAGTATCCTGTCCACCAGCTGCATGACGAGACCCGGCTCCGGAGAAAAACCCGTGCTGCAGCCCATCAGCTCCTCACCCAACAGATCGAGCTCACCACCACCGGAAACAAGCGCGTCATAATACTCCTCCCTGCTCCTCATGTCCGTCAACACCATCCTCCTGAAGACATGCCGCGCCACATCCTCCTCCTTCAGCACAAAAAGATCGAGACCCTTTCTCTCCGATAAAATAAGAAATATCCTGGTCAGGAAATCGCCGTCAATACCCGCCTTCAAAGAGGCGAGACCACCGGACACCAGCCGCCCCGCCAACCCCGACAACCGGTCGGCGATACCATCCGGCTCTACAACAAGATCGGCACAGTCGCTCAAAAAAGAACCCGGCTCCTTCAAACTTCCGTTTTCATCCCCCGCTATCATCGTCATTCCCCCTTCCCCCTGGACAGCACAAAGACCTATGGTCATAGCCCGCGCCATCCGTAGCGACAACACAACTGCCATCCGATCCGCAAACCCCCCGCCAGCGTCGACAACAGGACATCCGCATCACCGTCACCTTGACCGCTTACGATCTTTGATACATAACGCCAGCTCCCGTTTGTAATAATGAAATTCGTCCTGGCCCCTGCCAAATAGATCCGATCCGGCTCCACCCGCATGCCATCTTCCACTGCAAGCACCCGCATAGACGTCGCCGCCTGCAGCGCCGACAGATACTTCGACTCATCCTCATCCGTCCCGCCATTCACCTCCTTCGTCAGGACCGCAATAACCACATAGGACATCCCCAGCGACGAAGGCAGCTTATGAAGCATATCCACCACCGTCGGCAGCTCATCCCTGCCAGCCACAAAGGCGATCATTGGAAATACAAACGCCGGTCCCGGAGCCATCGGAGCGCCATTCTCCGGGGCGTGGCTTTTCCGGGTTAATGGGCTGGAAATTTTTTTTTCAATCATAGCACCGTCTGAATATCAGAACCCAATATATAGAAAAAAAAGAGAAGTTTTATTCAACAAAAGATAAAGGTCAATTGGCATGCGCACCGCATACCAGCTCCTCCACTTCAGCCACAACCATCCCGATCCCCGGCCCGGCCGTCCAGTCGATCGTCCGGTGCAGCCGCTTGTTCAAAGCCCCCCAGCGGAAAGGCTCGCCATCCATGCTTATCACAACCGAAGGCGTCCTCAATGCGGACGCCATATGCGCAACACCCGTGCAATTGGAGACCAGCAGCGAAGCACCCCTCAGCAACACACCCATCGCCCCCACGCTCGTCAGCCCGGTAACATCTATCGCCGGATGACGCAGATGGCCAATAACCTCCCTCGAAATATCCCGCTCATCCGCAGTCCCCGTCACCACAATATCCAATCCCCTCTCCCCACAAATATCCGCCACCAACGCAAAATGATCCGGCGGCCACTGCCGCCATACACCCCTCGAGCCCGGATGAATACAAACATACTTCCCCGGCTCCAGCGGAAGGCCAAGCCTGCCCAATTCTTCCTCATCAGCCGCCGTCAAAGGGAATTCCAGGTCTTCCCCAGCCCGCGGGATCCCAAGATGCGCCATCAGCGCCAGATGCCTCCTGATCTCATGCTCCAACGCCGGATACTCCACAAAGAACGCCGACTCCATCCGGCTCTCGGCAGTATGAAATCCCGCCAACAACCGCGCCCCGAATCCAGCCAGCAGATCGTTCACGATCGTCCCGTCCCCCTGCATCTGCAACAACAGGTCAAACTCCTCCCCCCGCACTTTCTGTAGAAATTTGGCAAAGGCAGTGGCATCATACTCCTGCTCCGGCAGCCCGGGGAACCCCGGAAAATGCATCCACCGGTCGAAATAGCAGTCGAAACGCCGCACAAAACCCGCCGCCCAGGGCAACCCCAAAAGCACGATCTCCGCATCCGGGAAGGCCATCCGCAACGCCCTCACCGCAGGCACCACATTCAGCATATCTCCCAGCTGCAAGGCCCGGAATACCGCTATCTTCTCTATCGGATCGCTCATGACCCTCATAAAAAAAAGGTTTTATATCGTATCGCCCCATAAATGGTCCAAAATACCGACAAAAAAGGGATCGCCATCGACGTAACCACCATCTCCGTCACATGCCCTACAGCATGCGACGTCCCCCTCAGCCGCTTCCTCGCAAAATCCAGCGTCATGATCAGCCAGGCCCCGGTCGCCATTATCGCCAGCGGCACATTCCACGCAATCAACGCCACCACCGCCGTCAGCAGCAGCCCGATCATCGTATAATAGTTCCAAAAAGGCCGCCGGTAGATCTTCTTCCGGAATAATACCGGATGCTTCTTATATAACAAAGCATTAAAAAGACTCTTCTTCTGCTCTTTCAGACTTACCCCCCAGTAAGCCTTCCTGACCGGATGCACAACCCTTGCAGCAGCCACCACGACAACAGGTATCCCCTTTTCCAGCAGCTTGAATTGCAGATCGCTGTCCTCCCTCCACGCCATCGTAAACGACTCATCGAAACCACCCGTCCGATCCAACACTTCCACCGGACACGCACAGTTCGCAGTCACAAACTCGGCCGTCTCCAGCCACGCCACATTCTTCTCATAGTCCGTCGGCGCCGCAGGACAGGGTACGATCACCCGGCCCTTGAACGCCACCAGATCGCCTATCACCCAACCCAACGGATTGGCGCGCTTGTATTCGAGATACGCATTCCAGTAACTGCTCACCCAGTCCCGCTCCGGTAGACAATCATCATCCGTGAAAAGGATCAGCACCCCCCTCGCCCTTCTCCACCCCAGATTCCGTGCCGCCGCAGGCCCCTTCTTCACATCCAGCGAATAATGACAGAATACCGGCCCGCCGTCCATCGCCCCCTCCATCAAATAACTGGTTTCCTCGTCCGGACCATCCGTGACGACAATGACTTCCATCCGGCCCGGATCAAAATCCTGCCGGCTCAAAGCCGAAAGACAACGGTATAAGAGACCCATCCTGCGGTAGGTCGGTATCACGACAGATATATCTATTGACATGTCTTCTCCAATAAAAAAGAATTAATAACAAGCGCGTCGAAGGGCGACGTCCAGAAACACTCGATTGCATCCCGTGGCGTGCAGACGATCGGCTCACCCCTCGTATTAAATGAAGTATTGACCAGCACCGGCACACCCGTCAGCCTCTTGAATTCCTTCAGCAGATCATAATACTCCGCGTGCTGCCCCCGATTGACCGTCTGTATCCTCGCCGTACCATCCACATGCCGCACAGCCGGGATCCGGTCCGCCTTGTCCGCCTTCACATTGTATACAAACAACATAAAAGGCGAATACCCCGCATCCTCGAACCATTCCCCCGCATCCTCTTCCATGACCACCGGCGCCACAGGCCGGAAATCCTCCCTGTCCTTGATCTCATTCAATCTCGCCTGCATCGCCGGATTGATCGGCGACGCCAGTATACTCCGGCTCCCAAGCGCCCGCGGACCGAACTCCATCCGCCCCTGGTACCAGCCGATCACCTTATCCTGCGCAAGAATGGCCGCCGTCTCAGCAGCCACATCCTTCATTCGCCGGTAAGGAACCTTCGTCCATTCCAGGAACCGCTCAATTTCCGTATCGTCATACGCAGGCCCCCAATAGGCATGCGTCATCTCAAATTCCCTCGCCGGACGATTCTGATTGTCTACCCACATAGCCGCCCCCAACGCCGTACCCGCATCCCCCGCCGCCGGCTGCACCCAGATATGCCTGAAAGGCCCCTGATCACGCAGACGGGCATTCATCACGCAATTCAGCGCCACCCCGCCCGCCATACAAAGATGGTCCTCACCCGTCACCTTGTGCAGCCACCAGGCCAGCTCCAGCACCGTCGTCTCCAACGCCTTCTGCAACGAATGCGCAATATCGAAATGCCGCTGCTCGAATGGCTCGTCCCGCCGCCTCGCCGGCCCGAACAACGTCGTCAGATCGTGCTTCAGGATACGATACCCGCCATTCTCCCCCAGCTCGATGATGGAAAAGAACTTGTCGAGATACACCGGCTTCCCATACGACGCCAGCGCCATCACCTTGTATTCATCCGAAGAATGCAGGAATCCCAGATGCGTAGTGACCGCCTCGTACAACAACCCCAGCGAATGCGGCATGCACACCTCCGATATCAGCTTCATCTCACTGCCGCACCCTTGATAATAGCTCGTCGTAGCCCGCTCGCCACGGCCATCCAGCGTCATGACCGCCGCTGCATGAAAAGGCGACGGCAAAAATGCGCTCGCCGCATGCGCAATATGATGCTCCACAAAATGCCACTTCTCCGGATGCGGACCCGCGCCCGCCAACCGGCGCTGCAGATGATGCGGATACCCATCCGCCAACTGACCCGGAGCATTCACGATAAAGCTCAGGAACAACGGGTCCCATTCCGAATACCACTCCTGCTCCTTCGACTGAGGCGCCGGCTTCAACGGCAAGCTGATCCGGCCCTCCGCCATATGACCGTTCAATAGCTTGAAAGGATTGAAAGAATAGGCAATATGATCCACATCCTTTAAATGGATACCCGCCACGCCCAGACAATAGTCGACAGCATGAAAAGGCAGCTCATACGCGGAAAAAGGAACAGGTCTTTTACCATGCTTCACATGCGTAAATCGTTCTTCCTCGGCCGCAGCCAACAGCCGCCCATCCTGCACAATGCAGGCGGAAGAATCGTGAAAAGCGGCATTGATCCCGAGTGTATACATGCCCGCACCGCTTCAAATCCTACGCCCTGCCGGCGACGCTTCTGACAATTGGACGTTTGTTTCATTCCATGCACACCGCCTTATTGACACGAGTAGATCACTCTACATCGAACACTCGCTTTCCCTTGAACGAACGCATGGTACAATTTTTTCTGCACCGCAGGTAACCTCACTCTTCGCTTTACCCAAATCATATATAGATGAGAATATTTACCTGGCACATACATGGTACGTATCTATATTATCTCTCAAAGGGGGATTATACGATTTACATACCTGTCAACGACAGAAAGGACGAAGGTTACTACGGCCGTGGCGCCACCTTCCCCTTCGGCGACAACGTCATCGAGATAGAAGCCTCCGAGGTCCGCAACCAGTCCTTCGACTGCATCCTGTTCCAGACAAATAAGAACTTCCATGTAGACCAGTATGACATACTCAGTGAAGAACAACGGCAGCTGCCCCGCGTTTACGTCGAACACGATCCTCCGGCAAGACACCCCACTGACACCATTCACCCCATGAATGACTCCGACGTGCTTATGGTGCACGTTACCCACTACAACAGACTCATGTGGTTCAACAACAGCCGCATCATCCGCGTCATCGAACACGGTGTTCCTGAACCCGGCTGCGAATATACCGGCGAGATCGAAAAAGGCATCGTCGTCATCAACCACCTCCACCAGCGAGGCCGCCTCCTCGGCGCCGATATCTACGAAACCGTCAGCAAAGAAGTCCCCCTCGAGCTCGTCGGCATGGGCACCGCAGAATATGGCGGCTCCGGTGAAGTCCTCCATCCCCAGCTGTCAGCCTATATCCGTCGCTTCCGCTTCTTCTTCAACCCTATTCGCTATACCAGCATGGGACTCGCCGTCTGCGAAGCCATGACCCTTGGCATGCCCATCATCGCCCTCGCCACAACGGAATATGCCACTGCCCTCCAGGACGGGGTCACCGGCTATATTCATACGGATATCGACTACCTGATAAAGAATATGAAGCGTCTGCTCGAAGATAAAGAGCTGGCCTCCACCCTTGGCTTCGGAGCAAAAAGAACAGCCCGGAAAAAATTCAGTCTCAACCGCTTCACCAGGGAATGGGAAGATACATTCCGCCTGGCGATCGCTTCTAATACCTATAGATATGAAGAGAATAGCATTCATCAGTGAGCACGCCTCCCCCCTGGCTATCCTGGGCGGCGTGGACAATGGCGGCCAGAACGTCTACGTGGCCGAACTCGCAAGAGCTCTCGCGGCAAGAGGCTACGAAATAGACGTCTATACCCGGAAAGACCACCATCAACAGGCCCGGGTCGTCGACTGGCAGCCGGGCATCCGCGTCATTCACATCAAAGCAGGCCCCGAGTCGATCGTCGAAAAAGAACAGCTCCTCATCCATATGGAAGAATTTCGAAATGACATGATCGACTTCATCAACCGGGATCGCAAACAATACGACCTGATCCACGCACACTTCTTCATGTCGGCGCTCGTCGCCTCCTCTCTGAAAAAGATCCTGCACATCCCTTATACCGTCACCTTCCATGCCCTCGGCCTGGTCAGAAAGCTGCACCAGCAGGAAGCCGACCGCTTCCCTCCCGAACGCTGCATGATCGAACAGTTCGTCGTCCATGACGCCGACCACATCATCGCAGAATGCCCGCAGGACCGCAAAGACCTTATCCGGCTGTACTCGGCCGACGCCAAAAAGATCACCATCGTCCCCTGCGGCTTCAACCCCTCTGAATTCCAACCATATGATCGCAACGCCGCCAGACAACACCTCGGCCTCCCACAGGATAAGCCCATCCTTCTCCAACTCGGCCGCATGGTGCCCCGAAAAGGGATCGATACCGTCATCCGCGCCCTCGGCTGCCTCCTAAAGGCCGGCGAAAAAGCACGACTCGTCATCGTCGGCGGCAACGACGAATCCGACGACACCACCCTTACCCCGGAAATAGGCAGGCTAAAAAAGATCGCCTGCGACGAAAACGTCCAGGACGACATCCTGTTCACCGGCAGAAAAAGCCGCCACCTCCTTAAATATTACTACGCCGCCGCAGACATCTTCATCACAACACCCTGGTATGAACCCTTCGGGATCACCCCCCTCGAAGCCATGGCCTGCGGCATCCCCGTCGTCGGCTCCGACACAGGAGGCATCAAATACAGCGTCGCCAATGGACGAACCGGCTTCCTCGTCCCAGCCAAAGACTTTAACACCCTCGCCGAAAAGATCGGCCACCTGATCAAAGACCCCGGCCTCCGTCTGTCCATGGGCAGGCGCGGCCTCCACCGGGTACACAGCCTCTTCACCTGGGAAAAGGTCGCCGACCAGATGTGCAGCGTATATACCGGCATCGAGACCTCCCTTCGCCGCGAGCGGCTTTACAGCCACAGAGCCTTCGTCCATGACCGGCCATATTCGCGCACCATCTCCACCCCACCCCTTTACCCCGCACTCTACATACCCTGATCATGCAAAAAGCCATTTTCATCGATAAAGACGGCACGCTCATAAAAGACGTACCCTACAATGTTGATCCCGACCTCGTCGAACTCGTTCCCGGATGCGAAAGACTAAGATCCCTCCAGGATATCGGCTACAAGCTCATCGTCGTCTCCAACCAGCCCGGCCTCGCCCTGGGATATTTCACGGAAGCCCAGCTCATGAAAGCAGTCAACCGCATGTTCCAGCTGCTCGCAGAAAAAGAGGTGTATCCCCTCGCCTTCTACTTCTGCCCCCACGCCGCCACCGGCACCATCCGCCCCTATAATCACGCCTGCGGCTGCCGCAAACCTCTGCCCGGAATAATCCTGCGCGCAGCAGAGGACCTCGGCATCGATCCCTCCTCCTCCTGGATGATCGGCGATATCTTCGACGACGTCGAAGCAGGCAACCGCGCCGGCTGCCAAACCATTCTCATCGACAACGGCAACGAGACCGAATGGCGCATCGACCAGTTCCGCGAACCCCACTACGTCCGCACCAATCTCTCCGAAGCCGCACGGATGATCCTTCAAAAAAACACCTACCATGACCTCCACCTATAACAATATTCTCTGCATCAGAGCAGACAACATGGGGGACGTCATCATGACGTCCCCCGCACTGCGGGCGCTCAAAGAGACCTTCGACTGCCGGATCACCCTCCTGACCTCCGCCATGGGCGCCCTCATCACCTCCTTCATCCCGGAGATCGACTCCACCATTATCGCCGACATGCCCTGGGTATCCACCCAATCCTTGCCTACCCCCGACACCTGTCACCAGCTGGTCCGCCAGCTTCAGGAACACGACTTCGACCTCGCCGTCATCTTTACAGTGTACAGCCAGAACCCCCTGCCCGCCGCCTTCCTATGCTGGATGGCCGGCATTCCCCGCCGCCTGGCCTTGTGCCGCGAGAACCCCTATCACCTCCTCACCGACTGGATCCCCGACAAAGAACCCTACTTCTTCATCCGGCACCAGGTCGAACGCGACCTTTCCCTCGTCAGCCACCTCGGAGCCACGAGCAGCGACCCACGCCTCCACCTCTCCTTCGGCCCCGGCGCTCAGCACTGGGCAATGGAAAAGCTCCGCGCCATCGGCCTCGACACTACACAGCCCTGGATCGCCATCCACCCCGGCGTCAGTGATAAAAAAAGAGAATATCCCATCCGGTTGTGGATCGAGACGATCCGCCTGATCCGCCAGCAAACCAACGCACAGCTGCTGATCACCGGCAGCAATATGGACATCCCCCTGGCAGAACAACTGGCCTCCGCCTTACCCGAAGGCATACACGCAGTCGCCGGCCTGCTGACAATAGAGGAGTTCATAGCCACCATCGCAGCCAGCAGGCTGGTCATTACCGTCAATACCGCTACCACCCATATCGCCGCCGCCGTAGACACAGCTCAGATCGTCCTCTACGCCCAGACCAACCCCCAGCATACCCCATGGCGGGCGCGGGCAACGATATTCGAATTTTCCGTCGACCCGACGGGACGCAGTCGCAACGAGGTCATCCGATATGTCAACAACAACCTCTATAACACCGATACCCCCTACCCCAACCCGCACACCATCGCCGCCGCAGCGCAACAACAACTGCAAAACCCCGATACCCGGCCCCTTACCTCCCTTCCGTCGTCTTCCCTTGCAATACATTTACTTTCCCCTTTAAAATGATCGGCTCCCACGGCGCCAGCACGAACCTGCCCCATTCCTGCTCCGCCGCGCTGAAATTCAATACCACCGTCCATTCCTCATCGGCATAAACCCTTTTGTACGCATATACATGCGGATGCGACGGACCCAATTCCTCATACCCGCCATAGACCAGCGCATGGCTGGACCTCCGAATCCGCAGCAACCACCGGACATAGCTCAGTACGGAACCCCCATCCCCTTCCTCCACCTCCCTGTTGACGACGTTAAAATTCGGATTCACCGCTATCCACGGCTCCCCGTCCGTAAAACCCGCCGCAGCACCCGCACTCCACTGGAAAGGCGTCCTTCCATTGTCCCTCCCCGTTAGCTGTTGGTCGGCCAAAAAGCCGGCTGCATCTCCCCCCTTCTTCCGAAGATTCTCATACATCCGGTGCGTCTCCACATCCCGGTACTGGGAAATATCGGTTAGACGGATATTTGTCATTCCCAGCTCATCCCCATTGTAAATAAATGGCGTCCCCTTCATCGTCAGCAGCCAGGTGAACAACAACCTGGCCGAAGCCGCACTGTCATCCCCCCACCTCGATACCATCCTCGGCTGATCGTGATTGCCCAGGTACAAAGCCGCCGATACTCCATTCCCCAACACCGCATTCCATCGCCCGTACACCTCCTTCCAATCCTTCAGCCTGTAACCCGCCGGATCGACCTTCTTGAAGGCCCCCGGCATATACCCCAGCTGTATCCCCTCAAAATGATACAGCACATCCAGCTCACCCTCGAACAGATGCGCATCCTCCGATCCCACACCTGCCATCTCTCCGACAACGACCACATCATACCCGGAGAATACCGCCGATCGCATTTCCTTCAGATATTCATGCAGCCTCGGACCCGCAGCATAATAATGCCCCCAGTCATTTTGATACTCCGACCGCAATAGCTCCGGACCGACCTCAGGCCAGCCCACATCCTTCGAAATAAAACAGATCGCATCCAGCCTCACTCCATCCACACCCTTGTCCAGCCACCAGCGCAACATCGAATATAGCTCCGCCCTGACCTTTGGATTCTCCCAGTTCAGGTCAGGCTGCTGCGGCGCAAAATAGTGCAGGTAATACGAGTCGGTCGCCCGGTTGTACTCCCACCCCTTTCCCGCGGCGTCGAAGAACCCGCAACGATGCGGCGGCTCACCCTTCTCCGCCGGCCACCAGTGATAGTAAGCATAATAGGGATTGTCCCGCGACGTCCTGGCCTGCCTGAACCACTCATGCTCGTCACTGGTATGATTGAGCACCATGTCGATAATTATCCGCATACCCCTCCGGTGCAGCCCGTCTATCAGCTGCTGCATATCCTCCATCGTCCCGTACTGCGGATCGATAGCGGTAAAATCGCTGATATCATACCCGTTGTCCAACCCCGGCGAGGCATTGACAGGATTGAGCCATACCGCATCCACACCAAGGGAAGCGATATAGTCCAGCTCTCCGATCAGGCCGGGTAGATCACCCACCCCATCTCCATTACTGTCTTTAAAGCTTCGCGGGTAGACCTGATATATGACCGCGCCATTCCACCAGTGCTTTTTATTCTCCATAAGTTATACCCCGGTAATTTTCCGGCGGACCATCGCCCTCAGCTGCTCATGCCACTGAATGACGTCCCCGATAAGAAATGTCTCCTTCAGATTGCTGCGGATCGAATGCCGCACCAGCCGAACCACCTTCTCCTTCCCCACCTCTCCCTGCTCCTGCACCGCGATAAGGAACTGCAGCGACCCCAGCGCCAGCAAAGCTCCGATCAGGAAAAGAAAATTCCAGTCATGCAATACCAGCAGCCGGAAGACCTTGTTCATATGCGGACTCACCCACTGCGCAGTAATGCTCAGATGACGGCTGGTGAAAAAGTCTGCAAGTATGCCGCCCAGCAAAGGCGCCACAGACGAGAAAAAGGCCATGATGATATTCTGTGTAGACAAATAGACGATCGCATTATCCTTCGGCGCCAGCTTCAGACCTATATTGGCCAGCGAAAGATTGATACCCGCGGTGGAAATGCCGCTCCCGATATGGATCAGCACCAACAAAATAAGATTGGCATAGAGCTGGGTATAAATGCCTGCAAAACACCAGGCCACAATACACAACACGTACAATGGTCCACCTACCCCGATGATGGTCTTGTTACTGTACTTGTCCGCCCAACGCCCCCAGATCCTGACCGTAAAAATGCTGCTTAACAGACCAATGCTCGACAGCACAATAATATAGGACAACGGCAACCTCAGGCTCTTGATCATATATACCGTGAAGAACGGCGTCGCCAGATTGAGGGAAAATATCCACAGGGCATTGAATAGCAGCAACCGGCTAAAATTCCTGTTCTTTAACGGCTGCCGCAGCAGGCTTAAAAAATGAGATTCCGATACCGTCGTCCCCGGCTCGGGCGCACGCGAAAGTATAAGTGCACCCGATATGCCCACTACCCCGCCGGCAACGAACATCACCCCATATGCCGTCAGTTCCAGCCCCGGGGTCTTTTTCTTCACAAGATCCAGCACCAACGCCAGCACAATGCTCAGACTCACATTCAATATCTGCGACAACCGGATACGCCTCGCAAAATAGCTCCCCATAATATTTTCCGGTATCAGGTCCTTCATCCAGCTATTCCAGCTGGGTCCCGCAATGGAGCCAAAAAAATAAAAGAAGAAGAGCAGCGACATCAAAAGATGGACCGACGCCGTAGAGGTCAGCGCCATCCCGCCAATGACCAGCAACGGCACCCGGGCCAGCATCCCACACCCTACCGCCACAAGCCGCCTGTTTCTCAATTTCCCCACCAGCCATACCGACACCAGCTGGAAAATATTCGTA